>JBIOJT010000010.1:0-29972 GCA_044451055.1 Methylomirabilales bacterium (SeqCode)
CTCCAGGGATCTGTCCTCGTCCTCCGGGACGTGACACAGCTCAAGAGGCTGGAAGAGGTCCGGATGGAGTTCGTGCTGAACGTGTCCCATGAGCTTCGCACGCCCCTCACCGCCATCCGGGGGTATGCCGAGACGCTCCTCGACCACGGCCTGGACGACCGGGAGGAGGCGAGGAAATTCGTGGAGATCATCCACCGACACAGCGATCGCCTGGGGCGCCTCCTGAACGACCTGCTGGACCTCTCCAATATCGAATTGGAGCGGACGCCGCTTTCCATCCGGCCCGTCTCCCTGCCGGACGTTGCACGTCAGGCGGCGGCCATGCTGTTGCCTCAGGCCGAGCAGAAGTCCATTCATCTCGTCACTGCGGTGCCTGACGAATTGCCGGCCGTCAAGGCGGATCGCGATCGCCTGGTTCAGATCCTGGTGAATCTCATTGACAACGCCGTCAAGTACACCCCCGAGGGCGGAAGTGTCACGGTCCGGGCTTCCATGCTTCCCCACGAGGATTCCGCTGCCTCTCAACAAGCCAAGGGTAGTCAGGGTGAGCAGGCGTCGCCCCATCCCTCCATCGCGATCGTCGTAGAAGATACCGGCATCGGAATCCCCGAGAAGGACCTCCCCCGAATCACCGAGCGCTTCTACCGCGTGGACAAGGCGCGTTCCCGGGAGCTGGGCGGGACCGGCCTCGGCTTGGCCATTGTGAAGCACCTGGTCCAGGCCTATGGCGGCGGCCTCGTTATTGAGAGCGAACTGGGGAAGGGGACGCGCGTGCGGATCACCCTGCCGGCCGCCACCGCCTCGCACGCTTCGACCGGGTGAAAGCCCGCCGGAAGATCCTCCCGGGGAATTCATCCGGAATGCGGGTGGGCCGTGGAAGGCTCGAAGTTACGCGGGAAGGGTTGCAGGGGACGCCATTCGATGGCACAGGACGCAACCTCCGCGCGACCATCTTTCCAGATCGTCCGGCTTCCATCGCTCGTCCTGGACCTGATTCCCGCATCTCTGCGGGTCGGGGCCTGCCGCTTCCGCGTCATGAAGGGAATGGCCCGATGTCTCCGAACAGCACCTGTTTCGTTGACAGATGCAACGCTGTTGGCTACTGTTCCTCCCTGGAGTCACTCCTCTTCCCTGGGCCCCAAGGCGAATGGTCCTCCCGCATCGAGGCAGCGATGACTAATCTGAATAGGGAGCGACGGGGAATTCTTCGGCCTCAGCCCAGACCAGGGGGCAACGTTGGCGAGCGTGGTGAGGAGTCTCGCCCCCGAGGCCTCCCTGCAAGAAGGCCGGCTCCTGCCGTGAGGGCCTCCACCCGGTCGCTACCGCCCCCAGGAGCAGGAATGCTCGTGCGACAGCGGGTGCTGGTGATCGAGGACGACCCTCACGACCGGGAGCTTGTGGAAGCGTTCCTCGATCCCACCCGCTACGAGGTCCAGACGGCAGAGGAGGGTGAGCTGGGCCTGAGCGCGGCCACCGCCCACCCGCCCGATATCATCCTCCTGGATCTCCGCTTGCCCGACCTGGACGGGTACGAAGTCTGCCGCCAACTCCGCAAGGAGCCCCAGACCCAGCGCATCCCCATCGTCATCATCACCGCCAGCGATGATCTTGCCCTGAATCGCCACGCCTACGCCGCCGGGGCGCAAGCCTGCCTGCCCAAGCCCTTCCGCAAGGAGGCCTTGGTCACCGTGATTGAGGCGGTCTTGGCTGGCAGCGGGCGGCAGACGTCTCGGTCTAGGCGAGGGAAAGACGCGTCTCCTTCAGGAGAACCGAAAGAGCGCGCCATGATGTGGGAAACCCTCGGACCGTACCGAGACTTTCTGATCTCGGTGAAGCAACTTGGCTCAACCGGCTGGGCCGCGGCGGTGACTCCCCTGCCCCAGCTTGCTGAGAGTCGGGCACCTGCCACCGCGCCCCTCAATGAATTGGTCTTCCCCGAGGGGTTTGACTCCCTGGCGGCCGCCGAGGCCGCCGCCAAGCGGTACGTTGATCGGGAGCATGACCGACAGGTCCAACGGGAGGCCCCCGAGGGCAGCGAGGGGGTGAGCAGGCCAGAGGAGCGCCTGGGGCAACGACGATTCCTGCGGTTCCCGGCGTACCTGCCCGTGATTGGCTTCGCGCCACAGTTGGAACTGGGCGAGATCCTGGGGGTGGTGCGCACCGTGAGTGCCGGGGGGCTGATGGTGGAGCTTCCCGTCGAGCTGGCACCGGGCAGTGCCGTGGACCTTGCCCTCCTGACGCAGCGCGGCCCCCTGGAAGTGGAAGCCCAAACCGTGTGGACCGCCGCCAGCGGGGACACGGTCCGCCACGGCCTTGCTTTCCCACAGCCTAAAGACCTCGACTTCGCCGAAGGTCTCTCTGTGGAGGGGAGCGGCTAGGAGAGTCAAGATGTGAGGCCGTCCATGAGCGACCGTGGGAGGAAAGCCAGAATGCGGCCATTCGATGTATTGCGGACCTCTTGGAGGTTCCCGACCCTGATATCTCCCCACTATCCACTGTGAGGCCAGGGTGATGGGCCAAGCCGCCACCCGTTTGAAGGGGATCAGCGCAGGTACGTGTAAGCCCTGGACACCGTTCTAGGCGCGACTTCCTGCAACTCTGGCGCAACCGCCGAACTCGTCCACGATAGTAACGCCCGCGATTTCACGCCCTTAGCCAACCCACGGCAATTCATCCAGATTTCACCCGCCTGTCATCCGCTCGTCATCCGAGTTCCTTATCCTCCCATCAACCTATCCACCAATCACGAGGATCCATGCGACACGTTGTCATCATCGAGGACGAACCGGATATCGCCAACCTCCTGGCCCGTCGCTTTGGGTCAGAGGGCTTCCGCGTGGCCACGGCCAACGACGGTCGGGCCGGTCTGCACGCGGTTCATCTCTCCCGTCCCGACCTCATCATCCTCGATTTGCTCTTACCAACAATGAACGGGTGGGAGGTCTGTCGGTCGCTCAAGGCCAACTTGGCCACCCAGAACATTCCTGTCATCATCGTATCCGCCATCGGAAGTCCGGCCGACCGCATCGCGCTCTTGGAGATGGGAGTGGACGACTTCATCGGGAAGCCATGCAGCGTGAAAGAGGTCGTCGCCCGGGCCCGAGCCGTGTTGCGTCGGACGGAACGAACGGGTGGCATCGGGAGGGAGGGAACATGCGAAGTGTCATCCCAACCATTCTGATTGCGGATCGCGACGCCATCTGGAACAGTTCCATGGCGCGCCTCCTGGAAGGGGAGGGATACCGCGTCCTCCAGGCGCGCACGGGTGTGGACGCCCTGTATCAGGCCCGGATGCGTCGCCCGGACCTGATCCTTTTGGATCCCGACCTTGTGCAGTTGAACGGCTGGGAGGTGTGTAAGCGGTTGAGGCAGTCTCCCGATATGGGGAATGTCAAGGTTGTCCTTCTCACCATGAAGGGCGAAGCCGCCTATCGCGCCGGGGCCGACGGGTATCTCATCAAGGGCGGGCAGGTCGAGCCGACATTGCCGCCGATCCGGGTGTTCCGGCACCCGCCCCAGGGGATCCTGGGGGATTTCCTCCATCGCCGAGCCGTGGCGGCATGAGTCCCCCCTCACCCACTTCTTGGAGAATTCACCCCCCTGTCACGCAATTGTAACATTCACGGCTGATACTTCAGGGCGTGATGGGGGGAATATGGGGATACCGCAAATGAAACCGTTCCTGGACACCGTCCTTTTCCTCGCCTGGGTCTCGCTCTATTTGTCTGCGATCTCATGGGTCAGCCGCTACCGCATGGCGAGGGTCCACGCCTTGGGGCCATGGGCACGCAGCGATTACCGGGCCGACAAGGACATCACCCTGTGGCTCACCGTGTTTGTCCTCGGCGTTCTACTGTTTTTCCTGGCTTATGTTGCGACGAGGGCGGTGAGCCAGATCCTCTGATGATCGGAAATACCCCACGTTTCACATCGTCTTGTTGAAACCTGTTCAAGCACACACAGGGACATTGTGCTGGCCACGGATCTACCCAGAGTCCAGTGGATTTCAGATCCTCAGGAAAGGAAAAGGAGGCAGTCAATGAAGTGGGTTCAGGGGCTGGGCAAGCGTACGGGCGTCATCTTTACCGCCCTGCTGTTGTCCGTCGGGTATGGGGCTGGATCGGTTTCGGCCCAGATGCTGATGAACGGGGCCGGGGCGACCTTCCCCTATCCGATCTACTCGAAGTGGTTCGACGAGTACACCAAGGTGGACCCGAGCGTTCGGTTCAATTACCAATCCATCGGGAGTGGCGGCGGTATCCGACAGATCACCGAGAGGACAGTGGACTTCGGCGCGTCGGACGGACCGATGACCGACGAGCAGCTCAAACAGGCACCGCGTGAACTCTTCCATATCCCGACGGTCTTAGGGGCCGTCGTCGCCACATACAATCTCCCCGGTGATCCCAAGCTCCGCTTTACGCCCGACCTTCTGGCCGACATCTTCCTCGGGAAGATCGCCAAATGGAACGATCCGCGGATCGCGGAAGTGAATCCCGGGGTCGCGCTGCCGAATCAGCCAATCATCGTGGTTCACCGCTCCGACGGGAGCGGCACCACCTATATCTGGGTGGACTATTTGTCGAAAGTGAGCAAGGAGTGGGAGCAGAAGGTCGGGCGCGGGACCTCGGTGAACTGGCCGGTGGGTCTCGGTGGGAAGGGCAACGAGGGCGTATCCGGCCAGGTCAAGAGCACGCCGGGTGCGATTGGCTACGTGGAGTTGGCCTACGCCATCAAGAACAGCCTTCCGGCGCCGATGGTCCGGAATCAGGCCGGGAAGTTTGTCCAACCGAGCATCCAGAGCACGACGGCCGCGGCCGCAAGCGCGGCCAAGAACATGCCCTCGGATTTCCGGGTTTCGCTGACGAACCCTCCGGGCGACGATGCATATCCGATCGCCAGCTTCACATGGCTTCTGGTCTACAAGGACCAGTCCGATGAGGCGAAGGGCAAGGCGCTGGTGAAGTTCCTCTGGTGGGCGATCCACGACGGAGAGAAGTACACGTCGGATCTCCTCTATGCGCCGCTGCCAGCGCCGGTTGTGAAACTGATCGAGGCGAAGATCCATCAGATCACGTTCCAGGGTAAGCCGCTCCTGGCGGCCCGCTGAGTAATCCCATGGCCAGAACCATGGTACAGGAGGGAGGGGCAGCCGAAGGGCTGTCCCTCCCTCGGGTTGTGCACTCGACGAGGACGACGGGAAGATGGGGTGACTATCTATTCCGTCTCCTCATCCGCGCTTCCGCATTGGCCGTATTGGTCATCGTGCTGGGAATGGTCGTCGTCATGGTCAGGGCGGCCCTTCCCTCGATCAAGGCCTTCGGGTGGAGTTTCCTTTACACTTCCACCTGGGACCCAGTCGCCCAGCATTTCGGGGCCCTCCCGCTCATCTACGGCACGATTGTCTCTTCGGTGCTGGCGCTGTTGATCGCGGTGCCTCTGGGGATAGGTGCCGCGGTGTTTCTCACCGAGCTGGCGTCCTCCTGGATCAGTCCATCGATCTCGTTTCTCATCGAGCTGCTGGCTGCTGTCCCGAGCGTCGTCTACGGTCTCTGGGGGATTTTTGTCCTGGCTCCCTGGCTCAGAACTCAGGTGCAGCCGGCGCTGGGAACCGCGCTGGGATTCTTGCCGCTCTTCCAGGGGCCGCCCTACGGGGTGGGGATGCTCGCTGCGGGCCTGATTTTGGCCATCATGATCGTTCCCTTCATTATCGCCGTGAGCCGGGAGGTCCTGCTGGCTGTGCCAAACTCCCAGCGTGAGGCGGCGCTCGCGCTCGGCGCCACGCGGTGGGAGACGACGCGGATCGCCGTCCTCCGCTACGCGAGGTCCGGACTCATCGGGGCGGTCCTCCTGGGCTTGGGCCGAGCCCTCGGGGAGACCATGGCCGTCACCATGGTCATCGGCAACCGCGCAGAGATCTCCGCATCGCTCTTCGCCCCGGGCTATACTATGGCCAGTCTGATCGCCAACGAGTTCGCCGAGGCGACATCGGATCTCTACCTCTCCGCCCTCATCGAGGTCGGCCTGCTCCTCTTCGTGGTGACGGTGATCGTCAATGCCCTGGCCCGGCTCCTCGTCTGGAGCGTGGGTGGGGCGGTGAGGGAGGTGCGGGAGTGAAGGCCGGGATCCGCCGCGGGGTCAACGCCGTGATGGCATGCCTCACCGCCGTTTCCGCGCTCCTGGTGATCCTCCCCTTGATCCTGATTTTGGTCTTCCTCGTGTATCAGGGGGCCTCGGCGGTCAACCTCGACTTCTTTACCCAGTTGCCCAAGCCGGTGGGAGAACCAGGCGGCGGCATGGCCAATGCCATTGTGGGAACCCTGACACTCGTCGGCCTGGCTTCGTGCCTCGGCCTTCCCCTGGGAATCCTTGGGGGAGTATACTTGGCCGAGTCGCGGGACCGGCGTCTCCCCTGGGTGATCCGTTTCCTGGCAGATGTCTTGAACGGCGTCCCGTCCATTGTGATCGGGATCTTCGCCTATACGATCGTGGTCCTGCCAATGCGGCATTTCTCTGCCCTGGCCGGAGGTTTTGCATTGGCGATCATCATGCTCCCCATCGTGCTCCGAACGACGGAGGAGCTGGTGCGCCTCGTCCCCGCCTCCTTGCGAGAGGCAGCTCTCGCCTTGGGCATTCCCGAGTGGAAGGTCATCCTCCGCGTGGTGCTGCCGACGGCTCGGGCGGGGATCATCACCGGCGTCATGGTCTCGGTCGCCCGGATCGCGGGAGAAACGGCGCCTCTGCTCTTCACGGCCTTCGGGAACCGCTTCTGGCATCAGGGCCTACTTCAACCCATTGCCGCCTTGCCGCTCCAGATCTTCGCATACGCCATCGCTCCGTACGACGACTGGCACCGGCAGGCCTGGGCCGGCGCGCTCGTCCTGATCTTGATGATCTTTTCATCGAGCCTCATCGCTCGAATCGTAACCAAGGGTCGGTATAGCGGGTTGAGGTAAGCATGGCGGATGGTATCGTTGTGAAGCAGCTCAACGCCTGGTTCGGCGCCCTGCACGTCCTGCGGGGCATCGACCTGATGGTTGCTCCCGTGGCCGTCACGGCTATCATCGGCCCTTCGGGCTGTGGCAAGTCCACCTTCATCCGGTGTCTGAACCGCATGCACGAGGTTGTCCCTGGGGCCCGCGCCCAAGGACAGGTCCTCCTGAACGGGGACGATCTATACGGCCCGGGGGTCGATCCGGTCCAGATCCGGCGACGCATCGGCATGGTCTTCCAGAAGCCCAACCCGTTCCCGACGATGTCTGTGTTCGACAACGTGGCGGCAGGCCTGAGGTTGGACGGCGTCAGGAATCACGCACACCTCGATGAGGCGGTAGAGCGCGCCCTTCACCATGCGGCGCTGTGGGATGAGGTGAAGGATCAGCTCGGGAAGTCGGGTGCGAGCCTTTCGGGAGGGCAGCAGCAGCGGCTCTGCATCGCCCGCGCGCTGGCCGTCAGGCCCGAAGTATTGCTCATGGACGAGCCCTGCTCGGCACTCGACCCGATCGCGACCGCCAAGATCGAGGAGCTCATCGTCGAATTGAAGAAGGACTTGACGATCGTCATCGTCACCCATAACATGCAACAGGCGGCGCGGGTCTCCGAGACGACGGCCTTTTTCCTGTTGGGCGAGATGGTGGAGTTCGACAAGACTCCCCAGATCTTCACCAACCCGCGCGACCGGCGCACAGAGGACTACATCACCGGACGGTTTGGTTGATCCAAAACTCTTCACCTCACGTTTTGCACCTCACGCTTCACGTTTGGTGGGATGCACCAGCGAGGACTCGATGCAGCGGCACTTTCACGAGGAACTGGAGCTGGTCAAGGAAAAGACCCTGAAGCAGGGCAGCCTGGTGGAGGCCATGGTGGAGCAGGCCGTGTCCTCCCTGGTGGACCGGGACTCCCGGCTGGCGGAAGAGGTCATCGCCTCCGATCAGAAAGTAGACCTCTTGGATGTCGAGATCGAGGAGGACTGTCTTCGCCTGTTGGCCCTGCACCAACCAGCGGCCAAAGACCTTCGTTTCATCACCACGGCCATGAAGATCACCACTGACCTGGAACGCATGGCGGACCAGGCGGTGAACATCTGTCAGCGGGCCATCGAACTGAACGAGGAGCCCCAGCTCAAGCCGTACATTGACCTCCCGATCATGAGTCAGCTTTCGCAAAAGATGATGCGGGACGCTCTGGACGCCTTCGTGCGCAGGGATGCCGACCTGGCCCGCGAGGTCATCCCCGCTGATAACAAGGTAGACGCCCTGAAGAACCAAATCTTCCGGGAGCTCCTGACCTTCATGATGGAGGATCCGCGGACGATCCCTCGAGCCATCCGCCTGATCCTGGTCTCGCGCCACCTGGAACGGATTGCCGATCACGCCACCAATATCGCGGAGATGGTGGTCTTCCTCGTCGAGGGGAAGAGCATCCGACACGCGCCTTACTCGAAGGCTTAAGCCGTCCACGCCTCCGGTGAGGGGACCCCATCCACAGTGTCGTTGCGCCCGTCCTCCCCTTGGCCCTGGCCTTCCCCTGGCGTGAGCACGTTCCGAGCCGACTAGCGACACAGCCAACTCGTGCAGGATCGCGTGGACCCGCTCGGGGCACCGCGCGACAACTGGGCCACTCGAGGCGCAACGGCAGTTGCATTGTGGTCCCACCCTGATATAATAACAGGTGAAACGTTCGGAGATCACCGGCAGCCAGGAGGAGAGCCATGGACAAGGGAACCTGGACAGTGAAGGTGGGGCTCGCCCAGATGCTGAAGGGCGGGGTTATCATGGATGTGGTCACGCCGGAACATGCGAAGATCGCCGAGGACGCCGGCGCGTGTGCCGTCATGGCGCTGGAGCGTGTGCCGGCGGACATTCGGGCCGCAGGCGGCGTGGCCCGGATGGCTGACCCCACCGTGATCGAGCGAATCAAGCACGCCGTTACGATCCCGGTGATGGCCAAGTGCCGGATCGGGCATTTCGTCGAGGCGCAGATCCTCGAGGCCTTGGGCGTGGACTACATCGACGAGTCCGAGGTCCTTACCCCCGCGGACGAGGAGCATCACATCCACAAGCATCCGTTCACGGTCCCGTTCGTCTGTGGCTGCCGCGACTTGGGCGAGGCACTTCGGCGGATCGGTGAGGGTGCGGCCATGATCCGGACCAAGGGCGAGGCGGGGACGGGCAACGTCGTCGAGGCGGTCCGCCACGCCCGCGCGGTCCTGGGGGCTGTTCGTCGGCTCCAAGGTCTCAGCCAGGACGAGCTGATGGCGGAGGCCAAGAATCTGCGGGCGCCCTACGAACTGGTCGTGGAGGTGGCGCGAGCGGGGCGCCTTCCCGTCGTCAACTTTGCCGCCGGCGGAATCGCCACGCCGGCCGACGCCGCCCTGATGATGCAGCTCGGTGTGGACGGAGTGTTCGTCGGCTCCGGCATCTTCAAGTCGTCTGATCCGGCCACCCGTGCCAAGGCCATCGTGCAGGCGACAACGCACTTCAAGGACCCGAAGATCCTAGCGGAAGTGTCGCGGGGGCTGGGAGAGGCCATGCCCGGCTTGGATGTCAGATCCATGAAGCAGGAAGAGCTCCTGGCAACCCGAGGCTGGTAGGAACACGATCCTCACTGACCACCGGCCGATGATCAATGCATTGTCAGAATGCATTGGCAGTGGTCGGTGGTCATTTGTCATTCGCCATGGCGACCATCGGTGTACTGGCCTTGCAGGGGGATTTCCGTGAGCACCGCGAGGTGCTGGAGCGCCTGGGCGTAGTTGTCCCCGAAGTGCGGCTTCCGAGGGAGCTGGAGGGGTTGGACGGGCTGATCATTCCTGGCGGAGAAAGCACGACCATCGTCCGGCTCATGCGGACATCACATCTGCTCGAACCGCTCCGCAAGCTGGCCGACGACGGTTTCCCGATTTGGGGTACGTGTGCCGGGATGATTCTCCTGGCCAAGCGGCTAGACGCCAGCGGGTTCCCAGCGCTGGAGGCCATGGACATTGGCGTCCGACGGAACGCCTTCGGTCGCCAGGTGGACAGCTTCGAGGCCGAGCTCCACGTCTCCGCGCTGGGAGATCCTCCGTACCGGGCCGTCTTCATTCGAGCCCCCATCATCGAGGACGTCGGTCCCGCGGTCGAGGTGCTGGCCCGCCTTCCGGACGGCAGCCCCGTAGCTGCTCGCCAGGGACGCCTCTTGGCGACCGCCTTCCACCCCGAGCTCACCCCGGACGACCGCTTCCATCGGTTCTTCCTCGGGCAGATTGCGCAACAGGCGTAGCGCGAGTTGCCACTCCCCCATTGTTCGCGCAAGTAACAACTGTGCGGGACGCGTGTACCCTTCCGGAATGTCTCGCGATGCCTCCATCTGAGCGGAGAAGCTAGCCTTCGGCGGGCTTCCCGCGGTGGGCCACGATCCGCACGGCCACGATCCCGACCTCGTAGAGCAGACACATGGGGAGAGTAATCATGGTCTGGTTGAAAATGTCCGGGGTGGGGGTGAGGGTCGCGGCGATGATGAAGTTGATCAGGATGGCGTACTTCCGGTTTCGGGCCAGGAACTGCGGGGTGACCAGCCCAAAGCGTGCCGCGATGGTCATGGCTAGAGGCAGTTCGAAGATCAGCCCGAGGCCAGGAGGAACTTCACGGTGAAACCGACGTATTCGCCGAACCGGGGCATCTGCTGGATCGTGGGATCGAAGGTCAGGAGGAACTGCATGGCCAGCGGGAGGACGATGAACAGACAGAAGGTCAGCCCGACGAGGAGACTGAACGTGGATATCATCACAAAGGGGACGGCGAAGCATCGCTCTTTCGGATACAAACCGGGCGCCACGAACTTCCAGATTTGGTAGAGGACGACAGGAAGGGACAGCAGCGCCCCGCCCATGAACGCGACCTTGAAATGGACCCAGAGCGTCTCTGCGGGGCCGAGCGCGGTCAGCTTGGCGATCGGGGGCTTGTGGGCAAATCCGAGCCGATGGCGATGGGGGAGACGATCAGCGGCTTCCTGAGCTCTTCCAGGTGGGCCAGGAAGACATCTTGGCGTCGTCAGGCATTCCGCGTCTCAACGGGCTGGGTGGGGACGGGGGATGCGGTCTTGACCTCGGGTCGGTGCTCCGCAGGCGCCTCCTGAGCTTTCTGCGCCTCGTTGGTTTCGGGTGGGGCCGAGGCCGTGGTGGTTTCGACCGTTTCCTTGGGCGCAGTCTCACCGACCTGCCCCCCTGGAGCAGGGGGTACTGGCTCCGTCGACACCTCTGCCGCGACGCTCCCCGGGGGTGTCTCGCTGCCCTCGATTGGCGCGCCCGCCGTGGTCGGGCCGGGGTGGGTCTCCGGACTGGGCGAGGTCGCCTCGGCGGGCGCGGCGGCGGGCACTGCCTCCGGGGAAGAGGGTGGGGCCTCCGCCCGCTCCGCCAGTTCGATCTCGCGCTGGATCCCGTCGCGCAACTCGTCCGAGGCGCGTCGGAGTTCCGCCATGGCCTTGCCGAGCGTTCGCGCGATCCTGGGCAATTCCTTGGGCCCGAAGACCAAAAGGGCGATCACGAAAATCAGCATAAGTTCCGGCATGCCGATACCGAACATTCACTCGACTCCTAGCATTCCACTGCTGGGTGGGATCTGACCGAAAGCGAACGTGAGCGTACAATCGGGGTCAGGTAAAGTCAAGGCAAATGGACCCGCAGCGAGGGGCGTGGAGGCATCACGTCGAGGCGCGGGGCAGGGGAGGAAGGCCGCGCTCACCGACTGGCGGTGGATCATTGATGAAAGGGCGCGACAGACGCGTGGGATGCACTGAGCTGCCATGCTGGAGCAGAACCAAGGAGTACACACCTTCCCGGTGGGAGTGTCCGATGGAGGAGGAACGGGGACGCCCAGGTGGCTGGCTTGAACCAATCGATCTCGCCCGGAGGGGGGACGCCAGCTAGCCGGGAATCTTTCCGCAGAGGCGGCAGATCAAACCGGTGGGTTCGCGCCTGACCCATTCATGGGGGTTGCACACGGCCTGGCGATTCTGGAGAACCTCCTGAGCGTCTCGCCGGTTCAGGTACACCAAGCTGTGGGCCGTAAGGACGGCGGCGAGGCTGATCAAGAGTGTGATCAAGCTAACGTCTATCCAGGTAAAGCCCATGAGATCATCTCGTTACGGGGGCTATCGGACAAAATACCATCAACGTGGTGGGGTCATCACAACGGAAAAGCAAAATCTATGCCAAGATGTGCCGACGGACGAATTTTGGGAAGTCAATTGTATTGCTTTGCTAATACATTGAATTTATGAGATGGGAACAAATTCACCAACGGGCCTTTCAGGGCCTTCGAGTTCGAGGATCAAGCCATCGGTGTTCCGTTAGGGTTACCTATGGGGGTTTTTGAGACAGGTGGTTTCCGAAAGGTGCACACTCCTAAGACATATCGCTCTGCCTCGGACGTGGCGCTATCCCGGCTCTTCGGAGTGTCGAGCAATGTTCGTTCCCACAAGAGGCCATGGGAGGTAACGCAGGTGTGGCGAGGCGAACTTCGATCGTCGCCTCGGCGCCGAATCGGTCTGCGGGAACTGGAGGGTTCTTACCAAAGAGCTGTCATGGCTGCGGAGGAGGCTGCTCGTAACCTTCGGCCGCCAGATCTTTCAAGATGGGCTGCGGATTCATGGTCTTGAGCCGGATGATCGCCAGCCGCTTTCCCCCCTCCCAGTGAGGCAGCGTGACGATGCTGGAGATGTTCACGCCGTGCGTCTTGATGATCCGGGTCACATCGGCCAGGGCGCCCGCCCGGTCCGGGAGAGTGAGTTCGATCCGCGCGCTCGGCTCACGGATACCCATCACGTCCACGAGCACCCCCAGGATGTCGGTCTCGGTGATGATGCCCACGAGGCGGTCGGCCTCCGTGACCGGCAAGCAGCCGATCTTGTGCTCGATCATCAGACGCGCCGCCTCCTCGATGGTCGTGTACGGGCTCACGGTGCGAATGTTCCTGACCATGGCTTCGGTCACGGGGATCCGGGCCAAGAAGGCCGCCGTCCGATCCGGGGTGATTCCGGCGGTGCTGCTGGGGGAAGCCTGCCGGATGTCGCGATCCGTCAGGATGCCCAGCAAGCGATCGCCCTCCACGATCGGCAGGTGGCGAATCCGGTGGGTGTGCAGAAGTTCGCGTGCCTGGGCCAGCGTCGCATCCTTGGTCAGCGTGATCAGGGACGTCCGCATCCGTCGTCCGACCAGCATGATTGCCTCCCTGGAAAATCCCAACCCCGGCTCCCTGGTCCCCACAGATGCAGTGTGGGGTGATGCTGTCCTGCCAGGGGGATTTCCCTCAGTCGCGGTGTCCACCCTCTCGCCGGTCCCCTGTGGTGGACCCAGGCGGAAGGTGAGCGGTATGCCTCCGAGTCAGTAGACGCAATCCGGGAACGTCGGCATGTCCATGGCCTGCCCCACGATCTTGTAGAGCCGGGGAACCCGCCAGGGTTGCTCCAGGACCCCGTCGCGGATGGCCCAGCTCCTCCCGCGGACCGTGCCGGCGGCTTCGGGCATGCGGAACGGATTCGAGCCGTCCAGGCGTCGGTGCAACATCCCGCCAGGCTGGAACTCCCGGTGGATCTCCTCCATGCGATCCCGCCCGGTGAGGTAGCCGAAACCGTAACGCTCGTACAGGATGGCGTGGTGATAAAAGAGTCCCTCGATGGAGATCTGCTCCTTGCCCAGTTCGCCGGCGAAGGACTCCACCAGCGGGAGGACCTGGCGGAACATCCGCAGGCCGCGGCGCACCTGTCCAGGCGCCAATCCCGCCTGCATGGCCCGGACTTCCTCGGCCGGATTGCGGATGCCGGTGAGGATCCCCACGGGGTTGCCCGATGGGTCGCGGTCCACGTCGAACCGCTCCGCCTGCGGATCGTTGGTGATGATGAAGGCGATCTCCAGGAACTCCTCGGTCGGCTGGGTGAGTTTCAGCAGGTACACGTAGTCCTGGCCCGACGAATGGGTGCGGACCTCGATCCGAACGAAGGCCTGGTCCGGGGGGCAGATGTAAGTGACGAGGCGATTGCTCTGGGGGTCCCGGCCCGTCGCGGGGTCGAGATGCAAGAGCGCGATCACCCGCGGCGGGATGAGGCGGCGGTAGATCGCCTCGCGCTCCTCGCCAGGCAGTTGGTTGATCTGCTGGATGGAGGTGAACCCGGTCCCCAAGTATTGTTGCCGCCGGTCGGCGTCTGCCGGGCTCACGCGGGGCGACATCTCGGTCAGGAGGGTGCGAAAGGCCTGGTAGAGGCCGGGCGCCGCCGCCTCTCCCACCCGCACCAGCAGGCAGTTCCTCGGATCGGCCGCCACCAAGGGCTCGTCGGTCATGAACTCCGCAAACCCGTGCCGACGGAACAGACGCAGGATCAGTTGCCGGTAGTCGCGCCAGGTGAGGTCGGAGGTCTCCAGGTCCCAGTCGGTCGCAAACTGGGGAGCGATCACGATGGCGGTGTCCAGGTCCCCCCCGGCGAAAGCGGCCTGCAGCAGCAGTCGGGCCACCCCCCTCCGGCGCCAGGCGCGGTCCACCTCCAGCGCGCCCAGCTCCAGCAATCCGGGGACCGATCGTTGCCCCCACCGTTCCTCCGGTCCGGGCTGGAAGACGGCGAGGTAGCCGACGAGCCGATCCTCCTCCAGCCCGGCCAGCACGCGGCCCTGGGGGGCTCTGAGGACCCGACGGAGCATTGCCAGTGTCTCCCCGGCGCGATAGCGGCAGTAGGCCCCCAGGCCCTCGCCCACGGTGAGCCGGTCCAAGTGGTCCGGTCCGGTCAGGGCCCGGAGGATGATCCCCGTGCCCGATGTCTCTGGTGCGACGAAGCTTCCGGCGGGCTCAAAAACGGGCGACATGGTTCCGGTCTCTCGCGGGCGCGGGTCTCCGCCATCGCGCCCTGCTGCCATGCCACGTCATGAATGCTTCAGGGCGATCTCCTCGAGGATGTTGGCCACGTCCTCGCACCGGTCCGTAGCCGTCTCCATCGTTTCGTAAATCTCCTTCCACTTGATGACCTCGAGGGGCGGGGCCTCCTCCACGAACAGGGCCGCGATGGCCTCGCGCGAAACCTCGTCCGCCTCGTTCTCCAGCCGGTTGATCTCGATGCAGTGCTCTTGGAGGAATTCGAAGCGGGGCAGGGCGGTCACACCACGGACGACCTGGTCGGTGCAACGGACGATGATCCCGGCCAGGCGCTGGGCGGCGGGCGTCGGCTTGGCGATCCGGTACATCGCCATGCGTGCGGCGGAAGCCTCGATGAGGTCGATGACGTCGTCCAGCGCCGAGGTTAGCTTGTGGATGTCCTCCCGGTCTATCGGGGTGATGAAGGTCTGGTGGAGCGTGCGGAGGATCCGATGGGTGATCTTGTCTCCCTCGTGCTCGTACTCCTCCACGGCCCGCCACTGCTCGTCGGTGCCGCGGAAATCCTCCAGCATCTGCTGGAAAGCCCGCGCCCCCTGGTGGATGTTGCGCGCCGCCTCGATGAACATGTCGAAGAACTTCTCGCGGCGCGGAAAGAGACGAAATCGGAACATGGCCTCACCCTACTTCTTCTCCAGCTGAGGGACCCGCCGCGGCCAGTGGCGCCAGAGGAACCAGCCCACGCCCGCCGCCAGCACGAGCACGATCAGGACATCCAGGGAGTGCAGCACGCCGCCCACCCGATCCCAGTGCTCTCCGAGGAGCACGCCCACGTACGCCAGCACCCAGCTCCAGGGCAGCGAGCCCAGGAAGGCGTAGAACAGGAATCGAGTGAACGGGACCCGGGCGACGCCGGCCGGGAGCGAGATGAAGGTCCGGATGACCGGCAGCAGGCGGCTGATGAAGGTCGCCGCCATGCCGTAGCGTGCGAACCAGCGATCGGCGCGGTCCACCTCGTGCGCAGTCACCAGGAAGTAGCGGCCGTATTTCAGAATGAAGGGGCGCCCCCCGTAGGCGCCGACGGCGTAGGCGGCCGCGGACCCGAGAGTACACCCCAGGGCCCCTGCCAGCGAGACCCCCCACAGTGAGAAGCGTCCCTGGCTCACCAGGTACCCTGAGAAGGGCATGATGACCTCGCTGGGCAGGGGGATGCAGGCGCTCTCGATGGCCATGGCTACGAAGATCCCCGCGTAGCCCAGGCTGCTGATGACCCAGATGACGAACGCAGAAAGCAGAACGAGAATCTTGTAGAAGAGGTCCATGGGCACCTGAATGTCGGGTGTCAAGGGTCTCGGGTCGCGGGAGAGCCGGGAGCGTGACGAACACGATCTTACGGGCGCACCGGGCCGGATGGCCGGTCGGTGATCATCCCCACGGTCTCAATGCCTGCCGCCTTGAGGGCATCCATCACCTCGATCACCATGCCGTAGGGCACCTGGGCATCCCCCCGGAAGTGGACGACGCGTTCGCGGTTGCGAGTCAGGGCCATCAGGCGATCGCGCAGGCTGGTCCGGGGGATCTCCTGGTTGTTCAGGTAGAGCCGGCCCTCCCGGGTGAGGGTGAGCGTGATCCGCTCCTCCTCCTTCGGCTCGGACTGCTCGGCCTGGGGGAGTTGCACGTCGGTGCCCCGCTGGAGCATCGGCGTGGTCACCATGAAGATGATCAGCAGGACCAGCGTCACGTCCACCAGCGGGGTGACGTTGATTTCCGAGAGCATGCGCCGGTCGCGGGCGCGCGATGGCAAGCTCATGGCCATGCGGGCACCTACCGAAAATGCGTCGTGGGATCACACCCCCGACGCGATCCGGGCGGATGCATCTGCCCGGGCCGTTCAGGCGCCGGTCCGCACTGCGGCGGACCCGGCGCTCGTGGCACGCTGGGCCCAAGTGAGGAGCTCGGAGCCGGCCCCGTCCATTTCGGTCGCGCAGTCCTTGACCCGCGACACGAAGTGGTTGTAGGCGGTCACGGCCGGAATGGCGACGAACAGGCCGGCGGCCGTGGCCACCAAGGCTTCGGCGATGCCCGCCGAGACGGTGCCCAGGCCGCCACTCCCCGTCCGCGAGATCGCCTGGAAGGCGCGCATCACGCCGATGACCGTTCCGAAGAGTCCCACGAACGGGCTGATATTCCCGAGCGTCGCCAGGGCGGTGAGGTGACGTTCCAGTCGCGCGATCTCTGCGGACGTGACCCGCTGCATTGCCTCCCGGGCCGTGGCCGTAGCCCGATCGAGGCTTGGACCGGCGTGGAGACCCGGGTTCTTCGACGCGAGGAGCAAAAACTCCCGCAGGCCGGCCGCCAGGACCGAGCCCACATGGCCGCCTTTCCCCGGCTCACACATGTCCAACGCCTCCTGCAGGTTGCCCTGCTCCACGGAGGCCAGCACCCGGCGCACCAGGCCGGCCGAGGCCAGACGGATCCGCCGGAAGGTCCACCACCGCTCGCCGATCACCGCCAGTGAATAGACCGAGAACAGAACCAGGGCCGTCATGGTGAGCGACACCATGACGCCGCCAGCGTGCATCAGGATCGGGATGAGAACCTGGTCCAGCATGGAGTTGGCTCCAGCGCTCCTGGTCGGGGAAAAGTTGCCAGGGCCACAAACATTGTACTATATCATCCCCCCACGAAGGCGGCCAGCGCAAATACAAAGCCCTTGCCCAAATGTTCGGCATCTGCTATTGTGCAGGCCGATTTCCCAGCGCCCTCCCATGATTCCTGGCCTGAACACAAACGTCAGCTACGGCAGCATCGAGTATCACGTCCAGACCGAGGATCTGGGTCGCGGAAACCCGTACGTGCTGACCCTGGTCTTCCGGGCGGGGGCCATCATCGCCCGGGAGAAGGTCAACTACCGGGAGGCCTTGGGCGAGGGGGCACCTGAGGTCCAGATCAAGAAATTCATGAACCAGCAGCACCAGCGGATCATCCAAAGCATCCAGGCCGGCGAGCCCCAGAAGTCCGCCGCATCGGAACCTATGCAGCCGCCTCCCTCGCAAGCAGCGCCCGTGCCGCCGAAACCTTCGCTTCCCCCGGCCGACAAGAGCCTCGACCAGCTCATCACGGAATATCTGCGGAGTCGCAACGCCGCCAAGCCCCGCTAGCCCTGCACCAGCAAAATACACGGCCTCCCAGGGAAACCGCCGGCCTCGTGAGCATGCCGACCCGGAGAGTCTGCGACCGGAAAGTCGCGCAAGACGGCAGGGGAGCTTGCGGAAACGGAGGGGCGGCTAGGACGCCGGCTCGACCCGTGGCGGGCGGGCTTCCTCGCGTTCGCGGGGCAACGGCTTCAGAGCATCCTGGAGGCGAAGGTCGGCCTGCCGGGTCTGCTCCAACACGCGGGTGAGCAGCTTGTTCTTGCCGCCATCCAGCGCCTTGTACTTCTGGTAGACCCCGTCCAATTCGGTGAAGAGGATCTGGGGGCGATATTCGGCCGCGGTCGCGTACCGCTCCAGCGCCGTCTGGCGCTCGCCGCAGTAGCTTGACAACGCGTCGAACTCCTCCGTCACCCGGGGCTCGGCCAGCGCCTCCAAAAGCTTCTGCTGCTCCTTCAGATATCGTCCGAAGGGCTCCAGTTTTTCCTCCAGGTCCCGGAAGACATGCTCGATGGCCCGCTGTTGATCCTCCAGGTACTGGGCCATGGGGCGTGGCTGCTCTTCCAGGTAGCGCTGGGCCCGCTCAAGGATCTGGCGCTGCTCGGCCAGGAACCTCTCGAAGCTCTCGAACTGATCCGTCAGCTCCGTCTTCAGGTGCATGCCGACACGCTCGAGGTTGCTCTCCTGTCCCTCGATGTACTGGCGCAGGGGCTTGATGCGGGCCTCGAGCTGCTTCAGGGCCTGGTCCACGTTGCGCCGCTGCTCCCAGAGGTGCCGCTGGAACGGGCTCAGCCGGTCCTCGAGCAGGCGCTTGGCCTCCTCGATCGTGCGGATCTGCTCGTCGAGTTCGCGATGGATGCGTTCCAGGGAGGGCGAGGCGGACCAGGTTAGGCCCTGGCTCCGCCGCTTGGGAGCGGGCAGCGAATCGGGTTGGCTGTGCTCGACGTCACCTAGGAGGTTTTCTTCCCGCTCCGGACGGCCGGTCCACCGAGACAGGAACGTGGACATCGTCAGGCACTCCTCAGAGCCCCCGGGACGATCCCCCGCAACACTCAGGGCGCCCCGGTCGGGCCGGAAATGACACCGCCAGAGGGCGACGGTAAATTCCCACACTTCCCCCGGGGGTGTCAAGGGAAAATCTGGCCAGGGGATCGACCGCACACCACTGATTCAAAGTACCGGCAGCACGCTTCACGATCGCGCCCGGGCGGCTTCCCAGACGTCGAGTCCGAAGCGACGAAGCAGCCTGGCCAATGTGGGCAAGGGAAGCCCTACGACGGTGGAGTAGTCCCCCTCGATCCCCTCCACCAGGAAGGCTCCACGCCCCTGAATGGCGTAGGCCCCCGCCTTGTCCAACGGCTCGCCCGTGGCGATGTAGGCGGCGACCTCGGCTGGACCGAAGGGTCGCATCCGAACTGCGGTCACCGCGCTCGCAACCTCGGCACGCCCCGTCTCTGCCTCCACCACGGCCACTCCCGTGATCACCTGGTGGGTCCGACCCGCCAGGCGCAGGAGCATGTCCTGCGCCTGGCCTGCGTCGCCGGGCTTCCCGTGGGCGATGCCTCCGCACACCACGATCGTGTCCGCCCCGATGACGAGGCCTCGCCCAACCATGGCGGCAACGTCCTGGGCCTTGGCCCGAGCCAAGTGCCAGGCGCGGGCTTCGTGGTCCTCGCCGGGGGCTCTCGCCCAAGGCCCATTCTCATCCAGCGAGCTGGGGACCACACGGAAAGGCAGGCCGGCCTGTGTGAGGAGGGCCGCCCGCCGCGGCGAGGCAGAGGCCAGGATGATTTCGGGCATGGGCATGGGGCTACGTGGAACAGCGACCCTTGAGCATCGAGTTTCGAATTGCGAATGTCGAAGTTGGTGTCATGCGCGTGTCTGTTCTCGCCGAGGAAGCGACACTCTCCCAGGTGGATCGACGGTGCCAGGCCGATCACCACCGAGTCAGAGCTTGCGGTAGATCAGGAGAGCGAGGGCGATCCCCAGCAGGCTTGCCAGATTGATCTTCATCGTGAGGCCGAGGGTCAGCGTAATGACCTTGAGATCCAGAACCGCTGGCGGGGTGATGCCGGGGTTCACACCCTTGGAGAAGACCTTCTCCAAATACCCGCCTGGGGCCAGGGTGCCGATGACCTCGCCGATCACACTGCCGATT
This sequence comes from Methylomirabilales bacterium (SeqCode), assembly GCA_044451055.1. GTDB lineage: Bacteria > Methylomirabilota > Methylomirabilia > Methylomirabilales > 2-02-FULL-66-22 > 2-02-FULL-66-22. The sequence goes on from JBIOJT010000010.1 coordinate 20,148, forward strand.
AGCGCCCCCAGGATCACGATCACCAGCAGGACGATGACGCTATCCAATTTCTTGGCCACCGTTCGGCCCCTCCTCCGAGGCCCCGGCCGCCCAGGCGGGCGCCTTGCGCAAGACCATGCCGAAGATGAAGAGAACGCTGGCGCTCCCGGCGAGGGCCAGCAGGGAAAGGCGGAATGTCACCGAGGAGACCAGGAGGGCCGTGAGGGCATTGGACAGGGAGAAGAGGTAGATGAGCAGGACGGCCTCTAGCCTGCCTAGTCCCAGGTTCACCAGTCGGTGGGAGGAATGATCGCGGCCGCCCACGACCGGTGATTGCCGACGGCGTAGGCGAAGGATCACCACCAGCGTCGTGTCGAAAATAGGATAGGCCAGGACCAGGAGCGGGATGATGACCGATGTGGGCAGGGTGGGGCTCCGCCAACTGCCCAGGGCGGCCAGGCAGGCGAGGGTGAAGCCGATGAACAGGCTCCCCGCGTCGCCCATGAAGATCCGGGATCGAAAGTTCCAGGGCAGGAACCCCAGGCACGCACCGGCGAGCGACGCCGCGGCGCGGGCCGTGGGCAATTGCTCGGGGCCGGCGTCGATGTAGCGCGCGGCCAGGACCGCGAAGGTCAGACTGGCGATGGCCGCCACGCCCGCCGACAGGCCATTCATGTTGTCGAGGAGGTTGAAGGCGTTCGTGATCCCCACGATCCACAGCAGGATGACCGGGATGCTGAGCCAGGGAGTGCGAAGGAAGCCGAGCGTGATCGCCGGGTAGATCACGAAGACCGCCAGGAACCCCTGGAAGACCAGACGGAGCCACCAGCGGACCCCCTCGGCGTGAGGGTCCAGGTCATCGTGGATGCCCAGGAGGAGGATGAGCCCTCCGGCCACCAGGATGGTGGCTGAGACCTGGTCCACGGGCCCTGCCGCCAGCACGCCAGCCGTGAGGGCGATGGCGATGGCCGGCCCGCCGAGGAGGGGCGTCGGGTGCCGGTGGATCTTCTTGCTGCCCGGCCGGTCCAGCAGCCCAAGACCGAGGGCCACCCGCCGGCACAGAGGGGTGAGGATCAGGGCCGATCCGAATGCCACCAGGAAGGGGGTGAGGAGCGGCGCGAGGTAGCTCATGGCCTTAGAGGCGAATCACCGTGCCGCGATCCTGGGGGAATCGCCTGGTGACGCCGGTGGCGTCCATCAGCAGCCGGCTGTGTTTGATCAGCCAGGGGATGTTGAAGGCGCTGTGCGCCACCGCCAGGCAGACGCAGTCCTGGGCGGCCAGGGTGTTCTCGGTGAGCGGCACCGAGGTGAGGCGCCGGCCGGGGGACGTCCCGGGGTCGCGGTGGCCGTCCGGGCACACCTCGGGGACGAACGGATCGTGGTAGCTGACTTCGGCCCCGCGATTGAGGAGCGCCTTCATCACCTCCAGCGCGGGCGCGTTCCGGGGATCGTCGATGTCCCGCTTGAAGGCCGCGCCCAGCACCAAAACGCGGGCGCCCAGGAGGGGTTTCCCCTGGCGGTTGAGCGCCTCGGCGATGCGGTTCACGGTGAAGAACGGCATGCTGGAGTTGACCTCGGCCGCCAGTTCGATGAACTTGGTGTAAAAGTCGTACTCCCGCGCCTTCCAGGAGAGGTAATAGGGGTCGACGGGGATGCAGTGGCCGCCCACGCCGGGGCCGGGAAAGAAAGGCATGAAGCCGAAGGGCTTGGTGGCGGCGGCGTCGATCACTTCCCAGATGTCGAGCTGCATGCGGTCGCAGAGCTTGGCCAGCTCGTTCACCAGGGCGATGTTCACGCTGCGGAAGATATTCTCCAGGAGCTTACACATCTCCGCCACCCGGGGCCCCGAGACCCGATGGATCTGCTCGGGCGGGACGAGGAGGGCGAAGAGGGCGCAGGCGGCTTCGGTCGAGGCGGCGTCGATCCCCCCCACGACCTTGGGGGTGTTGTGGGCGCCGAACTGCTTGTTGCCCGGGTCGATCCGCTCCGGCGAGAAGGCCAGCAGAAAGTCGCGCCCGGCCTGCCGCCCGGGCGTCTCCAGGATGGGGCGCACCAGTTCCTCGGTGGTGCCGGGGTAGGTGGTGGATTGCAGGACCACCAGGGCCCCCGGTTGGACGTGGGGCGCGAGCGCGTGGCAGGCCGCCTCGATGTAGGAGAGATCCGGCGCCTTCATCCGCGTGAAGGGCGTCGGCACGCAGATCACCATGGCGTCCGCGGCCGCGCAGTCCCGGTAGGCGGTGCTGGCGGTGAGGCGCCCGGCCTGCACCAGGGGCGCCAGGGTGGTACTGGGGACGTCCGGGATGTGGCTCACCCCGCGGTTGATGGCCTGCATGCGAGCCTCGTGCACATCAATCCCGCGCACCCGGATCCCGGCGCGGGCGAACTCGACCGCTAGCGGGAGGCCCACGTAGCCCAGGCCGATGACGGCCACGGTCAGATTCTTGGTTCGAGCCTTCTCCTGGAACTCCCCGGGCGATTGGCTCATGCCTCCGCTCCCTTTGGTCTGGGTCCTGGCGTGGACCGCGGACCGGCCCGCGCCCCCCGGGCCCCGCCGGTCAGTGGGTGAAGTGCTCCCGGCACCAGGCGATGGTTTTCTTCAGGCCGGTCTCTAGGTCCACCCGGGGCGTGAGGCCCAGGAGGCGTTTGGCTTTCTCCACCGCCGGCACCCGTCGCCGCGTGTCCTCGAATCCCTCCCCGTAGTACGCCTCGTAGGCCTGGAAGGCGATGGGCGACTTGGATCGGGTGAGGCGCTTGATCAGCTTCGCCAGGTCCAGGATGCTGGTCTCGGTGGGGCTGCCGATGTTGAAGGCCTCGCCGATGGCCGCCTTGGCTTCGCCGGCCAGCAGCGTCCCGGCCAGCGTGTCCTCGATGTAGGTGAAGCAGCGGGTCTGCTTCCCATCCCCGTGCACCGTGATGGGCTCGCCCCGCAAAGCCTGCCGGGTGAAGTTGGCCACCACGCTGCCGTAGCCCCGCTCGTCCAGCCGCGGGCCGTAGGAGTTGAAGTAGCGCACGATGGAGACCGGCAGCCCCTTGACGGCGTAGGCGAAGGCGAAGTGCTCGTCGATCGCCTTGGACATGGAATAGGACCAGCGCGCCACCGCGGTGGAGCCCAGCACCCGGTCGTCGTCCTCCCGGAAGGGGACGTGGCTCGCCTTGCCGTAGATCTCCGAGGTGGAGGCCAGGACCAGCCGCTTCCAGTACTTGAAGGCCAGGCCCAGCACGACCTCGGTCCCGCGGACGTTCGTATTGATGGCCGCCAGCGGATCCCCGAGGATGTTCCGGACGCCGACCGCGGCGGCGAGATGGAAGACCAGATCCATGGAGGGGACGAACCGCTCCAGGAGCGACTCGTTCAGGATGGTGTCGTTGATGAAGTGGAAGGCGGGGTGGCCCAGGAGGTGCCGGATGTTCTCGATCTTCCCCGTGGACAGGTTGTCCACGACCAGCACCTCGTCCCCCCGCTTGAGCAGGGCGTCAGCGAGATGCGAGCCGATGTAGCCGGCGCCACCCGTCACCAGCGCACGCACGACTTCCCTCCTCTCACTGCTTCAGTGAAAAACCGACAACCGACAACTGACAACCGGCCAATTGTCGTTCCCGGTTTTGCATTGTCGGTTGTCAGTCTGAGATTTTTCATTGGCTCCACTTGCCCACCAGCACGTCCGCGTAGAGCGTCTCCATGCGATGGATCAGTCCTTTGACGTGGTGCCTCTCCAGGGCTACGGGCCGGGCCGTGGCCACCAGGCGGCGGCACAGGCCCGGATCCCCCAGCAGTCTCTCGATTCCGCGCGCCAGGGCCGCCGGATCGCCGGGAGGGACCAGCCAGCCGGTCTCCCCGTGCACCACGAGATCTCCCACCCCCCCCACGTCGGTGGAGATTACCGGGACGCCAGCGGCCATGGCCTCGATCAGCGCCACGGGCGTTCCCTCGTTCCGTGAGCAACAGATTACCACGTCCAGCCCACCCAGGATAGCCTCCATATCGTCCCGCCATCCCAAGAAGTGGACGCGAGATGCCAGGCTCAGGCGGCGGGTGAGTCGCTGGAGCTCCTCCCGCCGCTCCCCGTCCCCCACGACGAGGAGGTGTGGCGCCTGGCCTCCGTCCGGGAACAGGGTCAGCGCCTGGAGGAGTGTGGGGTGATCCTTGATCGGCACGAGGCGCCCCACGATCCCCAGGAGAGGCGTCCCGGCCGGGATGCGAAGCGACGGACGAAGATCGGCTTGGCCCCTCGGCATCCGGAGGAAGCGGTCCAGATCCAGCCCGAGCGGGATCACCTCCACCTGCTCCGGCCGGCCGATGCCCTCGGCGAGAAGGGCCTGGCGCAGCCGGGGGCTCACCGTGATGATCCGGTCCGTCATGCGGGCCAGGACGCGCTCGATTCGGAGGAAGAGCTGCGTGGCGGCGGGGGAGAAGTAGCCCTCGAAGACATGGCCATGAAAGGTGTGCACGCTCTTCGGCACACCGGCGAGGCGTGCCGCTAGGCGCCCCAACGTCCCCGCCTTGGCGGTGTGGGTGTGCACGATATCGGGTCGAAACTGCCGGAAGAGCGCCACGAGTTTGGCGAGGGCCACCAGGTCGTGCATCGGGCGGATCGCGGGGCCCAGTGTCGGGATAACGACCGGCTCCACGCCCCGGGCTCGGGCGGCAGAGAGACAATCGCCCTCCCCGCTTCCGACGATCCCCGTGATGAGGGTGGTGAGGAAGCGCGTCCTGTCCAGGCCGGCCGTGAGCAAGATCGCGTGCTGCGCCGGTCCGCCGACATTCAGCCGGGCGATCACTCGGGCGATCCGGATGGGCCGATCCGGTGATGCGGTCCCCGCGGATGTTCCCAGCGGTTGTGCCGCGCCGGTCAGCATGGCACCCATCCCACGGATAGCTGGAACGTCAGGCCGAGGTGGCGTTCGATCAGTCGATCCAGCAATGCCTCCATCCGCCGGATCATCAGTGCTTCCCCGAAATGGGCCTCGACCCGTGCCCGGCCCGCCTGCCCGAGCCTCTCCGCCAGGCATCGGTCTGCCAGGAGGACGAGCAAGGCATCGGCCAGAGCGGACGGATCGCCGGGCGCCACCAGGAGGCCCGTCTGCCCATCCAGCACCACCTCGGGTGTGCCTCCAACGGCGGTCGCCACGACGGGGAGGCCGGCTGCCATTGCCTCCAGGACAGAGTTCGGCATTCCCGCAGCCACCGAGGGCTGCACGTAGAGGTCCATTTGATGGAGGAAAGGGGCGACGTCTCCCTGCTCTCCTACGAAGCGGATGCGGGTGGACGTCCCCAGATCTTCAGCCAGGGCCTTGAGCCGCGCCTCTTCGGGTCCCCTGCCGACAAGGAGCAATTCGGCCTCCGGCCAGCGCGCGCTCAGCCTCGAGAAGGCTCGGAGGAGTGTGGCATGGTCGTTCTCAGCGTGCAGGCGCGCCGTGGAACCGATCACGGGACCGCCGCCGAACCCATGGCGAGGGGCCGGCCGGAAGCGGTCCAGATCGACGCCGTTGCAAATGGTCGTCAGCCGGTCCGGCGGGATCCGGAACTCGCGGGCCGCATAGGCCGCGACCCGGTCTGAGACCGCCACCACGTGCGTGGCCAGCCCCACCGTCCACCGGTTCAGCATTTGCCGGACTCTGCTCTCCGAGGCCATGGTTCGTTCCGATGAGACTCGAATGGGCACGCCGCACAGCGACCCCATGAGCCGTCCCAACAGCGTCGGATGAAACAGGAAGGTCACGAGGATCTGAATCCGCTCCCGTCTCAAGAGCTGGGCTAGCCGGAACACGATCCGGAGGTCGCCTCTCCAGGTCATGCCCATATCGTGAGCGGGGATGCCCGCTCCCCCGAGGTCGCTCGCCACGGCACGCGATCGGCCCTGCAGGGCTGCCACCTGGGCGGAGTACTTTCCTCGCGGCAGCCCCATGGCGATGCGGGTGACGATCCTCTCGGCCCCGCCCCGATCGAAGTTCGTCACCAAGAAGAGCAGTGGGATGGGGCGCGCCGGCCCACCCGCTGCCGACCCCGTGGGACGTCGCTCCTGTTCGGAGGGTTTCAGCACTCGTGCCGCTTGAACCATTCGACTGTCCGTCGTAGGCCTTCCTGCACTTCCAGGGTCGGCCGGTACCCAAGGAGCGCCTCGGCTTTCTGGATGGACGCGTATGAGTCACGGATGTCCGCCGGCCGAGGCGGCTCGTACACGGGCGGCAGGCGCGTCCCGAGCTCCACATTGAGCCATTCGACAAGCTGGTTGAGCGTGCTCGCCCGCCCACAGGCGATGTTGAAGAACTCACCGATCCCGCGCGTCGTTTCGGCAGCCAGGAGGTTCGCCGCGACCACGGTGGCGACCGGCGTGAAGTCCCGCGACTGCTCCCCGTCCCCGAAGACGACGGGCCGCTTCCCCGCCAGCATCAGCCGGAGGAAGCGGGGAATGACGGCCGCGTATTCCGAATCCGGATGCTGGCGCGGGCCAAAGACGTTGAAGTAGCGGAGGCTCACCGTCTCGAGCCCGTACACCTGGGTGAAGACGCGGCAGTAGTACTCGGCCGCGAGCTTGGAGACACCGTAGGGGGCCTTGGGCGAGAGGGGCATCTGCTCGGTCTTGGGCAGGCCCGGCGTGTCCCCGTACACCGAGGACGAGGAGGCGTATACCACTCGCCGGACGTCCGCAGCGCGCGCGGCCTCCAGCAGGAGGAGGGTCCCGCCCACGTTCACGGCGTTGGTCAGCCCGGGCTCCTTGATGGAACGCGGGTTGGAATTGAGGGCGGCCTGATGCAGGATGACCTCGATTCCCTGGACCGCCCGGGCGACGACGGCCGGGTCGCGGAGGTCGCCCCGCAGGATCTCGATCCGGTCCTCGATCCCGTGAAGGTTTTCGGCTCGCCCCGTGGAGAAGTCATCCAGGATGCGCACCGACTCGCCCCGCGCCACGAGAGCGTGGGCCAGGTTCGCGCCGATGAATCCCGCTCCTCCCGTGATCAGATAGTGAGGCATCTCACCCTTCCTTCGTCGCGGGCGCGGCGTCCCGCCCGACCTGCCGCGAGGCGGCCAGCTCGCCGTCCCCGTCCACGTACGTCCGGTGCCATAGCTCCAGCATCAAGAGGGTCCAGAGCAGGTAATGCCAGTTGGCCCTCCCGTGGGTATGTTCGTCCAGGAGCCGTTGCACGGTCCGCGGCCGGAAGTATCCCCGGCCGAGACACCGCGGCCCGAGGAGGGTATCGTAGGCCAGCTCGCGGAGCTCGTGGCGCAGCCAGTGATCGATGGGGACGCCGAATCCCATCTTCGGCCGGTGAAGGATCTCCTCGGGCAGGAGATCCGAGAGCGCGCGCTTCAGGATGTACTTCTTCGTCCGACCCCGCACCTTGAGGTCCGATGGGATGGTGGCGGCGAACTCCATGAACTCGTGATCCAGGAACGGGGAGCGGGCCTCCAGGGAATGGGACATGCTGGCGATGTCCACCTTGACCAGCAGGTCGTCCGGCAGGTAGAGGGCCGCGTCCACGCCCAGCGTGGCATCCATGAAGTCGGGGGCGTCGCTCTCCCGGTAGGCGGCCAGCAAGAGGTCCAGGGCGTCGGCCCCATCCAGGCTGGCGCAAAACTCTGGGCTCAACAGTTCGTCCTTCCGGTCGCCGTAGAAGTGGCAGAACCATCGGGCGTACCGGCGCTCCCGCACCTCGGTCAAACCGTCCAGGAAGCGGCGGCCGCGGGAGAGGAGGCTCGTGCGGCGGCCGCTGTGCGGCCAGAGGTGAAGCCCCCACCGGATCGCACGCCGGAAGAGCCCGGCGCCGGGCCAGCGGTCAAAGGACGCAGCCAGGAGATTCGCCACGTACCGATCGTAGCCGCCAAAGTTCTCATCCCCGGCATCCCCGTTCAGGGCCACGGTCACATGGCGCCGGGTCATCTGGGCCACGTAATAGGTGGGCACCGCGGACGAGTCCCCGAAGGGCTCGTCGTAGTGCCAGGTGAGCTTCGGCAGGATGGCCGCCGCATCCGGCCGGACCACCAGCTCGTGGTGATCGGTGCCGAACCGTTCGGCCACGAGGCGCGCGTAGCGGAGCTCGTCGTATTCTGGCTCGTCGAAGCCAATGGAGAACGTCTTGACCGCCGCGCCGCCAGAGGCCCGGCTCATCATGGCGACGACAGCACTACTGTCGATTCCGCCGCTCAGGAACGCCCCCAAGGGGACATCGCTGATGAGGCGGAGGCGGACGGCCTCCTCGAGGCGGGTCAGGATCTCCCGGCACCACTCCCCCTCGGACCGCTGCACTTTCCGATCGCGGCGGAGACGCCAGTACCGCACGACCTCCACCCGGCCATCGCGGCAGGTCAGGTAGTGGGCCGGCGGGAGCTTCCGCATTCCGTGGAAGGCTGATCCGGGGCTGGGCACGTATCCATAGGTCAGGTAGTGCGAGATCCCGGCCGGATCCGGCCGCGCCTCGACGGCCGGGTCCTGGAGGATGGCCTTGGCCTCCGACGCGAAGCGGAAGGCCTCGGCATCCTGCTGGTAGCAGAGGGGCTTTTTCCCCAGCCGATCGCGCGCCAGGAAGAGCTGGCGCCGGGGGGCGTCCCAGATGGCGAAGGCGAACATCCCCCGGAGAGATTCCAGGCAGCCGACCCCGCATTCCTCGTAGAGATGGAGGATCACCTCGGTGTCGCTGTGGGAGCGGAACCGGTGGCCCCGCCGCAAGAGGTCGGGCCGGAGCTGCTGGAAATTGTAGATCTCCCCGTTGAAGATGATCCAGACCGTGCCGTCCTCGTTGGCCATCGGCTGATGGCCGGCGGGACTGAGATCAATGATGCTGAGGCGGCGGTGGGCGAGCCCCACCGCCCCCTGGCAGTAGATCCCGGAATCGTCGGGGCCTCGGTGGGCCTGGACCAGATTCATACGCTCCAGCACCTCGCGCTCCACGGAGCGTGCCGGATCGAAGTAGAGCTTGCCGCTAATTCCACACATCGTGTCTCGAGGCTCTGAGGCCTCTCCGGATGCTCACTCCCGGATGTCCTCGCGGCGGCAGCGGATGAGCAACGAGCCGGCGCACTCGCGCAACCCGGGCGTCTGCTCAAGCCACCGGCCCATCCGCTGGACGACTGGGATCAGAGGGCAGGGCGTCGCCGGGTGCAGCCAGTCGAAAGGGGTAATGGAAATCTGCGCGAATCCTATCACGGCCAGCAGGCTATGCAATCGCCAGCGGACGAATGCTGTCTCGTCCGGCGAGACGTAGGAAAGCCATCTGCGAAACCGCCGCTCCAAGAACACTTGAGGATTGAGCATGTTCGGCTCGGCAAGACAGAGCCTTCCCCCCACCGTGAGCAGGGCGTGGATCCTGGTGAGCGCAACGCGGACATCCAGATGGTGCAACACCGAAGAGCCAATGACCGCGTCGAACGGCCCGTCAACCGCACTCTCCTCGAAGGGCCCCTCGAGGAAACGTACCCTGTCGCTGGGGATAGGTCGAGCTCTCGCCCTCTCCAGCAATTCTCCCGAGATGTCGACGGCCAGTAAATCTGCGCCGGTCTGCGCGAACATCTCCGTAAATGTCCCGGTCCCACACCCAATTTCCAATGCTCGCACGCCAGGCCCCAAACCAGCGCCGCGCGCAATCAACTCGGCCCGCCGTATCGCCCGAAGCCGCCCTGCGGGCGTCCCCCAGCCCCAGATTCGCTCCGTATCCCCTTCGGCCAGGCGCCGACCGTGAACAATCTCGCGTTCGGCCTCCGGTGTCGAATTCACCACCGGCACTCCCCTCCGATGTTTCTCCAGTTGCCGGCGCTCCTCCGGTATACCCTACAAGCCACCGGGAGGATCACCCGACCCTCAACCTCCGCTGCGCATCCCCACGGTCAGAGCCCTCCGGATCGATAGGCGA
>JBIOJT010000011.1:0-29436 GCA_044451055.1 Methylomirabilales bacterium (SeqCode)
GCGGCATAGAAGGTGCCGAGCGTGACCGATGGCAGGATGAGATGACGCCAGGTTCCCCACCCTGCTACCGGCAGCCAGTGGAGCCCCAGGGCGAAGACCAGCATCAGGATCGGTCCGAGGACGAAGTTAGGGACCGAGACTCCGCACAGGGCGAATGACATGGTGAGATAGTCCACCCATCCGTTTCGCTTGAGACCGGCCAGGACGCCGGCCGTGCCGCCGAGGGTCAGCGCAACTGCCAGCGCGCACAGGCCCAGCGTCAGCGAGACAGGGAACCCGAGGCTCAAGAGTTCGTTGACCGAACGGTCGGGATACCGGAAGGAGGGACCCAGATCGCCGCGTGCGATGTCGCCGAGGTACCGGAGGTACTGGCGCCAGAGGGGCTCGTTCAGATGATAGCGGGCCTCGATGTTGGCCCGCACCTGATCTGGGAGGGCGCGCTCCTGATCGAAGGGTCCGCCCGGCGCCAGGCGCATCATGAAGAACGACAGCGAAACGATGACGAACAGGACGGGCAGGAACCCTGCCACCCGGCGGAGGATGTAGCCGAGCACGGTTGCGTTAGCGCTCCAGACTGATGTACTTGAGCGGATGCTGGTCGAGGATGTTGGGAGACCAACCCTTCACCCGGCGACTCAGCATGCCCTTGTTGACATAGGTGAACAGGGGCATGATGGGCACCTCGTCCACGACCAGGATCTTCTCCGCGTCCTGCAGAGCGCGCATGCGCTCCTTCGCGTTCACGATCTTGCACGCGGCCTGGCTGATGAGGTCGTCGTACCGCGTGTTCGACCACCCCGTCTGGTTGTTCCCGCCACCGGTGATCCACAAATCCAGGAACGTGTTCGGATCCACGTAGTCCCCGATCCATCCCGACCGAGAGATCTGGTAGTCGAGGCTGCCCTGGCGGGCCAGGTACACCTTCCACTCGACGTTGACCAGATCCACCTGGATGCCCAGGCTATCCTTCCACATCTGTTGAACGGCTTGGGTCATGACCCGGTGCAGCTCGTTGGTGTTATACAAGAGCTCGACCTTCGGGAACCCCTTCCCATCGGGATACCCCGCCTCCGCCAGCAGCCTCTTTGCCGCCGCCACGTCGAAGGGAAGGCCTTTCACCCCCTCATAGCCGCGCAGGCCGGCCGGCACGAAAGTGCTGCTCGGAACCTCGCCCGACTTGGTCACATACTTCGTGAGCGAAACCCGGTCCGCGGTCATGCTGAGGGCCTTTCGGACACGAACATCATTCGTCGGCGGCTTCATCACATTGAAGCGAAAGTAATAGGTGCCGAGGTAGGGTGTGACATAGAGCTCGGGCCGATTCCTGACGGCGTCAATCTGCGGGGTGGGAACCTGGGGGACCCAGTCACTTTCTCCCGCCTGGAATTGCTTGAAGGCGGTGTTCACATCGTCCGTGGGGATGAACACGACCTTCTGGAGATTGATGTGTGCCGCGTCCCAGTGCTGAGGGTTCTTTTCCAGAACCAGCTCCTTCTGCGGCACCCAACTGACCAGCCGGAATGGCCCGTTGCTCACGATCTTGCCCGGTTTCACCCAGTCCTTGCCGTAGGCCTCGATGACCCAGCGGGGCACGGGATACAACGTGTAGAAACTCGTGAGGGCGAGAAAGTAGGCCGTGGGGCAGCGGAGGGTGACCTGAAGGGTGCGGTCGCCCAGCGCTCTTACGCCCACCCGTGAGAAATCCGTGGTCCGGCCCTTGTTGTAATCCTCCCCGTTCTTCACAGAGAAGAGCTGCTGCGCGTATTTTGCGCCCATCTTGGGATTCAGGACACGCTCCCAGGCGTAGACGAAGTCGTGGGCGGTCACCGGTTTGCCGTCGGTCCAGCGTGCGTCACGCAACTTGAAGGTATAGACGAGGCCATCTTTGGAGATCTTCCACGAGGTGGCCATGCCAGGCCGAGGAGACAAGTCTTTCGGGTCGGTAGCGGTGAGACCCTCGAACAGGTTGCTGAGGATCCGGTATTCCGGCACGCCCGTGACCATACCGGGATCGAGGCTTTCCGGTTCGACCATGTTGTTGACGCGAAATACCTGCTCCTCGGCGCCCAACGTGAGGGAGGGAGCGCTGCTTGAGAGGACAATAAACGCTGCGAACCCGACATTCCAGTGGCGCAGCCGCATGCCACACTCCCTCCTGCGTCACGTTCGGAGTCTGGGGTCCAGCGCGTCGCGCAGCGCGTCTCCCACCAGGTTGAAGCCGAGGACCGAGAGCATGATGGCCGCTCCTGGAAAGAAAAAGGCCCACCAAGCCCCGCTGGTGAAAAACTTGTAGCTATCGGCGAGCATGGCCCCCCACTCCGGCGTCGGGGGCTGCGCCCCGAGACCGAGGAACCCCAGGGCCGCGGCCTCCAGGATGGCGAAGGCGATGGCCAGGCTCGTCTGCACCGAAATCGGTGGAAGGGTGTTCGGGAAGATATGCCACAGCACGATCCGACGGGCGCTTCCCCCAAGCCCTCTCGCGGCGGTGACGAACTCGCGCTCTTTCAGGGCCAGGACCTCGCCCCGGGTGATCCGTGCATAAAACGGGATGGAGACGACGCTGATGGCGATCAGGGAATTCCGAAGGCCGGGGCCGATCATTGCCACGATCGCAATGGCCAGGAGGGTTGCCGGAAAGGCAAGCAGGATGTCCATGCAGAACATGATGTACAGATCCACGCGACGGCCCGCATACCCGGCCAGAAGGCCCAGGAGGGATCCGACCAGGGCCGCGACCACGACCGAGCCCACCCCCAGACCGAGGGAAACACGAGCCCCGTGGAGGATTCGCATCAGGATATCCCGACCCAGGGCGTCGGTCCCAAAGGGATGCGTCCAGCTCGGAGGCTTGAGGCGAGCCAGGAGATCCGCATCCACCTGGGGGTTGTACGGGAGAAGGACGGGACTCAAGACAGCCATCAAGGTGAAGCCGGCGATGATGACGAGTCCTCCCCGGGCCACACGGTTGGCCAGCAGCCGGTGCAGGGCTGCATCCAGGGGGCTTCGCCCCCGCCCCGCTATGGCGGGAGCGGGAAGCTCAATCGTACTTGATGCGGGGATCGACGGCGGCATAGAGGACATCCGTGAGGAGGTTCACCATGACGAAGATCGTGGCGATGAACAACGTCGCACCCTGGACGATGGGATAGTCCCTCGCCTGGATGGACTCATAAATCCACAGACCGATGCCCGGCCAGGAGAAGATCGTCTCGGTCAGGATAGCCCCGGCAAGGAGGCGGCCCACCTGCAGCCCCGTGACAGTCATGACTGGGAGGAGGGCGTTCCGCATGGCATGCCGCAGGATCACCGCCCGCTGGGGAAGGCCCTTGGATTCGGCAGTCCGGATGTAATCCTGGGAAAGCACCTCCAGCAGGCTGGCGCGCGTCATCCGGGCGATGACAGCCATGGGGATCGTGGAAAGGGCTATTGCCGGAAGGATCAGATGGCGCAGGCTTGAAACCAGTGCACTCCAGTTCCCCGCGAGCAGGCTGTCCAGGATATTGAAGTGCGTCACCGTAACCAGAGTCACGTCGGTCCCCAGGCGGAAGCCGGTCGGCAGCCACCCCAGCACCACGCCGAAGCACCAGGCCAGCATGAGACCCAGCCAAAAGATCGGCATCGAGACACCGGTCAGCGCCACCAGCCGCGAGAACCCGTCGAAGAACGAATTTCGCCAGACCGCGGAGATGATCCCCATGGGAATGCCAACGAGGATGGCGATGAGGATGGCCGAGGTGGCCAGCTCCACCGTCGCCGGGAACCGCCGCACGAGGTCCCGCAGGACCGGGTCGCCCCGCAGGATCGAGGCTCCCAGGTCACCGTGGAGGATCTTGCCGACATAGATGAAATATTGCGTATACAGTGGTTGGTCGAGGCCGAGTTGCGCCCGCACCTCCGCCACCCGCTGGGGCGTCGCCCGCTCTCCCAGCATGGCGACGGCCGGATCACCCGGGATGAGATGAGTGAAACTGAAAACGATGAGGGAGACCCCGATGAGGACGGGGACGATGGTCAGGAATCGTTTGATGGCGTATTGGCCCATGTCGTCCCCGTCCTCGGCTCGCTCTCGAGGCTACTCCTGGAAATACACGGTGTTGAAGTACTCGGTGTTGGTGGGGTTCGCCACGTACCCCTTCACCTTCTTCTGGAACGGCAGCGGCGGCTGATTGTGAGCGATGAAGAGCCGAGCCACGTCGTCGTGGATCATCTGTTCCGCCTTGCGATACAGTTCGGCCCGCTTTCCCTGATCCGTCAGCTTCTGCGCCTGGAGCAGGGTATCCGTCAGTTCCCGATTGGCGTAAAAGCCCATGCGCGCCTCACCGTACGCGCAGAAGAAGTAACACACGAAGTTGTCCGGGTCCCCGTTGTCTCCGGTCCACCCGAGCATGAAGAGGGGCACCTGTCCATTTCTCGTCTTGTCGAGGTATGCGCTCCAGTCTATGGTCTGGAGTTGGACGGTGATCCCCACCTTGGCCAAATCGGCCGCCATGGCCTCGGCGATCTCCTTGGGGTTCGGGTAATAGGGCCGCGAGACCGGCATGTACCAGAACTGGAGTGGCTCCTTGCGGCCATCCTCCCAGGTTATCTCCTTCAGCCCTTGCCCGAAGCCCGCCTCCTTCAGGAGGTCGCGGGCCCGCTGGGGATTGTACTCGTAGTCCTTCAGGTCCTTATTGTACCCCCAGAGTGGTGGCGGCTGGAACTGGGTGGCCACGATCCCGGTGCCACCGTAGAGGGCGTCCACGATTCCCTTCTTATTGATGGCGTGGGCGAAGGCCAATCGGACACGCTTGTCCTGGAATTCTTTCACCTTGAAGTTGAAGGCAACGTACCCGGTCGTATTGGTCGGGCGGAGGATGATCTGGAGGTTCGGGTCCGCTCGGACCACCTTCACATCATCGGGGTTCAGGCCCTCGAAGCCCTGGATCTCGCCCGCCTTCAGCGCCGCGAGTCGCTGCGAGTTGTCCTTGATGTTCCGGACGATGAGCCGCTGGATCTTGGGCATATTGGCCTTGTCCCAGTAGTCCTTATTGGCCTCCAGGATAACCTCCTGCCCCACCTTCCACTCGACAAACCTGAAAGGACCCGTCCCCACCGGATTCTTTCCGAAGCTGGTCCCCCACTTCTCCACTGACTTCGGGCTCACAAGATCGAAGACGAACATCGCCAGATTCGCCAGAAACGGCCCCTGAGGCGTCTTCAGGGTGATCCGCACCGCGTTGGGGTTCACGGCTTCGACCTTTGTGATAACGCTCTTGTCATCAAAGCCACCAAACTGCGCCCCGTAGTACTCGAAGGCCTTCCCCGCCTTGGTCTGGTTTTCGTGCTGCGGGTGATTGGTGAAGCGCCACCGATCGAAATTCCAGACCACTGCCGCGGCGTCGAAGGGCTCTCCGTCGTGGAATTTCACGCCCTTTCGCAAGGTAAAGGTCCACACCGTCCCGTCCTGGCTCACCTGCCACTTCTCGGCCAGGGCGGGAACCACCTCGGTCGTGGCCCCCTTATATTTGACCAGCCCCTCGTAGATCTGCCGGGTGATCCGGTTCGAGATCCCGTCGGTGATGACGGCAGGATCCAGGTCCACCGGCTCCCCCTGGTTTCCGAAGACGAACGTGGTCTGCGCGACGGCAGGTCCCGCTCCGAGAAGCATCCCGGCGAGCACGATGCCAGTAATCACCCAGGCGATGAGTCTCATGGTCTTCCCTCCTTGTCCTCATTGGATAATGCCATGCCGGCGCCGTGCCGGCCCCTGGCTGCCCGGACCGCCTCGGCGCCGCCTCCTGTCACCTAACCCAGCCCCTTCACGGCCTCGGCCATCCGGTCCATTGCCTTCTCGATATTCTCCAGGGAGGTGGCGTACGAGATGCGGACGTGCTCGTCGTTGCCGAACTCGATCCCGGGCACAACCGCGATCCGCGCCGCCTCCAGCAGGTAGGTCGTGAAGTCGCTCGAGTTCCTGATGATCGTGCCGGTGTAATGCCGGCCGTACATTGACGACACGTTGGGGAAGACGTAGAAGGCTCCCTGCGGCTTGAGGCACCGGATCCCCGGCATGGCGTTCAACCGATCGACGATGTACCGGCGTCGGCGGTCGAACTCCTCCCGCATGCGCTGGACCGTCTCCTGGGGGCCGATCAGGGCTACCACCGCTGCGCGCTGCGCGATGGAGGTCGGGTTGGAAGTCTCCTGGCTCTGCAGGCCGTCCATGGCCCGGATGATCTCCTTGGCAGCAGCCGTGTACCCGACCCGCCATCCCGTCATGGCATACGCCTTGGACAGCGAACTGACCACGATCGTCTGTGCGTATACCCGATCGCCGAGCGATGCAATGCTGACGTGCCGATGTTCGTCGTAGACCAGGGATTCGTAGGTCTCGTCCGAGACGAGCCAGAACCCCCACTCTGTCGCCAGATCCGCCAGCCCCTGCAGTTCTGAAGAGGAGAGCGCCGCACCGGTGGGATTGCACGGCGAGTTCAGGACCAGGATCTTCGTACGGGGCGTCACCAGCGGCTCCACCAGGGCCCGGTGCAGGCGGAACCCCTCGGGCTCATGGGTGTGGGCGAAGACCGGATTCCCCCCACACAGCTTCACTTGCTCGGGAAAGCTCACCCAATACGGGGAAGGGATGATGACCTCGTCCCCCGGCTCCAAGAGCGCCTGGAACACGTTGAAGAGCGAATGCTTGCCCCCGCAGGAAATGAGGATCTGGTCGCGCGCGTAGACGAGGCCGTTGTCCCGTTTCAGCTTGGTCACCACGGCGTCTTTCAGTTCGTCGATGCCACCGGAGGCGGTGTACTTGGTGAAACCCTCGCGGATGGCTTGGACGGCCGCTTCCTTGATGTGCTCGGGTGTGTCGAAGTCGGGCTCCCCATGGCCCAAGCCGATCACGTCAATGCCCTGGGCCCGCAACCGGCGGGCCGTGGCGGCGATGGCCAGGGTCGCCGAAGGCACGAGATTTCGCGCTCGCTGCGAAACGGTCATTACCCCCCTCCCCTTCCCTAGGAATGAGCTTGACTGGCGCGCTCCTTGAGGAGCTTGGATGCCAGGGGCGGGACCAGGTCGTCGACGTTGCCCCCGAGGAGAGCCACCTCCTTCACCAGTCGCGAACTGAGATACGTGTACGCCAGATTCGGCATGAGGAAAACCGTCTCGACGTCCTCGCTGATCTTGCGGTTCATGAGGGCCATGGAGAACTCAGCTTCGAAGTCGGAAACGGCACGCACCCCCCGCAGGATGACCTGGGCGCCCTTCTTGCGCACGTAGTCCACGGTCAGATCATCAAACGTGTCCACCTCGATTCGCGCAAGGTCCCCGACGGCGTCCTGGACGATGGCCAGCCGCTGTTCCACGGTGAAGAGTGGACTCTTGTGAGGGTTGCGCGCCACCGCCACGATGAGCCGCGGGAAGATCCGAAGCGCTCGCCGAACGAGATCGATATGGCCGTAGGTGAACGGGTCGAAGGTTCCGGGGTACACCGCCGTTACCTGCATAGCTCCTCCTTCGTGTAGACCGCGAGGCTACTCTCTCCGTAGCGCCGCCGCCAGGTCCGTCGAAGGATGCCCACCTGCTCCGGGAGCGGGGTCTTGTGAAAGGCCTGGGTCACGAGGGCGCCATTCTCCCTTAAAAGGGATCCGTCGGCAAGTTTTTCGATGCATCGAGCCGCGAGGTCCCCGGCGTACGGCGGATCGAGGAAGAGGCAGTCGAAGGTCTCGCCACCGGTCTCGAAACGTCTCAGGGTCAGCAGGACGTCGCCCGCGATCACCCGCGCGCGCGACGTCAAGTTCAGGCTCGCCAGGTTGGAGCGGAGAGTCGCAACGGCTCGGCGGTCTTTCTCGACGAACGTGGCGGTGGCGGCCCCCCGGCTGAGCGCCTCCAGACCAACCGATCCGGTCCCCGCGAAGAGGTCAAGCACCTGCGCCCCCTGGATCCGATCCCCCAGGACATTGAACACCGCCTGGCGCAGGAGGTCGGAAGTCGGCCGAGTGACCTTTCCCTTCACACTCTGGAGCCGCCTCCCGCGATGTTCCCCCGCGCTGATCCGCATCGCTCTCGCCAGTCAATCAGTCAATCTCTCAATTGGCAACATCGAGCAGAACTGACGTTGCATTCGAACAGGCGGAAACACAAGGTGACGAGTTGAGCATCTGACAGATCGACTCTTTGACAGCTTGACTAATCGACAGCTCATCCGACCTGTGCCAGACCGAGGCGGGTCTCCCACCGCTCCTCCATCGCCGCTCGGACTTCCGCCCACACCCCGTTCAAGGCCGGGGACTCTGCCAGCGCCGCCCTGGCTTCGGCCCGGGCGATCTCCAACAGGCGGAGATCGGTCGCGAGGTCCCCCAGGTGAAAGCCGTCCAGACCGGACTGTCGTGTGCCGAAGAATTCACCCGGGCCGCGCAGTTTGAGGTCGGATTCCGCCAGCGCGAACCCGTCGTGCTCGCGTGTCAGGACCTCCAGCCGGGCCCTCGCCTCCTCTCCGATCTCGTGCCGATCTGCCATCACGAAGCACACGGCAGGGCGACCGGCTCGCCCCACCCGCCCACGAAGCTGGTGAAGTTGCGCCAAGCCCAGACGATCCGCATTCTCGATGACGATGGCCGTGGCCTCGGCCACGTCTATCCCCACCTCGACCACCGTCGTCGCCACCAGCAGGCGAATCGTCCCCTCACGGAAGGCCGCGATTGTCGTCGTCTTCTCCGCGGAAGGCATCCGGCCGTGGACCAGCCCGACCCCGAACGTACCCAAGGGCCCTCGCCGGTACAGGTCGGCCGTCTGCACGGCCGCCTTCAGCTCCGCCGCCGACTCCTCCACCACCGGGCAGACGATGTAGGCACGCTCACCCCGAGAGAGACGTGTGCTCAGTTCGGCCTCGATCCGCCGGCGCTCCCGATCTTCCACCCAGACCGTCGTGACCGGTTGGCGCCCCGGCGGCAGCTCGTCAATCACCGAGAGGTCGAGGTCCCCGTAGAGCACCAGGGCCAGACTGCGCGGGATGGGCGTGGCGGTCATGACCAGCACGTCCGGGTGGGCGGCCTTCCTCTGGAGGCCCGCTCGTTGCAGCACCCCGAACCGGTGCTGCTCGTCCACCACGACGAAGCCCAGACGCCCGAAGGCGACGTCTGGCTGCAAGAGCGCGTGGGTCCCGATGGCGAGGCACGGCGATTTGCTGGCCAGGAGCTCCAGCGTCTGCCGCCGAAGGGAACCGGCTGTGCCGCCGGCGAGGTGCACCACCGGAACCCCGAGGGGCTCGGCCAGCGTCCGCGCCCGCTCGGCGTGCTGGGCCGCCAGGATCTCGGTCGGGGCCATGATCGCCGCCTGATAGCCGTCGCCGATCGCCGCCAGGGCGGCGAGAAAGGCCACGATCGTCTTGCCCGACCCGACGTCACCCTGAAGGAGGCGCTGCATAGGCCTCGCCTGGGCCATGTCCTCCCAAATAGCTTCCAGGGCCCGCGCCTGCGCGGCCGTCAGCGCAAAGGGCAAACCCTCCCGCGCCCGCTCTGCCAGGGCATTCGGCGCCTGGAAGGCGATCCCGGCATTCCCCGCGCGGGCCGCGCGCAACCGGAGGATCGCCAGGCTGAACAGGAAGAATTCGTCGAAGGCGAGGCGGCGGCGTCCCGCCACAGCCTCCGCCATCTCATTGGGGAGATGGAGACCCTGGACCGCTCGACTGAGGGAGAGCAATTGCTGCCGCTCTCGGACGGCCGCAGGCAGAGGATCCGAGAGCGCACCGGCGTGCTCTCGGACCAGGTCCGCCAGCCAGCGCCGAAGGAACCGCTGACTCAACCCCGCGGTGAGCGGATAGATGGGGACGATGCGTCCTGTGTGATAGTGGCTGTCACGGCCGTCCTGGATCTCGTGTTCGGGATTCACCATCTCCCGCGGAGGATAGGGGTTCACCTGGCCGGCCAGAATGATCCGCTGGCCCCGGCGGAAGGTGCGGCTAAGATAGGCCTGCCGATACCACCGTGCCAGAAGCGTCCCGGTCCGATCTTCCAGCATCACTTCGCAGTACGGAATGCCCCGCCGCGTCCGGCCCACCCCGACCGCCTTCACGGAGCCGGCGACGGTCTGAAACTCTCCCAGGCGGAGGCGACCGATGGGCAGGAGGATCCGCCGGTCTTCGTACCGACGCGGGAGGAGGAGCAGTGCATCTTCGACTCTCCGGACGCCGAGGCGTTCCAGGCATTCGCCCCGGGACGGGCCGATGCCCTTGAGGGAGCGCGCGGGGGTGTGCAGGCTGACCCGGGAGGAGGCCGAGGTCGCGGGAGAAAAGCCTTGCCTTGGCGGGGTCAATTCAGTATAGTCTGTCGCCGTCATTCAGCGACATCCAGACCGGTACGCCGCTCCGGTCCGCCAGAGGCGGGGACTCTTTCGGAGAGGCGGGGTGCGAAAGGAGAAAGGCTGTATGCCTGCCACTCGATGTGACGTCTGCGGGAAGGGCCCGCAATTCGGCGCCCAGGTGAGCCACGCCCACAACGTCTCGATGAAGAAGCGCTACCCCAACGTCCAGCGGGTCCGCGTCATGATCAAGGGCGCGCCCCGCTATCTCCACGTCTGCACCCGCTGCCTGCGCTCCGGCAAGGTCCAGAAGGCCGCCTGAGTCGGTGAATCGGTGAACCGGCGCAACAGCTCTTGCCCGTGCCCCCCTGATCCACTGATCCACGACTCCATCGCTCCGGCCTAGAAGGATTTCACCCGCTCCACGCCCACCACGCCGTCCACCTTCTGGATTGCCTGCATCGCCGCTTGAAGCTGGCGCAGATCGTTCACCTCCAGGACGAACGTGTTCACGCCCGTCCGCTCCTCCGTGACACGGATTTCGGCCTGGGCGATGTTGGTGTTCGTCTCCGAGATGGCGGTGCTGATCTCGGCCAGGATGCCGGGCCGGTCCTTCCCGATCTGGACCCGGATCTTCACCTGGTGGGCGCCCTTGCGTTGGCCATCCCAGTGCACGGCGATCTGCCGCTCCGGGTCCGCCATCAAACTCACCGCGTTGGGGCAGTCCGCCGTGTGGATGGAGACCCCCCGGCCTCGTGTGATGAAGCCGATGATCTCGTCGCCCGGCACCGGGCTGCAGCACTTCGAGAAGCGGACCAGGATGTCGTCGATCCCGCGGATGCGCACTCCCTCGTCTGTCGGGTGGGGCCGCGCGGGTTTCCGCTCGGATTTCTTCTCTCGCGCCTCCTCCGCCTCGGTGAGCGCCTGGAGCTCCTCCGGCGGCAGCAACCGCAGCACCGCCTGCCGCGGCGAGACCTTGCCGTAGCCCACGGCCGCGAAGAACTCGTCCTCCGACCCAAGCCCGTAGCGTCCCAGCACAGCGGACAGGACCTCCGGCTTGAGGAGCTGGATCGGGCTCTTCCCCAGGCGGCGAATCTCCTTCTCGAGCATGTCACGGCCCAGGCTGACGCTCCGCGCGCGCTCCTCGTTCTTGATCCACTGCCGGATCTTGCTCCGGGCGCGGGGCGTCTTGACGATCTTCAGCCAGTCCCGACTGGGCGTGTGGTTCGGGGACGTGAGGATCTCGACGATGTCGCCGTTCTGTAGCTCGGTCCGGAGCGGGACGAGGCGTCCGTTGACCTTGGCTCCCACACAGCGCAGGCCGACATCCGTGTGCACGGCGAAGGCAAAGTCGATGGGCGTGGCCCCCTTGGGAAACGGCTTGACGTCACCCCGGGGGGTGAAGACATAGACTTCATCGGGGAAGAGATCCACCTTCAGGGTGTGCAGGAACTCCTTGGAGTCCTTGAGTTCCCGTTGCCACTCCATGAGCTGGCGCAACCAGACGAAGCTCTGATCCGTCGGATCGACGCTGCTCCGGCCCTCCTTGTATTTCCAGTGGGCGGCGATCCCCTCCTCCGCGACCTGATGCATCTCCCAGGTGCGGATCTGGATCTCGACGGGGTCGCCTTTGGGGCCGATCACGGTCGTGTGGAGCGACTGGTACCCGTTGCTCTTGGGCACCGCGATGAAGTCCTTGAATCGCTGGGAGATCGGCTTCCACAGGGTGTGGATGACTCCTAGGGTACCGTAACAATCCTTCAGGGAGGCGGTGATCACTCGGACCGCCGTCAGGTCGTAGATCTCGTCGAACTCCTTCTTCTGGTCCTGCATCTTCTTGTAGATGCTGTAGAAGTGTTTCGGCCGGCCGGTGATCTGGGCCTTGATGTCCACCTCGGCGAGCTTCTTCTCGAGCACGCCGATGACCTCGTTGATGTCGCCTTCCCGCTCCTGACGCCTGTGGACAATGCGCGCCGCGAGGTCCTGGTACGCTTCCGGGTCCAGATAGCGGAGGGCCAGGTCCTCCAGTTCGGCTTTGATCCAGTAGATCCCCAGCCGGTGGGCCAACGGCGCGTAGATGTCCAGCGTCTCCCGGGCGATGAGCTGGCGCTTGGCCTCGGGCAGCGGCTCCAGCGTGCGCATGTTGTGCAGGCGGTCCGCCAGCTTGACCAGGATCACCCGGATGTCCTTGGACATGGCCAAGACCATCTTCCGGATGTTCTCCGCCTGCGCCTCCTCCCGGGTGCTGAAGGGGATGCGGGACAGCTTGGTGACACCGTCCACCAGGGCCGCCACCTCACCGCCGAAGTGCTCCTGGATTTCCTCCGGGGTGGCCTTGGTATCCTCCACCACATCGTGGAGCAAACCGGCCGCAACGGTGGCGGTGTCCATGCGGAGTTCGGTGAGGATGCCGGCAACTTCCAGGGGATGGTTCAGGTAGGGCTCGCCGGAGATGCGCTCTTGCCCCTTGTGGGCCTTGGCGGCGAAGACGTATGCCCGCATCACGGGGTCGACGTCCGCCTGAGGGTTATACTCGTGAATTTTATCCAGGATCCCTTCGATTCGCAATCCACTGCCTCTGCGCTCCGGAGCGCTAGACGCAGTCTAACACGGGATTTTTCAGCCTTTCAAGAAGTATCTACCGACCGCGCCGTGGGCGGCCTGCGCTCCAAGAACACCGCCGACTTCAAATCAGGGCGATCTTGGCTTGAAGCGTGCTCCGGGGAATGGCGCCCTCGCGCAGGATGCGTGCGGGCTGGGTGGTGCAGTCAATCACCGTCGATGGCACGCCAAGGACCACGCGCCCACCATCCAGAATGAGGTCGACCTGGCCCCCAATCGCCTTCTGGACGGTCTTGGCGTCGGCGGGATCGGCCCCGCCCGATTTGTTGGCGCTCGTGCCGATGATGGGCCCGGCAAAGGCCGCCAGGAGCGCTCGGGCCACGGGGCCGGCCGGCATCCGAAGGCCCACGGTGCCGGCGGCCCCCCTGAGAACGGAGGGGATCTTCGGCGAGGCCTTCACCACCACGGTGAGCGCGCCGGGCCAGAAGGCCTGCATGAGGCTTCGTGCCCCCTCCGCGAGGCCTGCGGCCAAGTCCGCCGCCGCCTCTGCCGAGGGAACCAGCACGCTCAGAGGCTTGCCGTGATGCCGGCCTTTCACCGTCTGCACCCGCTCGATGGCCGCGGGGTCCAGGGCGTTCGCTCCCAGGGCATAAAGGGTGTCGGTGGGGAAGGCCACCAGGCCCCCGCGGCGCAGAGCCTCGCAGGCCTGTTGCATGACCTCGGGTTGCACGTTTCTTGGGTCCACCTGGATCACTCGTGTCTTCACTGGACCTCACTCCGGCGCGAGAGGTTCACGTTGGAACACTCCATGGCGGACTTCACTCGAAGGCTGGTCACCGGTGCGCGATCGCTCGTCCAGTGGTCGGCGTCGGTCTTGCCGTTCAGCGCTTCACCGATCGCGTGCGATTCCCCGCGGGGGAAATCCCGGTGAGCTGCTCGAACCAGCCCTGCAGGCTCCCCCCTTTTCGCGCCACATACACGACGTACGGCGAGGTGGCCAGATCCCCGTTCTTGTCCCAGCGGAGCCGCCCCAGGGTTCCGTCGTACTCCATTGTGTGCATGACCTTCAGAACCTTGCGCAGCTCCTCTTTCGAATTCGTCAGGGGCTTGGTGATCTGGATGGCGTGCAGGAGCAGCCCCATGGCATCGTAGGTGTAGAGGACGTACGGACCGATGGGGCCGTAACGCGCCTCGAACCGCTGGATGAAGGTTCGAGCAGAGGCCAGCAGTCGCGGGTCGGGCGCAAAGGTGAGATAGGTGCCGCTGGCCGCCTCTTCGCCGGCGATCTTGACGAACTCCGGGTCCAGAACCCCATCGCCGCTGACGAAGGCTGCCGTCAGGCCGGCCTGCCGGATCTGCCGGACCAGGTATCCGCCCTCGCGGAAGATGCCTCCGAAATAGACGACATCCGGCTTCACCGCTTTCAGGCGGGCCACCACCGCACTGAAGTCCTTGTCGCCCTGGGAGATCTCCTCGACCGTCACGATGCTCCGCCGGCCCGCGCGGCGCTCCACAGTCCGGATAAGCGTCTCGGCGAGCGTCCGGCCGTACTCGGTGCGATCGTCAACCACCGCGATGCGGCGGGCGCGCAGCCGCGACAGGATGAACTCGGCTGCGGAGAGCGCGTGCTGGTCGTCCCGCCCCGACACCCGGAAGACGTTGTCGAAGCCCTGCGCCGTGAGCCGCGGGTGCGTCGAGGTGGCCGTGACCATGGGAATGCCTGCTTGGTAGTACACCGCCGATGCGGGGATGGAAGAGCTGGAGTAGAAATGACCGACGACGCCCCAGACGCCATCCTGGACCAGCTTCTCGGCGACGGCCACCGCCTGTTTCGGATCGAACTGGTCGTCCCCGAGGACGAGTTCCACTTTGCGTCCGAGCTTCTCGGTCCAGTCGGCGAGAGCCATCTCGGCAGCCTGGCGCATGCTCTGCCCCACC
This sequence comes from Methylomirabilales bacterium (SeqCode), assembly GCA_044451055.1. Classification (GTDB taxonomy): domain Bacteria; phylum Methylomirabilota; class Methylomirabilia; order Methylomirabilales; family 2-02-FULL-66-22; genus 2-02-FULL-66-22. The sequence goes on from JBIOJT010000011.1 coordinate 14,779, forward strand.
CGGCCCGCCTCCCCTGCCATGGGGATCACGAGGCCGATCTTGAGCGGGAGAAACTCCCCCGCCCAGGCGGGGGGCGCCAGGATCGCGACCAGGAGGAGCCCACTCCATCGCATAGGGCGCGCTCAGGCGACTTCGCCCAGGTAGGCGCGCTTGACGTCAGGATGCTCTTGCAATTCCGCCGCCGACCCGTGGAGGGTGATATTGCCCGTCTCCAGGACGTACCCCCGGTGGGCGATGGAGAGGGCCATGGAAGCGTTCTGTTCCACCAAGAGTATCGTCGTCCCCTGGCGGTTGATGTCCTCAACCGTTTGGAAGATCTGCTCCACCAGGATCGGTGCCAGGCCCATGGATGGTTCGTCCAACAGGAGGATGCGCGGGCGCGCCATGAGCGCCCGACCGATGGCCAGCATCTGCTGCTCCCCGCCCGAGAGGGTTCCGGCCACCTGGGTGCGGCGCTCTTTCAGGCGAGGAAAGAGGGTGAAGACTCGCTCGACATCCTCCGCGATGGTGCCGTCGGATCGAAGGTAGGCGCCCATCTCCAGATTCTCGGTGACCGTCAGACGGTTGAAGATCTTGCGTCCTTCAGGCGCATGGGCCACACCTCGAGAGACGATCTCGTGAGGGGGCAACTCGTCGATGGGCTGGCCCTCGAGCAGAACCCGGCCGGTCCTTGGCCTGAGCAACCCGGAGATCGTCTTGAGCGTGGTGCTCTTTCCCGCCCCGTTGTTGCCCAGGAGGGCAACGATCTCCCCCTTCTCCACCTGGAGGGAAATCCCCTTCAGGGCGTGGATCTCGCCGTAGAACACGTGGATATTCTCGACCTCAAGCATTGGCAGTTTCCGTCGTCTTGCCCCAGCGTTTTCGACCCAGGTAGGCTTGGATGACCCGGGGGTCCTTCTGTACGTCGGCCGGATTCCCCTCCGCGATCTTTTCGCCGTAATCGAGCACCGTCACCCGATCAGACACCTCCATCACCACGCGCATGTTGTGCTCGATGAGGAGGATGGTCAGCTCGTATTCATGGATGAGCCGTTTGAGGAGGGCCATGAGCGAACGCGCCTCTCCCTGGGTCATCCCGGCCGTGGGCTCATCCAGGAGGAGCAGGCTCGGCGCGGAGGCCAGCGCGCGCGCCAACTCCAGTCGTCGCTGCTCCCCATAGGGGAGGTTCTTCGCCAACTCATTCGCCTTCGCCGCCAGCCCGACCACTTCGAGTAGCGCCGAAGCCCGGCTCCCCAGTCGGGTCTCTTCCTCATGGAACCGCCGGCCTCGGGCGAGCACCGCGCCCATGGAGAGGGAAACCCGGCTGTGCATTCCCACGAGGACGTTCTCCACCACGGTCATGTTTGCAAAGAGCCGGATATTTTGGAATGTGCGGCAGATTCCCAGGGCGGTGATCTGGTCGGGACGAAGTCCCAGAATGGAACGATCCTTGAACGTCGCCTCACCCTCCTCCGGGTGGTAGATGCCGGTCAGGACGTTGAAAAGCGTCGTCTTGCCCGCCCCGTTGGGCCCGATGATGGAGGCGATCTGCCCATCCTCCAACTGGAAGTCCACTTTGTTGAGGGCCGTGAGCCCGCCGAACCGTTTCGTGATGACTCGTGTCTCGAGGAGCGTGCTCACCTACTTGCTGCCTCCAAGCTCGCGGCTGCGGCGCCGAGCAGGTAGGATACCCTGCGGCCGGTAGATCATCATCAGAACCAGGATGATTCCGAAAATCATCCGCTCGTATTTCGCCGGCTCGAGCTGGGTCGGAAGGTTGGCAAGGTTGTAGCCCAGGATGGTGACGCCAGCATTGCGGAGGCTGTTGAGCCAGAGGGACAGGCCTTTGAGCACCTGCAGGTTCAGCACGGTCACCACCGTGGCGCCCAGGATGGCCCCGGGGATGGATCCCATGCCCCCGAGGATCACCATCGAGAGCACGCCAATGGATTCCAGGAAGGTGAACGACTCGGGGTTGATGAACACCTGCTTGGCGCTGAAAATCACCCCCATGACTCCGGCGAAGGAGGCGCCGCAGGCGAAGGCCAGCAGCTTCATCCGGACCAGGGGAACCCCCATGGCCTGTGCCGCCACCTCATCCTCGCGGATGGCCTCCCAGGCCCGCCCGATGTGGGAATCCTCCAGCCGCCGGTTCACCAGGATCACCACGCCGACGATCAGCAGTACCAGGGCGTAGAGATACAGGGGATACAGAACGGTGGGGGACGCAGGGATCCCCAGGGCGTTGAGCAGCGGCTGAAAGAAAAGCGGCGGCCGGGAGATGGGCGTGATGCCCTGGGGGCCGTTGGTGAGGTTGATCGGTTTATCCAGGTTGTTGGCCAGGACCCGGATCACTTCCCCGAAGCCCAGGGTCACGATGGCCAGATAGTCGCCCCGCAATCGAAGGACGGGAAGTCCCAACAGGACCCCAAAGCTGGCGGCAACGACCACTCCCAGGATCAGGAAGACGAAGAACCAGCTTCCCGCCAACGGGAAGTGCGCTACCGACGTGGAAATGAACCGCCCCGCCTGGGGCGATCCGAAGATGGCCCACGTATACGCGCCCACGGCGTAGAACGCCACGTAGCCCAGGTCCAACAAGCCGGCCAAGCCGACGACGATGTTGAGGCCCAGCGCCAGAGCCACGAAGATGCCAACCTGCGTCGCCACTTCCAAGTAGTAGCCGTTGATCGTTCCGAGCATCGGCATCAGGATGCCAAGGCTCACGAACGCGAGGCTCCGCTTCAGCCAGCGCGGGATCTGTGCGAAATACACCAGGAGAATCGAGGCCTGAAACAGCAGAAAGGCGATGACCGAGCGCGGAGAATAGGCAACGGCGAAAGAGGAGAGGCCGATCATGGCGACGACGAGACCCGTCGCCGGTCCGGGTCGGTTGAGCAACGCGGTCAACCAAGCCACCTAGGCGCGCTCCCTCACGACCTCACCCAAGAGGCCCTTCGGCCTAAAGATCAGGATCAGGATCAGAATAGAGAAGGCAAAGATATCCTTGTACTCCGCCCCGAAGGCACCCCCGGTGAGCAGGGAGAGGTAGGAGGCGGCGAAGGCCTCGAGCAGTCCCAAGACCAGTCCGCCCACCATGGCTCCAGGGATATTCCCGATCCCGCCCAGGACGGCTGCCGTGAATGCTTTCAGACCCGGGATGAATCCGGTGTAAGGATTGATCAGGCCGTACTGGACGCCGAAGAGAACGCCGGCCGCCCCACCCATGGCGCCACCGATGAGGAACGTCAGCGAGATCATCTGGTTGACATTGATCCCCATCAAGCTGGCAGTGGCCTGATCCTCTGCCACGGCCCGGATGGCCTTCCCCACTTTCGTCCGATTCACGATCAGATGGAGAGCCCAAAGCATCAACAGCGCAGCCGCGATCACCACCAGCGACTTCACCGAGACGTCAATGCTCTCGGTGAGCTGAAAGCGGAAGTTGAGCTGATCCATGGGGGGATAAACCAGGTTGAACGCGTTGTTCCAGAGGCTCTCGAAGAGGCGGATGATGTCCTGCAAGGAGAAGGAGACCCCGATGGCGGAAATAAGCGGAATCAGGCGAGGGGCGCCACGCAGCGGCCGGTAGGCCACCCGCTCGACCGTGACGGCCAGAAGGCCACTGGCGGCCATCCCGGCCAGCAGGAGGATCCCCAACACCAGGAACGGCGAGAAGGCGTTCAGGATCCCCCAGAACTTGAGTGCCAGGAGGATCTCCACTCCCGCGAACGCACCCAGCACGAAGATCTCGCTATGGGCGAAGTTGATGAATTCCAGGACCCCATAGACCATCGTGTAGCCCAGGGCGATCAGGGCGTACATGAAGCCCAGGACGATGCCGTCCAGCAGCACCTGCGGGAAAATCGCAATCAGAATGGAGGTATCCATGGGATCAAGAAGAAAGGGGAAGGGCCTGCGAGGGCCCTTCCCCTTTCGGGCCGCATGCGTTGTTCTCTACTTCTTCAGCGGTGGCGCAGCGATCTCCAGCCGCTTCACCTCTTTGTTGTCGTTCCACTTGGCCGGATCCTCGGACACCACCTGCATGACGAAGTACAGGGCCTTTTTCGGATCTCCCTTCTCGTCGAACTCGATATTCCCGGTCAGCCCGTTGTACTTGACCTTCCGAACGGCCGCCGTCACCGCCTCGCGCGAGGGCATCTTGCCGCCCGCAGCCTTGATGGCAGCCTCGATGGCCTTGAGAGCAATGGCCGTGGAATCATACGATTGGGCCCCGAAGGGCTCGGGGTCCTTGCCGAATTTTTCCTTGTACGCCTTGGCAAACTCCTTGGCCTTCGGGTAGACCGAGACCGGACCGGCTACCGTCGTATAATTCATGCCGACCACCGTCTTGCCGGCGATCTTGGCCAGATCCGAGGAGTCCAAGCCATCCGGGCCCAGGAATTTCGCCTTGATCCCCTTCTCTCGCGCTTGCTTGAAGAGCGGGGCGGCCTGGGAGTAGATGCCGCCGAAGTATATCAAGTCCGGATTCTTCGCCTTGGCCGGTGTGAGGATGGGGTCAAAGTTCGACTTCTCCTCGGTGCCTTCGAAGCCGAGTATCTCGATGCCGAGCTTCTTGGCATTGTCCCGGAAGAACTCGGCAACGCTCTGACCGTAGGTAGTCTTGTCATGGATCACGTAGGCGCTCTTGATCTTGAGGCTCTTGGCGAATTCGGCCCCGACCGCCCCTTGGAGGTCGTCACGGCCGCACACCCGATTGACGTTCGGAAGGTTCCGGTCGGTGATCAAGGGGTTGGTGTTGGCCGGAGAAATCTCCACCAACGAAACTTCCTTGTAGACTTCGGACGAGGGAATCGCCACGCCGGAGTTGTAGTGGCCGATCACCGCCAGGATCTCTTTGTCGGTGATCATGTTCCGGGCGTTCGCCACGCCCACGTCGGGTTTCGCTTGATCGTCGAAGGGGACTAACTCCACCTTGAAGCCGAGCTTCTCGATGGGACCTTTCAGTTGCTCAATGGCCAGCTGGGTCCCCAGCTTCATCCCCTCTCCCACTGCCGACTGTTCGCCTGACAGGGGACTCTGCGTCGCGATTTTGATGGTTCCCTTGGCCTCACCCGCCAGACCTGCGGCCGGGATCAGAAGCATGACCACAACCAGCGCGACACCGATCGTGCCGTACGTGAAATGCCGTTTCATGGCGCGCTCCCTCCTAGGTGATGAGTCAATCCTTCCACGTTACCACGTTCTCCGTTCTGAGCGTGACCCCTCCTTCGCCCGATCTCACCCCCTCCCCGAAGCCTCTAAGCTCCGACCGTCGCCGAGACAGCCATCCCAAAAGGCGATTGATCATATGCGGACGGGGGTGCCCTGTCAAGCGAACCCGGGCGCCTCTCATGGGCCGCCCCTGGCCTTGACCTCAGCCACCCGCGCCCGGAATGCGGCGGCCGCGGCCGTGATGTCGGCGGCCGCCACGACGGCCGAGATGACGGCCGGTGCCGTGGCTCCGGCCGCGATCACTTCCGCCACATTCTCCAGGCTGATCCCGCCGATCGCCAGGATGGGGAGGGGCACCGCCGCCCGGATCTCGCGGAGCGCCTCCAGGCCACGGGGGGCGAACCCGGTGGCCTTGGTGCCGGTGGGAAACATCGGGCCGAACCCGATGTAATCCGCCCCGGACGCTCGCGCCGCCTCGGCCTGCTCGCGGCTGTGCGTGGAGACTCCCAGGATCCGCCCCCGCGGGAGGAGGGGCCGCGCGGCCTCGGCCGGCAGATCCTCCTGCCCCACGTGCACGCCGTCCGCCTCCGCCGCCAGAGCCAGGTCCAGGCGATCGTTCACGATGAAGAGGGCCCCGTGCGACCGGCACAGAGCCTGAATGGCCCGGGCCTGGGGCAGGAGGGCGCGCACGTCTCCGGCCTTGTCGCGAAGCTGGATCATGTCTGCCCCGCCGGCCAGGGCCGCCCTCGCGATGGTCACGTGATCCCGGCCGGGCGCCAGCGTGGCATCCGTGATCACGCACAGGTGGAGCCGGTCCAGCACTAGTGCTCCTGCGTCAGGCGCTCGACGAACCGGGTCGAGGTCCGCCCGGCGATGAAGTCCGGATGCCGCAGGACCTTCTGGTGGAACGGAATCGTGGTCTGCACGCCCTGGATCAACATCTCGTCCAGCGCGCGCTGCATGCGAGCGATGGCCTCGTCCCGATCGCGTCCGTGCACGATCAGCTTGGCCAGCAGGGAGTCGTAGTGGGGGGGAACGATGTAGCCGACATAGGCGTGGCTGTCCACGCGGATGCCGGGACCACCGGGCGGACGAAAGTTCGTCACTCTCCCGGGCGAGGGCAGGAACCGGTCCGGATCCTCGGCGTTGATCCGACACTCCAGGCTGTGGCCCGTCAGACGCACCTCCTCCTGGGCGATCGGCAGCGCCTCGCCGGCCGCGATCCGGAACTGTGCCTTCACCAGGTCGAGCCCCGTGACCATTTCCGTGACCGGGTGCTCCACCTGGATTCGCGTGTTCATCTCCATGAAGTAGAAGTCGCCCCGCTCGTCCAGCAGGAACTCCACCGTCCCCGCGTTCCGGTAGCCGGCGGCGTGTGCTACGCAGAGGGCAGCCTGCCCCATCCTCTGGCGGAGCGAGTCGGTCAGGGCCGGTGACGGCGCCTCTTCCACCAGCTTCTGGTGGCGCCGCTGGATGGAGCAGTCGCGCTCTCCCAGGTGAATGCCCTGGCCGTGCGCATCCACCAAGATCTGGATCTCCACGTGGCGGGGGTCGGCAAGGAATCGCTCCATGTACACGCCAGCGTCGCCGAAGGCCGCCGCGGCCTCGGCGGCGGCTGTGGCCAGGGCGGACTCCAGTCCGTCGGGGTCGATGACGACCCGCATCCCTTTTCCCCCGCCGCCGGCGCGGGCCTTGATGATGACCGGGTAGCCGATCTCCCGTGCAGCCCGCGTCGCCTCTTCCAGCTCGCACACCGGATACTCAGTGCCCGGCAGGACGGGGACGCCGCTCCTCGCAGCCATGCGCCGGGCCGCCGCCTTGTCTCCCATCATCTGGATGCTGGACGCAGGTGGTCCGATGAAGTGGATGCCGCAGTTTTCGCATACCTCTGCGAACTGCGGATTCTCTGCCAGGAAACCGTATCCGGGGTGGATCGCCTCGGCGCCGGTGATCTCCGCTGCGCTGATGATCCGGGGCACCTGCAGGTAGCTTTGGGCCGGTGGCGGCGGGCCGATGCACACCGACTCGTCCGCCAATTGGACGTGCAGCGCATCGGCGTCCGCTTGGGAAAAAACCGCCACGGTCCGGACGCCCAGCTCCCGGCAGGCCCGGATGATCCGCACTGCGATCTCGCCACGGTTGGCGATCAACACTTTGGAAAACACGGGAAGGATTCGACCGATCCCCGAGTCCGCCTCAGGCGGGCTCGATGAGGAAGAGCGTCTGTCCGAACTCGACGGCTTGGCCGTTCTCCACCATGATTCTGGCAATCCGGCCCTTGGCCTCGGCCTCGATCTCGTTCATCAATTTCATGGCTTCGATGATGCAGATCACGGTCCCCTTCTGGACTAGGTCCCCCTCTTTGACGTAGGCTTCAGCGCCGGGCGCCGGGGCTCGGTAGAAGGTCCCGACCATGGGAGATTCCACGGCGATCAGGCCGGCGGTCTCCGCCGCGGCCGCAGTGGGGGGGAGCGGAGAGGCGGTCACGACACCCGAGGTCCCGGCCGGCGGGGCAGGGACCATCGCCGAAGGAGAAACCCTGCCTGGCACCGAGCGCCGCCGGATGCGAACTCGCCGGCCTCCCTCCTCGACCTCCAGTTCCTCGACGTCGTTCCCCTCCATCAGGCGGAGGAGGGCCTTGAGTTCCTTGAGGTCCATCCCGACCTCCTCTCAGCGTTCCGGCAGAAGACTCAGAACGGACCTCCTGGGCATGTCGCGGCGGGAGTCACGCGCGCTCGATGTAGGTGCCGGTCCGCGTGTCCACCCGCAGCCGGTCCCCCACGTTGATGAAGAGGGGCACCTGGATCACGGCCCCCGTCTCCAGGGTGGCTGGCTTCGAGCCGCCCGAAGCGGTATCCCCACGCACGCCCGGATCGGTCTCCGCCACCGTGAGTTCCACGAACGTCGGCACCTCGACTTCCAGTGGGCTCCCCCGGTGGTACACGATCGTGACCACCATCTCTTCCGTGAGGTACTTCCGCGTGTCCCCGAGCTGATCCTCCGAGAGGAAGAACTGCTCGTAGGTCTCCGTGTCCATGAAGTGGAACTCATCCCCGCTTTGGTACAGGAACTGGACCCGTTTTTCCTCCAGCTCGGCCGATGCTAGCTTCTCTTCCGTGCGGAAGGTCCGCTCGACGATGGCCCCGGTCCGCATGTTCTTGAGCTTGGTCCGGTTGAAGGCGCCTCCCTTGCCCGGCTTGACCCACTGATAGTCGGTCACCACGAAGGGCACGCCGTCCACTTCGATCTTCATCCCAGGTCGCAGGTCACCGGCAAGAATCACTGACGCTCACTCCTCCGTCGTCGCTTCCCCGGCGCCGTACGTCCGCGGGGCGGATGCAGGGTCAGATGCGCGAGCGCGGCCCGCAGGCCCAGCAGGTAGCTCTCCGCACCGAAGCCGCCGATGAGTCCGACCGCCACCTCAGCGGTCAGCGAGTGACGGCGAAACGCCTCGCGCGCGTGAATATTGGACAGATGCACCTCCACGACTGGAAGCCGGGTGCCGGCAATGGCATCGCGCAGCGCGATGCTGGTGTGCGTGTAGGCGGCCGGGTTGAAGACCACGGCGTCCGCCCAGGCCATGGCGTCGTGCAGGGCCTCGATCAGCTCCCCCTCTCCGGTGTGCTGCCGGAAGCGCACCTCGCAGCGGAGCTCGCGCGCCAGCTTCCGCACCGCGGCCTCGATGTCCGCCAGCGTCGTCGCACCGTACACGCCCGGCTCGCGCGTGCCCAAGAGGTTCAGATTCGGGCCGTTCAGAATGAGGATGCGCACCCCAGCCCACCCATCGTCAGAAATAAAAAACGGCATCGTGCCATTCCTGGGGAACGATGCCCGCGTGGTCTGCCCGCGCGAGACCACGGACCGCCGCTACAAATCGCCGAGCTGTCTCACCGCCTGGACGATGGCGTATCGCATCTGCCCGCGCAAGCTTGCAGGCCCCGCCTCCACCCCCAATACCAGGTCGCCCGGCACGAAGGCGAAGACCACCTGCCGGTGTGTCCCCCGTACGCTGAAGCGTTGCGGTGCCCCACAATTCAATTCCACCGCCATCGCCCGAGCCTGGCGCAAGAGACCCGCGTACTCGCCGGCGATGGCCTCCAGGTCCACCCTCTCGGCCGACGCCGCCTGTTCGACGGGGACCCCGTCCAGGTCCATGAGGAGGGCTCCCTGTCCTTCCGGCACGGCCTGGACCAGATCCGCCACCGTCTTCGCCAGATCAGCGGCCACGGCTCGCATCCGGACTTGCGTCAGGCCGTCCCGCCTCCCGAACCTTGCGTGCGGCCTCCCGCAATGAAAGGAGCCTCTCCAGCAGGGGAGACACCGGCGCGCCCCCCCCTGAGATGTCTCCGCTGGTCGAGCCAGGTACCGCCTTCCCGGGCCGTCGTCCGACCTGGGAATAGATCACCTCTGCCACACCCGTGTGCCCCTGAGATGCGTACAGGGCCGCCAGGGTCGGGCTGGCGAGGGGGTCGCGATTCCATCCGCGAGCCTGGAGCGCCTCCTCGAACGCAGCGGTTTCCCGGGTCACGGGCAGGGCGGCCAAGCGGTCCTGCGTGTCGGGATCGCCGGGGTCGAGACCGAGCGCCCGCTCGTAATGCCGCCGCGCCTCCTGCGTTCGCCCCCTCCTTGCGCAAATCTCGCCCAGGAATCTGAGGGCCAGCAAATGCTCCGGGGTCTGCTCCAGAACGCGACGAAATTCCTGCTCGGCCTCCTCCAGCGAGCCCCGTTCAAGGAGCAACTGTCCCAAGAGGGCCCGCCCCCTGGCGTAGCCGGGATGCGTCGCGAGGCCATCGCGACAGATCTGGATCGCCTCCTCCAGCAGCCCCTCCCTGCGGTAGACTTCGGCGAGCTGGGCAAAGACGTGTGGGTCAGAATCCTGTTCACGCCTAGCGGCGTCTTGCCCGACGTCCCCGGAAGAATCGAGTTGCCCGCTGCCCTCCACCTAACCACCTCGATGCGGACCGAACACCTGAAAACCGATTAGGGACAATGCAAGAAACTTCTCGGCCGGTTTCGCGTTGCCGGTTGTCAGCCTTGGATTGAAGCGGACTTAGGCGCGTACCTCGCGGAGACCCCTCCGCAATTCTTCCCGGTCCAAAACCGGCGCGAAGGTAACACTTCCCACCCCACGTGTCAACACGAATTGGAGCACCCCATCGCGCGCCTTTTTGTCGCTAACCATATATTTTTCCAGGGATTCCGGCGACGGGGGCGGGGTACCAAGGAGGCCGAAACGCCCCAGGAGTTCCCGCAAGCGGCGCGCATCCTTCTCCGGGCAGAGACCCCGCCGAACCGAGAGCGCCGCGGCCACCAGCATGCCATGCGCCACCGCCTCCCCGTGAGTGATCGCCCTGTAGCCCACGGCCGCCTCGATGGCGTGCCCCACGGTGTGGCCGAAGTTCAGCATGGCGCGGAGGCCCGAATCCCGTTCGTCCCTCTCGACCACGCTGGCTTTGATGGCGCAGGAGCGGGCGACGATCTCCTGAAGCGTTCCGGGGTCTCGCGCTAGAATGCGGTCGGCCGCTTCCTCCAATCGCTGGAACAACGTCGGGTCAGCGATCATGCCGTGCTTGACCACCTCGGCCAGGCCGGAGCGGAACTCCCGCTCCGGTAGCGTCCGGAGGGTCAGAACGTCTGCCACAACCAAGTGGGGCTGGTGAAATGCTCCCACCAGGTTTTTCCCCTCTGGGAGGTTGACCCCCGTCTTGCCACCAACGCTGCTGTCCACCTGGGCCAGGAGTGTTGTAGGGAGGTTGACGAAGGGGATGCCGCGGTACAACGTGGCCGCCACGAACCCGGCCAGATCCCCGATCACCCCCCCGCCAAGGGCCAAGAGTGCCGAGCCGCGATCGAGCCGGAGGCGAACCAACTCCCGCCAAAGGCGGCCCGCCTGATCTAGGGACTTGCTTTCCTCGCCCGGCAGGACCGTCAAGAGCGCCACCTCGTGCCCCGCCCCGCGGAGAGCATCGACCACGATCGATCCGTAATCCGTGGCGAGAGCCGGGTGCGTGACGAGGCCGACGTGCCGCCCGAGCTTGAGCGCCCGGATCAGTTCGCCGATTCGGCCGAGCAGCCCCGAACCGATATGGATGTCATGGGCGCGGTTCCCGAGGTTGACCCGGATCGTCTCCATGAGTGTCTGGGCTACTCCACGGCCGACATGCGGTCTCGCGCCAGAAGCTCCACGAGGTGGTCCACTACCTGATCCACGGTGCGGTCTGAGGTATCCACGGTCAAATCCGCCCTGGCGTACGCCGGAGCGCGCTCTTCCATGAGGAGCCGGACCCGCTCCCGCTTCTCCCCACCCCGCAGCATCGGACGATCCTCGCCGCCTCCGATCCGAGACAGGATGACCTCGGGTTCGGCGGTGAGGGCGATGACGACGCCGCTCCGCTTCAGGGCAAGGAGGTTCCGCGGATTGACGATGGTGCCGCCCCCGGTGGCAACCACGCATCCCGTTCGGTCTGCGGCCTGTTCCACCATGCGGGCTTCCAGTTCCCGGAATGCGGATTCGCCCCGGGTGGCGAAGATCTGGGGAACGGGCATCCCCTCCTCGGCCTCGATCAAGGTGTCGAGGTCCGCGAAATCATAACCCAGACGGGCAGCCAGACGGAGGCCGACGGACGACTTCCCGGTCGCCATGAACCCGGTGAGAACGACGTTCCGCTTGTATTCCTTCATGCCCATCGCCTTCAATGATCGACACCGACAACACAGACAGCGATCAAGTGGCGACGAACTTAAGGCAGCCCCCGCAACCAGTCAAGGGCTATTTGAGGAGAGTCTTCGCGTTTTCAAGGCGCTCAAGAAGATGAAATGACGGGAGGTTTCAGCTTCCACCATCGTCCAGCCGCTCCTGTCCACCCTGCCCGTGCGTGCTCAGACTCTCAGGGATTCCAGTGGCGCCGGATCGGCGCATGATGGGGTACCCCCACCACGTGTCCCTCGAACATGGGGATTGCCTCTCAGCGCCCCAAGTACAGGCGCTTGACTCGGTCGTCGTTCCGGATGGCCTCACCCGAGCCTTCGTACCGGTTCTTCCCCAGCTCCATGACGTAGGCGTAATCGGATATCTCCAGGGCCTTGGCGGCATTCTGCTCCACCATGAGAATGCTCTGCCCCCGCTGCCGCATCTCCTCGATGATCCGGAAGATCTCCTTGAATACCAGGGGAGCCAGACCCAGCGTCGGCTCATCCAGGAGAATCAGCTTGGGACGGAGGAGGAGCGCCCGGCCCATCTCCAGCATTTGCTGCTGCCCCCCGGACAAATCGCCCGCCCGCGCCTTCCGCTTTTCCTGCAGGATCGGAAACGTCGCATAGACCCGCTCCACTTCCCGCAAGAGTTCGAGGGAGCGCCTGCGAATGTAGGCCCCGAGGAGTAGGTTCTCCTCTACTGTCATGAGCGGGAAGACATTGCGCCCCTGGGGGACGAATGCCATCCCCCGCCGGAGGAGCACCTCGGGGGATTGGTTCGTCACGGCATCGCCGCCAAAGTCAATGCGACCCTGCTGGACCCGGAGGAGCCCGAAGATGGTCTTGAGGACCGTGGATTTGCCTGCCCCGTTGGGCCCGATAATCGAGACGATCTGCCCAGGCTCAACCTTCAGGGTGACCCCCTTGAGGATCTCCATCTTCCCGTAGCCGGCATGGATGTCCTGCGCTTCCAATAGGGGCACGGCTACCTCCCGAAGTAGGCGTCCAGGACAAGCGAGTTGCCCTGGATCTCTGCGGGGGTCCCCTCCGCGATTTTCTCCCCCTGGCTGAGGACGACGATGCGCCGGCAGAGGGACATCACCACTTCCATGTTGTGCTCGATCACGACGAAAGTGTAGCCCCGGGCGTTGAGGTCCTGGATGTAGCCAACCAGAGCCTTGATCATGGTCGGATTGACGCCGGCCATGGGCTCGTCGAGGAGGATGACCTGCGGATCGGACATCAGCGCCATGCCGAAGTCCAACAGCTTCTGCTGCCCGTAGGACAGGTTCGACGCCATGTCGTTCTTCACGTGGGCAATGCCGAGGTAGTCCACGAGCTTCAGGGCGCGGACCATCTCCTCCGTCTCGTCCCGGCGGAGCAGCCGACTCAAGAGCGTCCCCGTCCGCTCCTGCGCTGCCATGAGCATGTTTTCGAGCGCAGTCATCTCCGGGAAAAGCTGGATGAGCTGAAAGGTCCGGGAGATCCCGCGATGGTACACCGCATCGGCCCTGCACCTCGTGATGTCCTCCCCTTTGAACAACACCCGCCCTCCCGATGGAGGCAACACGCCGGTCACGCAGTTGAACAGGGTGGTCTTCCCGGAGCCGTTGGGCCCGATGATAGCCAGGAGATCTCCTGCCTCGACGCTCAGGCTCACATCGCTCAACGCCGAGAGGCGGTAGAAGTGCTTGGTGAGGTCACGGATCTCCAAGAGTGGCATCGTGGTTCTCTGGCTCCGCGGTTATTTCGTCTCGATCAGGGAGGCCGGTTCCTGTGCGGCCGACACGTGGGCCGGCCCGAGCGGCCGACGGGTCGTCCGCCACACCACCCAGTCCCAGATCGCCACCAGACCTTTCGGCATGAAAAGCATCATCAGGATGACGGCGAGCGAGAAGATGATGAGGTAGAACCCCTCGGAGGCCCGGAGCAGTTCGGGGAAGAGCGTCACCACCACCGCCCCGATGAACGGTCCCTCGAATCGCCCCAGGCCGCCCATGACCACCATCATCAGGAACTGTATCGAGCGATCCAGGGTGAATGCCCCCGGGTCGATATAGGTCAGCAGGGGGGCGAAGAGCGCACCACCGATGCCTGCGTAGGCCGAGCCGATGGCGAAGGCCATGAGCTTATAGTTCCGCAGGCTCACCCCCACCACTTCGGCCCGCATCTCGTTCTCCCGAATGGCACGGAAGGCCCGTCCCCAGCGGGAATGCAGGATCCAGTGGGCAGAGGCCACCACCAGCACGCTCCACCCCAGGATGTAGTAGTAGTACGCGCGGTCCGACTGGAAGCGGAGCGGACCCCAGTGGGGTCGCTCGATCGCCGAGATCCCGAAGGAGCCGCCGGTGAGTGACTCCCAGTTCCGGATGACCAGGAAGACGATGATGTTGAAGCCCAAGGTCACCATGGCCAGATAATGGTGCTTGACCTTGAGGGCCGGGAACCCCAGGACGAGTCCCCAGAAGAAGGCGATGATCGCCCCGACGATCAGCGCGGCCTCGAACGGAGTGCCCAGGGGGACGAGGATCCCGACGGCATAGGCCCCGAAGGACATGAACCCCGCATGGGCCAGAGAGATCTGCCCCGCATACCCGAGGGTCAGATTCAGGCCGATCGCCATTATCAGATAGACCAACGTCAGACTGGCCAGGTAGAGCTTGTACTGTTCCAGGACCAGGGGAAACAGCAGGCCGGCGGGAGATAGTCCCCAGGCAGGCAGGAACAGGGCCCGCCACAGACGCGGGTCGTGCAAACTGTATAGGATCGAGGTGTTAGATAGGTCCGCAGTGCCCGGCAGGTGCAGGAAGC
>JBIOJT010000012.1:0-28797 GCA_044451055.1 Methylomirabilales bacterium (SeqCode)
AGGTACACCTGTGCGATCTGCGAGGCGTCGATCCCCAACTCCTCCATCAGGATGCGGACGCCGCAGAGGATCGTTCCCTTTGCCAGTTGAAGCTGCCGCACATCGTCCTGGGTGACGGCAACGTATGGATCCCAGGAGAGAACGAACTCCCAGGTGTAATCCTTGCCCGCGATCCGCTCCAGAACCTTGGGCGGGAGCCGTCCCTCCAGATCCGTCCGCGGCAGAAGGCGGCCGCTTCCCTCCACGATTCCCCGCCGGACCATCTGCGACAGCGCGTCGATCAGGCCCGAGCCGCAGATCCCTTTCGGTGGGACATCCCCGATGGTCCAGACCCGGACGTCGTCCAGGATCCGAACGCGGTCAATGGCGCCGGCCGAGGCCCGCATGCCCTGCTTGATCTCCGCCCCCTCGAAGGCCGGCCCCGCCGGCGCCGAGCAGGCCAGGATGTGGTCGCGGGAGCCCAGGGCCATCTCCCCGTTGGTGCCGATGTCCACCGCCAGGCGAATCTCGTCCGATTCATCCAGCCCCGTGGCCATGACCACGGCCAACGTATCCGCCCCGACGTAGGCCCCGATCAGCGGGAGGAAGTAGGCCCGGGCGTTGGGAAGGGCGATGCCCAGGTCGGCCGCGCGAAGCGTCAGGCCGTCGCGGGTCACCGGCACGTAGGGGCTCACGGCGATGGTCGCGGGTGTGATGCCGAGGGCCAGGTGATGCATGATGGAATTCCCGACCACCGTCATGTAGTACACGTCCCTCGGGTTCACCGAGGTGCAGCAGTCGGCGATGATCTGGTTGAGCGTACCCACGACTGCCCCCTGCAGATCCGCCACCCCGTGGGACTTCTCCATGGCGTGGCTGGCCCGGGAGAGGACGTCCGCCCCCCAGGGCTGCTGGCCGTTGAGCCGGGAGGATCGGGCGATCTCCTTGCCCGAGAAGAGATCGATGAGGTACCCGACGACGCTGGTCGTCCCGATGTCGAACGCGATGCCGTACGCGCGCTCCCGTGTGTCGCCTGCCTCCACCGCCAGCAACTCATCCCCGCCGTCGCCCAGATCCCAGACGGCGGCGGTTACCCGGAAATCATTCCGGCGCAGGACGGAGGGCAGTGCCCGGAGGGCCTCGAGGCCGACATGAATCGATGTCCCCAGCGCCTTCTGGATCCGCTCCACATCCGACAGGTCGTCGTGGAGGGCGGCGGGTGGGAGCTCCAGGTGGACCTTGCGGAGTAGCGGCTCGGGCTCCACCAAGACCTCGACATAGCCGCCCTTGTCGAGGATCTCCTCCTCGATTGCGACCTCGACCTCTCCCGTGGGCCGCGCCTGGCACCCCAGGCGGATTCCCTGGGCGAGCTCCTGTTCCGTCAGCATCTCCAGCTCGAGCGGGGTGGGCTCTGTCACCGGTCCCCGGGGCTGGCAGCGGCACTTGGTGCACTTGCCCCGGCCGCCGCAGAGCGAGGGCAGGCTCAGTCCCACCAGATGCGCCAGTTCCAGGAACGAGGCCTCCGCCTCGGTGCTGTAGCGGGTCCCCCGCGAGATGAAGGTGGTCCGTCGTTCTGCCATCGGGTATCCTCTGCGGTCGCAACCTGGAGGTCTAAGGAGTGCTGCCCCAGAGTATGCGTCGCACTTTTATACGCGAGGTACCCGACCTTGGCAAGCCCCGCGGTGATCCTTCCCTAGAAAAGCAACGCCCCCCCGGGCCACCCCGGAGAGGCGTTGGCGTATGGCACGCGCGGGTGGCACTACAAGCTCAGCCGATCCTTCTGGTTCTCTATCGCCTCGGGCGCGTGCCGTCGCCGCATCCAGTGAAAAATGGCGTCGCGATAGATGTATCCCAGGAAGAGCGCTACAGCCGCGACCGTGAGGAACACGACGAACTCCACATAGTACCCGCTTCCCACCTTGGCCCCCTGGACGGACAAGAGCCAGGTCCCGGGCATCCGGCCGAATGTGGTGAGGACCAGGAACGTTCCGAAGGGGAGCGGACTCACCCCGAGAATGAGGCACAGGTAATCCTTGGGAAAGCCGGGGATGATGAAGAGGATCAGGGTGACCAGCTCGCCGCCTGTGCGGGCGAGAAAATCGAACTTGTGGTACACCTCGTCCGACACCAGGCGGCGAACTACGGGCAGACCCAGCCAGCGACCGAGCCCGAAGGCCAGGGTCGACCCGAGCGTGAGTCCAATGGTCGAGTAAATGAAACTCAGCCAGGTCCCGAACAGCATCCCCCCGAGGAACCCGGTGGCCTCGCCGGGGATCGGTGCTATCAGGACCTGGAGGGCCTGAAGGGTGATGAAGACAAATGGGGCGTACGGACCGAAGCGTGCCAGAAACTGTTTGACTTCTCGCTTGCTGGAGTAGAACCGGGCCAGCTCGCGATAGTTGACGATAACGGGATTGGAGGAGAAGAGGAAGTACATCCCGAGGCACAACAGGACAAGTCCGGCCGTCCCGAGGGAAATCCACACCAGGCTGTTGTTCCGCGGGCGGGCGGCGGCCTTGCTATCCGGGGAGCCTGCCATCCGTCTCCCTTCTTGGCCTTGCTTGTCCGGGCCAGCCGGAAAGCTGTTTAACCGAGTATAACGACGCTTTGGGTGCCCGTCATCCGAAAACGCCGGATGCGCTCGGCGAGGGGCTGGGGAGGGCTCCGCTTACCCGGCCACCTCGCGCAGCACCACCCGGGCCGGCGCCCCATCGCCATGCCGGATCTTTAGGGGTAGGCAGAGCAGTTCGTAGTCTCCGGCGGGGACGGCGGACAAGTCCAGTCCTTCGAGAATGATGACCCCGGCATCCAGGAGAACGTGGTGCGCCAGGAGCGAGGTGGACTCTAGAGGATCCACCGACAGGGCGTCCACACCGACCAGCCTGACACCAGAATCCACAAGGAGGCGAGCCGCATCCTCCATGAGCCCGGCGAAGCCCCTTCGCGGTGTCTCTTCCAGCCCACGGTGGAGGGCCCGGGTCTTGAAAAGGACCCGACGATGCGATGTCAGGTCCACTCCCCGCAGGCTTGCTACGTCAATGTGGGCGGAGGCCACGAGGTCGACGACGCGTGCCGGCCCTATCAGGGCATCCAGCGGGAGCTGGTCCACCCCCAGGACGCCCTCTCGCAGGTGGGCTGGGGCGTCGACGTGCGTGCCCGTATGAGAGCCCATGGCCAGGCGCGACACGTTGACCGGCGCCCCGCGGGCGATGGACAGCCAGGGCTCGATCGAGACCTCGGGGTCGCCTTCGTACACTGGCATTGCGTGATGGATGGACCGCGTGACGTCGTATATCTTCATGGGCTGTGGGACCCCGGATGCCACAAGACGTTCGAGTATTCGGCGGTTCGGCAGGCGCGAAGTAACCGAACCGGCGGACAGCCGGCCATGCCTGGGTGGGGGGCCATCAGGGTGTGGTGCCCGGCATCTTGTGGACCCGGTATCCCGCCAGCATGCCGCCGTCCACGTAGATGATCTGTCCGGTCACGTAATCGGAGGCGGGCGAGGCCAGGAAGATCGTCGCACCCATCAAATCCTCGGGGGTGCCGGTTCGCCCCCAGGGGACCATCGCCGTCACGGCCCGGGCCCAGCTCTCGTCCCGGAAGAGGTCGTCGTTGAGCGGTGTCCGGTACCATCCCGGCCCGATGGCGTTGACGTTGATCCGGAATGGCGCCAGCTCCAGGGCCAGGTGTTGCGTGAGCAGCTTGACCCCGCCCTTGCTGGGCGCGTAGGCCCCCTGATTGACAGAGGTCCAGGTGCTCGCCAGCGACGCCGTGTTGATGATCTTCCCGCCACCCTGTTCCTTCATGATCCGCCCGGCTGCCTGGCAGCAGAAGAACACCGCCTTGAGGTTCAGATCCATCACGGTGTCCCAGTCGTGCTCGGAATACTCCAGAGCGGGGACACGCCGGTTTGTACCAGCGTTGTTGACCAGGATGTCTAACCTGCCGTGACGCTTGGCCACCGCTTCGAAGGAGGCGGGGAGTTCCTCGAATCGTGTGACGTCGAGGGTCATCCCCACGGCCTTGCCGCCGGTTGCGCGGATCTCCTCTGCGGCCTGATCCACGACGCTCTGCCGCCGGCTGGCCAGGACGACCAGGGCGCCCGCCTGCGCCAATCCCGACGCCATTCCCTTCCCCAGTCCGGTACCTCCGCCCGTTACGACCGCTACACGACCGCTGAGATCGAAGAGGTTAGTTCGCATGCACGCTCCTCCGTTGTGTTGAGTGCATCTGGCGCCTTTGCACATACCAATAAATAAAGAGGGCGTCTAGCAGTTTCTGCCCCCGACTCTTGATCCGCACCGAAAATGGAGCCCAGTTGTTCCCTTTGCGATACAATTCATGCTTCTGCTTGGCGGATCCGGACTGGCCCTGTATATTTCTGCTCGACGCGGACTTGGGGAATCCTTCTTATTCCTCGCCGTGTCACGACGGTCGGGATCTCGTGGAAACCCTCCCCCCTCCCCGCCACGTGGTCCCGGCCGTCGTGTTTTTTCCTCCGCGAGGAGTCGCGCCGTGAAAGCCATTCGACTGCACCAGCCCGGTGGACCCGAACAGCTTCGATTCGAGGAGGTCCCCACGCCTGCGCCTGGGACGGGAGAGGTCCTCGTCCAACTCAAGGCCGCGGCATTGAACCACCGGGACGTCTGGATCCGGATGGGAATGCAGTTGGCCGATCGGCTCCCGCTGATTCCCGGGTCGGATGGGGCGGGCCTCGTCGCCGAAATTGGATCCGCGGCAGGTCACCTGAAGGTGGGGGATGCGGTGGTGATCAATCCCTCGCTCAGTTGGGGAGATCGCGAGGACCACCCCTCGCCGGGCTTCAAGATCCTGGGGGGGCCTGACCCCGGGACCTACGCCGAATTCATCGTCGTCCCGGCGGAGAACGTCTTTCCGAAACCCTCTCCCCTCTCGATGGAGGAAGCGGCAGCGATGCCGCTGGCTTCACTCACCGCCTGGCGCGCCGTCATCACCCGCGGTCAGGTCCGGCCGGGCGATCGGGTCGTCATCCTGGGGATCGGCGGAGGCGTCGCGACCTTTGCCCTGCAGATTGCGCGTGCGGCCGGAGCCATGGTGATCGTCACATCGTCCACCCAGGCCAAGCTCGAGCGGGCGCGGGAGTTGGGCGCGGACGTCGCCATCAGCTACACGTCAGAGGACTGGGAAAAGATCGTCCTCGAGCGAACCGGGGGCGGGGCGGATCTGATCATCGACAGTGTGGGCAAGGAGACCTGGGGTAAGGCCCTGCGAGCCCTCCGGCCGGGAGGCCGATTGGTCACGTTCGGGGCCACGACGGGCCGCGCGACCGAGGTGGATATCCGCCAGGTCTTCTGGAACCAGATCAGTATTCTGGGGACCACCATGGGAAGCCCCCGGGAATTCGCTGCCATGCTGCAACTGTATCAGGTGGGTCGCCTGAAGCCGGTCGTAGACAGCGTGTTCCCGCTGCGGGACGCCCCGGCCGCCCACCGGCGCATGGACGAGGGCCACCAGTTCGGCAAGATCGTCCTGGTGCCGTAGGCTGCTCACCACACTCCGCTAGCGAGGCCGTTCATTCCGCCTCCCCCCTCACCGCACCACTCACGGGCTTCCGGTCACACTTTCTCGTGCGCTGGTCCGACCGTGATGGGTTCCCGATCCTCTGATGCCTGCCCGGTCATTGCATTCTCCCGCGTTTGCGCTTGACCGTACCAGGGCATCCGCGCTAGCGTCTGCCCGTGTCAAGCTAGCTTGGTCATAGGCCTTCAAGAGGATGGTATTTCCCGCGACACAAACGGGTCCTGCTTTTCGGCGATGGTCGACATATTGTTAGGTCATGATAGTGCACTGTTCTCAGTTCGGCGTGACATCCGAGGTGCGATGAAAGGCCTCTGAGATGAACCACCTTGTCTCGATGAACGCCGGAGAATGTATCGGCCGATTGCGAACAGCAAGTGAACAGTTTGATAAGCGGTTCGCTTTCTTCCTTGGAGCGGGGTGTTCTGTTTCCTCCGGTATCCCCGATGCAGGTACGGTCGTCGAATCCGATTGGCTCCCTCACCTTCGCGATATACGTGCTCCCCATCGCAAGGATGTGGATGCGTGGGCAAAGGACGAATTCCCCCACTACGATCCCATGAATCCCTCCGCCCTATATGGCACTCTCATTGCGCAACTCTTTCCGCTATCTGCAGAACGTCAACGTGAGATCGAGCGCCAGTGTGATGGGAAGTTCCCGGGATTTGGTTATGCTGTCCTGGCCAAGCAGGTCGCTCTTGAGCGTGGAATCTTCAATGTAGTCCTTACGACGAACTTCGACGATCTGGTGGCGGATGCCCTCTATCTGTTTACCGATACCCGGCCGCTCGTCATCCAGCACGAGTCTCTTGCTGGATATATTCGTTCTACGAGGACACGTCCGATTGTAGTGAAGCTCCACGGCGACCATCGGCTCTCTCCGCAGAGCACTGCTTTGGAGACGGCCGCTCTAAAAAGAGAGGTCGTGGAGCAGGTTGGGACGCTCTTGCAGGATCGAGGTTTGGTCTTCATCGGATACGGTGGTAATGACCACGGAATCTGCAAGATGCTCGCAGCCTTGGGCCCTGATGCTCTTCCGTGGGGAGTGTTTTGGCTAGGTCGGAAGGAACCGGAAGGAATAATACGGGACTGGCTCGAGGTGCGCAACGCTTTCTGGGTGAAAATTGATGATTTTGACGAGTTTATGTTCCTTGTGAAAAGCGCATTCAACTTTCCCGATCCCGACCCGAGTCGGATAGAGAACGTTTTCCGCGCATTCAGGAAGAAGCAAAATGAGCTATCCAGGGGGCCGAAGCGATGTCCGGTTCAATGTCTGAAATGGTTCATTAGAATCGCTCAGTTGAGACATTGGCAGTAATGCCCGCATTCGCCGGAGTTAGTTCATGACTAGATCTCCCGGGGAAAGATCCTCTTCGATGCATCTCAGCAAATCCCGGTATCTCTTCGGCCTTCAGTGCCACAAGCGGCTCTATTATGAGATCCATTCACCCGACCTGGCGAGCGAGGCGGACGAACAGCTCGAAGCCCGCCTGGAGATGGGCACCGAGATCGGCGAGTTGGCGCGCGAACGATTCTCCGGTGGTATCCTCGTGACAGTCGAGTCCCTGGGGATCTCTGGAGCGCTTGCGCAGACGCACGACCTTCTCGCCAATCCGAAGGTCCCTGCCATCTTCGAAGCGATGTTCGAGTTCGAGGGCGTCCGTGTCCGCGTGGATATCCTGGAACGGACTGCCGAGGGGAGATGGCGTCTTCGCGAGGTGAAATCGTCCACACAGGTCAGGGATGATCACCTCGATGATGTGGCCATCCAGGCCTACGTCCTGACAGGAGCCGGGGTTTCCCTCGAGAACTCCGAGTTGATGCACATCAACAAAGACTACGTCTATGCCGGTGGCAATCCGGATCTGGAACAACTATTCCTCCGTGAAGATGTGACGGAAGAGGTGGCCGCCCGCCAGGGAGATATCCCCGGGCGGCTTGCCGCGATGCGGGAAGCGTTGGCCTCTTCCTCAGCGCCCGCCATCGAGCCTGATCACCACTGCTTCGACCCGTACGAATGTCCATTCTGGGATCACTGTACGAAAACCAAGCCCGCACGCTGGGTGTTCTATCTGCCGGGAGGCAAGAGAACGTTTCAAGAACTGATGAGTCGAGGGGTGCAGACCATTGACAAGATCCCGGCGGATTTCCGGCTCTCCGGCATCCAGCAGCGGATGAAAGACAACGTGGAATGGATCGGCCCCGGCCTCAAGAGAGAGCTGGCGGCCCTTCGCGACCCGGTCCACCATCTCGACTTCGAGACGTTCATGCCGGCCATCCCGAGGTATCCGAATACGAGGCCCTATCAGACCATTCCGTTCCAGTGGTCGAACCACATCGTCAGTCGCGACGGGCAAATGCGGCACGAGCAATACCTCTGCATGGATTCGAAGGATCCGCGAGAGGAATTCACCCAGACCCTGCTGGAATCCATCGGTCGGGAGGGGACGATTTGCCTCTACTCCGGATACGAGACGCGCATCTTCAAGGAGCTGGCGGACGCGATTCCCCGACTGCGTCCGGAACTGGAGGGGGCCATCGAGCGCTTCTGGGACTTGCTCTCCGTCATTCGAACGCACTACTATCACCCCGACTTTCAAGGATCGTTCTCGATCAAGTCTGTCCTGCCGGCGATCGTGCCCGGCTTAGGGTACGATGATCTCGAGATCCAAGATGGTGGCATGGCATCTCTCCAATACTACCGGATGATTTTCGAGGCTACTGACAAGGCGGAAAAGGCGCGGATCCGAACAGCCCTCCTGAACTACTGCAAGCGGGATACGCTGGCCATGGTCGAGCTGCGGAAGGCTTTGCTTGGAAAGACAGACCAAACGGCCCCCTTGAGATCATAGCCGCTGTACAGGCCGCGGAACCTGACGCATATTGAAGGGGCAAGAAACAGCACGCCAGGGTTTGTGGTGAAGATCGTTCTACGTTCTCTAGAGTGGTGGATGAACCTGCCCATGGTCGGCACGGATGAAGCGAAAGCCAAGGGTTGTCTCTCCACTGCGGCAGGTGGCGGTGGTGTCATCACAATCTCACCCAATAAAGGAGGGAGCGATGAAGGGAAACGACCGGATCATCGAACAATTGAACGCACTTCTTGCTGACGAACTCACTGCCATCAATCAATACATGGTCCAGTCCGAGATGTGCGCCAACTGGGGGTACGAGAAGCTTCACAAGGCGATCGAGAAGCGGGCCATCGATGAGATGAAGCATGCGGAGAAGCTGATCGGCCGGATCATCTTCCTGGAGGATTCTCCGACCGTGAGCAAGCTGAACAAGATCGATGTCGGGGGTGACGTCAAGACCCAGCACGAGAACGATCAGAAGGCCGAGGAGGGGGCAATCCGAGCCTACAACGCCGGCATCAAGCTGGCCGTAGAAGTGGGCGACAACGGGACCCGCGAGCTTCTCGAGTCCATCCTCAAGGATGAGGAGGACCATATCGACTGGATCGAAGCGCAGCTCGACCAGATCAAGCAGATGGGGATCCAGAACTACCTGGTGGAGCAGCTCGGCTAGTCTGAGAAGATGGCGGGCCTGTCGTCTGGGGGCCCGGAGAGGCGCCCTCGTTTCACGGTGGGGTCGCCCATGATGAAGAACAATCTGAAAGAGAAACTCCTGTCGGGCCAGCCGGCCTTCGGAGTGTCGGTGATGTTTCCGTCGCCGCAGGTGGTGGAGATGGTGGGCCGGCTGGGATTCGACTGGGTGCTCCTCGACTGCGAGCATGGCTCGCTCTCCCCTGAGAGCGTGGAGGTGATGGCGATAGCCGCCGAGCTGACAGGGCTCACGCCCATCGCGCGACCTTGGACCAACAGCTCGGAGGCGATCCTACGGTTGATGGACCGGGGCGTGATGGGCGTCCAGGTCCCGCATGTCAATACGGCTGCCGATGCCAGGCGGGCCGTCGAGTCGGTCAAATTCCACCCCCGGGGGGACCGGGGCTTGGCGGCGGGCACGCGTCCCGCCGGTTACGGTTTCGGCGTGTCGGCGGCCGACTATGTCCAGGAGGCCAACCGCGAGACCCTGGTGTGCGTTCAATTGGAAGAAGCGGAGGCCCTCAGGAACCTCGGCGAGATCCTGCAGGTGGAGGGTGTGGACGTGTTCTTCATCGGTCCATCGGACCTGTCGCAGTCTCTGGGGTATCCGGGTCGTTCGGACGTCCCCGAGGTGCGAGAGGCCATGGATCGGGCCTTCGCCACCATCGTGGCGGCGGGCAAGGTGTCGGGATCGGCCGGCAATCTCCAGTCGATCCGCGGCTACCAGCGGAAAGGGGTTCGCTATCTGTACACGCACCTTCCGACGCTCCTGGCCAGCGCCAGCAAGGAATTCCTGAGCGCCGTGAGGGACACCACGTGATCCGGTGATGTGGCGGGCGAGAGATTCACTGACAATCGCGGCCGGGGGCCGGTGCGATCAGCGGGCCGCAGCTGCCTGTTTCGCCGGCTCGGTCCGGAGGATGAACAGATCCTCGGCATTCCCGTCCCCATTGGCGGGAAGCGTCGGCAGGCGCATCTCGTACTTAACCGGGCGGCGATGGTCGGCGAGCTGCAGTTCGGGGTGGTAGACGCTGTTGAACTTCCAGAGCATTCGCACGAAGTTGGTCTGCCCGCGAGCGAGCAGACGTGCGGCGAGGAACGCGGTGTTCTTCAGGGCGGTCGCGCCCAGATGCTTCATGTTCAGCACCTGCTGGGTCTTCACCAGTTCCTGATAGAACCGGTGGAGGGGAAGCTTGGTGGGCAAAACCGCGTGCTGGATGTCGAAGAGGCGGTGGTCCCGCGTGGCCAGCCTGTGCACTTCGGTGAGGAACGTCTCGGTGCCGGGGTAGGGCGTGTTCACGCTCACGTTCACGATCTCCGGAACGGTCATGGCCCACTCGCGGATGACGGCGAAACGTTTCTCATCCCAGTCGGGATCGGCGATGATGTTGATCGCCACCCGGACGCCGAGGGAGCGAGCGAACTCGAGCGCCTCGAAGTTGGTGGACAGCTTGATCCGCTTTCGGTGCAGCTTGAGTCCCTCCTCATCGATGGCCTCGAGACCGAGAAACATGTATTCGAGACCCAGCCGCTTCCAGTATGCGAAGACCTCCCTGTTCCGTAGCAGCACATCCCCGCGGGTCTCCAGATAGTACTTCTTCCGGATATTCCGCTTCTCGATCTCCCGGGCGATCGCCAGGCCGTGCTCGGCCTGGATGAAGGCCACGTCGTCCACGATGAAAACGCCGGGCTCCCTGATCTGCCCGAGTTCCTCGGCCGCCTTTTCGGGGCTGGCCTTCCGGTAGCTTCGGCCGGAGAAGGTCCAGGCGCTGCAGAAGACGCAGTCCCACGGGCAGCCCCGCGTGAACTCGATGGAGGCGGCAGGATCGAGGACGCCGATGAAGTATTTCCGGCGCTTGACCAGCAGGTCGCGAGCCGGGGTGAAATTGTCCAGGCTCTCCACCTTCCTGGGCGGCGGACCCTCGCCATCCGGCGTCACGACGCCCGGGAGGGTGTGCAGGCATTTCCGGTCGTTGGCCGCCGCGAGGGGGCGCTTGTGCCACCTCCCCTGATGCGGTAACGTCTGCGGGTCACTTCCCGTCCGAGGTGCTAGGCCATGGGTGGATGACGCCGGGAGGACTTTCGGCTAAGATACGCGCGTTCGGCACAGGGCTCCAAGGGCGTACCGATGAAACACTGGTCCCTTCGCCTCAAGATCATCGCGCTCGTCGTCGGCCTTACCACGGGAAGTAGTCTGGCCGCCAGCGCCATCCACGGGTGGCTGGCTTTCCGCGCGCTGAGGGACGATGTCAGAGGCCGTGCAGCCGCCATTGCCTCCGACATCGCCTTCGGCATCACGACGGCTCAGGAGTTGGCCGATCGCGAGCTGCTGGCTCTGGAGATCCGGAACGTCATGGCTGCCCGGCCGACGCTCCGGTGGCTGGACGTATACGCTGACGGTCCGAACGGGCTCATGCCGATCGCGTCCAGTCGAGAGGGGTTGCCGGCACGACCTCCTGAACTCGTTGGGCAGGCCTTCTCTGAAGGCCACACGCTCACCGCTGCCGGCACGACGGGAGGCAGCGAGGCATGGCTCGCTGCGGCCCCGGTCCGCTTGGGCGGGAACACGGCCGGGGTGGTTGCGCTGGCGATTTCCCTGGAGGGGGCAAGCCGACTGTCCATCAATTTGGGCCAGCAGCTCCTCTTCGTCCTCGTCGTGGCCAGCGTGGCAATCGTCTTGGGCCTCGCCTTTTTCACGGACCGGAATGTCAACCGACCGATTCGCACGTTGCTCGACACCATGGCCGCAGTCGAGGGAGGGAACCTCTCGGCCGCGCCGCAGCTCGTGCGCCAGGATGAGATGGGCCAGCTCGCCGAGGGGCTGTCGAACATGCTCCGTCGGATCCGGGAGAGCCACGAGGAGAATGCCCGGCTCGTTGAGCGGATCAACCGCTTCAACCAGGAACTCCAGCTTCGAGTGGATGAAGCCACGCACGAGTTGGCCAAGCGGAACGAGGCGCTGCGTCGAGCCAACGAGCGACTCTTCGACCTGCAGCGACAGCTCGGTCGGGCCCAGCGCCTGGCCACGATGGGGCAGCTGGCCGCAACGATCGCGCATGAGATCGGCACGCCACTCAACTCCGTTGCCGTCCATCTCCAGCTCCTGGCTCGGAGCCCCGGCCTCACCGACCAGGACCGACAGCGCCTGGTCACCATTGACGGACAGATCCATCGCCTGGTGCAGACGGTGCAGCAGCGCTTGGTGCTCACGCGGGGTGAGGCGCATCGCCTGGAGCCGACGGACTTGAACGAACTCGTTCGGAGCGTGACCGACCTCGTGTCGCCCGTCCTGGTTGCCAAGGGGATTGCCTGCAGCGTCGCCACGGACAGCCTGTTGCCAAAGGTCCAGGTTGACGGCCACCAGATCCAGCAGGTGCTGCTCAACCTCCTGACCAACGCCGTGGATGCCATGCCAGCCGGAGGGTCGCTCCGCGTCCAGACGGGCCTGGCCGGAAGCACGGTCTGGCTGCGCATCGCCGACACCGGACCCGGCATCCCTCCCGACGCTCGCGAGCAAGTCTTCGAACCATTCTTCACCACAAAGGAGCAAGGCAAAGGGGCCGGCCTGGGCCTTGCCATCTGCCGGCAGATCGTCGAGGCTCACAAAGGGACCATTGGTGTGACCGATACCCCGGGCGGTGGGGCGACCTTCGAGGTCCGCCTCCCGCTCGAATCCGACGAGGGCCGTGGATGACTCGACCGCGGCTGTTAGTCGTGGATGACGACGCGGAGTCCTGCCAGGTCGTGGCCGAGGCGCTTCGTGCCGAAGGCTACACGGTGGTGACCACGGAGGGCGGGCGCGCTGCCCTCACCCTCGCCAAGGAGCAGGTCTACGACGTCGTCGTGTCGGACATCCGGATGCCCGGCCTGGACGGCATGGCCCTGCTGCGCGGACTGCGCGAAGCCGTTCCGGACGCAAGCGTGATTTTGATGACTGCCTTCGGTACCGTCGAGGCGGCGCTGGGGGCCATCAAGGAAGGCGCCTACGACTATGTGAGCAAGCCTCTGCATCTCGACGAGTTGCTCTTCACGGTCCGGCGGGCGATCGAGCAACGCCGACTCGTTCGCGAAAACCGGCGGTTCCGCGAAACGCTTCAGGACCGGTACCACCTCGGGAACATCGTCGGGGTCAGCCCGCGCATGCTCGACGTCTTCAAGCTGATCGCCCGGGTCGCGCCGACCCGGAGCACCGTCCTGATCACGGGCGAGAGCGGTACGGGCAAGGAGGTCGTCGCGCGCGCATTGCACTATAACGGCTCCCGTCGCGTCGGACCCTTCGTGACCATCGACTGCGCCGGACTGGCCGAGAGTCTCCTCGAGAGTGAGCTGTTCGGCCACGTCCGAGGCGCGTTTACCGGTGCCGTCACGGCCCGGCGCGGGCTCTTCGAGACGGGGCATGGCGGGACCGTCTTTCTCGACGAGGTTGGCGACGTCGGCCCGAACGTACAGGCCAAGCTCCTCCGAGTGCTCGAACTCCAGGAGATCAAGCCCGTGGGTGGAAACGAGTCGATCCGGATCGATGTCCGGCTGGTCGCCGCGACGAACCGGGACCTCCAGGCGCAGGTTCGCCAGGGCCGCTTTCGCGAGGATCTCTTCTACCGGCTCAACGTGGTGAGTATCCACCTCCCGCCGCTCCGGGAGCGCCGGGAGGACATCCCGGCCCTGGCCCGCCACTTTCTGCAGAAATATGGCGAGGCCAATGGGAAGGCCATAGGCGGGATCGCCCCTGAGACCATGGCTCGCCTGGAGGCCTACTCGTGGCCGGGCAACGTCCGGGAACTGGAGAACGCCATCGAGCGGGCTGTTGCGGTCAGCAGCCATCCAATTCTGCTCCCGGACGATTTGCCTCTGCACCTCGCTCCACCCGCTACTCCGGCGGTCGCGGCGGAGACGCCGGGTCCCTTGGAGTTCCTGTCCCTCGACGCACTAACCCGGCGGCACATCGCACGCGTCCTGGCCGCCACCGATGGGAACAAAAAGCGGGCGGCCGAGATCCTCGGCGTGGATCGAAGGACTTTGTACCGGATGCTCGAACGCTACGCGCTCCTCACCCCCGAAGCCTCCCCTGAGGCCTGAGACCCTCCGTGCGTCAGGCTTCCACCATTCCGCCACACGCCTGCTCAGTACCGTGTGGCATGCCGCCACACAGCGGCAATCTCCCCCAGGGTCTCCCGGGTAGTTCCGCGAATCTCTAACTCCGGATGACTGCGGAGCCTCCGGTCACTCGAGGATCTGGAGGAGGACATGGCACGCGCAGTGCTTGGGTTGCCTACGCGCGATGAGGCAACGAGAAGGGTGGCCGGAGACTGGAGAAATGAAGCCGAAGGTCCTGGTGGTTGATGACGACGCGGAGAATTGCCGCGCGTTGAGCGAACTTCTGACCGTTGAGGGATTCGATCCTCTGGCGTTTGAAAGCGCCGAGGTGGCGTGGTCGGCCATGGCGCGGGAGGAAGTTCTGCCGGCGGTTGTGGTCGCCGACGTGCGAATGCCGGGGCTGGACGGCGTGGCCCTGCTCCAGCGAATCAAGGCCCGATTCCCCGCGATCCCCGTCGTCTTGGTATCGGCCTTCCCGGACGAGCAAGTGTGGTCCGAAGGTCTGCGGGCGGGCGCGGCGGATGTGTTTCCCAAACCGATCCATGGCGCCTCGTTAGTGCGCGCACTGCGAGAGATCGTGAGCGGGGGCTAAGCACACGGGTTCCCGCTCGGGGAGAACCTCGACCCCCAGAGTGCCGGGGGTCACAACACGGGGGAGAGTCAGATGAAGAAGATTGTGGCGTTGGTCCTGGCAGCCACCTTCGTATGTGTCGGCGTTGCGCTGGCCGCAGAGACGGAAGGCATGATCCAGTCCGTCGATCCGGCAGGCAAGGAGATCGTGCTCTCCGATGGCACGACCCTCGTATGCGATGACAGCACGAACATCATGGTGGAGGGCAAGGAGGGGAAGCTCGAAGACTTGAAGGAAGGCGCAAAGGTCAAGGCCAGCTACGAAGAGAAGGACGGGAAGAACGTGGCGGCCACGCTCGAGGTGGGCGAATAGGCGAGCTGAACGAGACGGAGCGGCCCAAGGAGGGGGCCGCTCCGTCAGTCTTTCCGGGCCTCGATCTTCTTCCTCTCTCCCGATGCGACCTGCAGGCCCGCGTCATCCAGAAAGTGCCGAATCCGTGTAACAGGAACGACGAAGGTTTCGCCCGGCATTGGAACCTTGACAGAATAAGTCTGGGAGCGATCCTTGACGGCAATCGATGCGGTCTGGTAGCCCTCGACAACGCCGACGAGACTGCCTGTCGCTTCCCGAAATACGCCTCCCCCGCTGACGCCTTTGGCCGACGTTGCATCGACCACGATCGTCTGCTCAGTTCCCTCGTCCGCTGAGGCCTCTTCTTTGCCGTCCGCAGGCACCTCGCTCACAATGCCGCTGAACATCCCCAACCGCTTCCCCCAGGGGAACCCCACGACCAGAATCTCTTCCCCGATGCGCACGTGATCGTCAGCAGCGAAAAGGGCCGCCGGCACGGTGATCCCTGGCACCCTGAGGAGGGCGAGATCGAGGGTTTCGGAGTCCCCCTGCCGGATCACGGTCGCGGCAAACTTCTCCTTGCCTGCCGGAGATCCCGCGAAGCGAACGAAGATGTTGACCCCCTCCTTGCCGTCCAGGATGTGTGCGGCGGTCAAGACGTACGAGACCGCCTGGCCGCTTGGCTCCTCGGTCCTAGATTCCACCACGACGCCCGAGCCGGAGCTGATGCGGTGGCCTCCCTGCTCGATGATGACCTTCGCACTCGACGCGACGATCCGGTCAATTACGGCCTGTCGTTCACCCGATGCGATTTGCCAACCGGTGGCACATCCGGCTGCCATCAGGCACAGCACGGCCATCCCGACAGCCGGAGGTGTGCGGCCGGCCTGCCGCCGGCGAGCGCCATCCCAGAGGTGGCTGGGCATGGTTCGTTTGTTAAATCTCGCGAAGGGACCCTTGTTCGTCATTTCTTGGCCGATTTGATCTCACCTCAGAGAACACAACCCTGGGGGTCGTCGGCATTGGCTTCGTGATAGATAGCATAAGGAAAATGTGTCCCCTGCGCAACGCAATTAGGAGGGGATGACTGTACTCACGGAGAAAGCGCCAACGGCAACCAGTGTGCATTGATCTGCGAGGGAGAACCCCGGCCTGGTGCGAGCCGCCTCGGCGTCGCGCCAGCGCCCCAGCGCGTTGGGATCCAGGACCACGACGCGGGCGAGTTCCAGCCGGATGGCGCCGTCCCGCTCCAGGGCCTTCAGGGCGCGCTGGACCACCTCACGCATGGATCCCGTCATGGCGGCGATCTGGTGCTGGGTGAGTCGGGCGGAGGCGCCGCCCTCGCCCTCTACGAGTGTCTGGTGCCCCCGGGTGCAGTCCAAGGAGAGCGAGAGCTGCTCCCTTCGGGATATGGCCGACCGTACTCGGTTCCAGGATGGCGATGCTGCCTCACCTCCCGGCAGCTCTGTACCCGTTGCATCAGTCTGCGTAAAACTATAGCATGGGCCCCGTTCTCCAATAAGATTTCGATGCAAAACGAAGGGGTGGGTCCACGGCGGGGAGGACAAAGCGCCGTCGTGTGCCTGGCAACGAATCTGTGCTGGACCGCACGGCCTACCATGTATTCAAGAATTCCGTGGCCGAGTTCCTCATCGCTGGTGGTAAAATCCTCTCTGCCGTTTGTATTCTTTGCGAAGAGTACCCGAGGTCAGGCGGGAAGGATTCATCCATATTGGAGCCAGCTGTTTGGAGGTGACGAGAGGAGTGGCGCTTCTGCACCGGTTCTTCGTGGATCGTGTGGCGCGGGTACGATGAACATAGGCCGCCTAACGAGGGAGGTCATCATGAGGGCAGGGTTGATCGGCACAGGCGTCGTGGTCATAGGGATGATCGTGCTGGTGAGTGTGGCAGGCTTTGCAGGGACTCCGCGCACCGAATCATCCACCGATACGCGGCAACAACTGACCCTCCCTCGCACCCAACGCAACGAGATTCTGGCGGAGATGCGCCAGATGCTCGGGTCCCTCAGGGGGATCCTGTATGGCCTGGAAGCCAACGACATGGCCACGGTAGAAAGAGCGGCTCGGGTCTCCGGGATGGAGGGTGCCACCGAACCGCAGCTCCAGAAAAAGCTCCCCGAAGGGTTCCTCAAGTTCCGACTGCAAACCCACAAGGGGTTCGACAGTCTGGCCGCTAAGGCGAAGGCAGGCGGGACTCGCGAGGACATCATAAAGGAACTGGCGGCACTGACCAATAATTGCGTGGGTTGTCATAACGCATACAGGGTTGTTGAAGCACGCTAGGAGGGGAGACGTTCTCCTTCACACTCGACCAGTCGCGGGAGTGTCCTCTTGATGAGAGTGATGGATCTGGGGTAGGCGTAGCGTGGGAGGACGGTCGGGGCCTCGTTACTCCCTCCCTGAAAAAGCGCGCTGCGTTCTTTGGCGGCCATCGCTCTGCAGAAAGTTATGAACCTCGCGCCCGGATGTGATCGGTAGGCTTTATGGACGGCGTCATGGCGCTGCCGGGGGCAGCGTGGCAAAGTGCGGCCATTGATCTCTTGGGGGCCCGCGTGCCGGGAACGGCCGCGCAGTAGCAATGATAGCTCATCACCAGACTCGGGTGGCGATCATCGGGGCCGGGTTCGGTGGATTGTGGGCCGCTCGCAATCTGGCCCGCTCCCCGGTAGAAGTGCGGCTCATTGACCGTCACAACTACCATTGCTTCCTCCCTCTCCTCTATCAGGTCGCAGCGGCCGAACTGGAACCGGAGGAGATCGCCCACCCGGTCCGGAGGATTTTCTGGAAACTTCCCAACGTCCAATTCGTCCTGGCCGACGTGAAGGGGGTGGACCTCGCTCGCCGGGTGCTGGAAACCGATGGCCCTGCCATTCCTTACGATTACCTGATCCTTGCCACCGGAAGTATCTCCAACTTCTTCGGGGTGCCCGGCGCAGCGGAGCATGCCTTTCCTCTGAAGAGTCTGGAGCAGGGGGTCGCGCTGCGCACGCGGATCCTCTGCTGCTTCGAGAGGGCGGCGCTCGAGCCCGACCCCGAGCGGCGCCGGCGACTGCTCACGTTCGTCATCGTGGGGGGAGGACCTACCGGGGTAGAATTCGCCGGCGCCCTGGCCGAGCTCATTCGAGGCCCACTCGTGAAGGATTTTTCCAGACTGGATTTCCAGGAGGCCCGCGTCATCCTGCTGGAGGCGGCGGACGGCCTGCTGGTGGGACTGCCGGAGCGCTTGCGTGCCTATGCATTCGCGCGCTTGGGCCGGATGGGGGTCGAGGTGCGCCTCCACACGACCGTGAGCCAAATCACGCGGGAAGCAGTGCATCTCAAGGATGGGACGATCGTCCCCGCGGAGACCGTGGTCTGGACAGCGGGGGTGCGTGGCGACCCCCTGGCCCAGGCATGTGGGCTGCCGACGGCCCGCGGGGGACGGGTAGCGGTCCTACCCAGCCTCCAGCTTCCCGGCCATCCCGAAGTCTACGTGATCGGCGACCTGGCCCATGTCGAGGACGGCGGGAAACCGCTGCCGATGCTCGCGCCTGTCGCCATCCAACAGGGAGTGACAGCCGCGCGAAACATCGGACGGCAGATCGCGGGGCAGGGTCCCGTGCCCTTCCACTATCGCGATCCGGGCACGATGGTGGTCATTGGGCGGAACGCGGGAGCGGTTCACCTCCGGGGCCGGGCATTCACCGGCTTCCCCGCGTGGGTCCTCTGGCTAGGCGTGCACCTGGTCAAGCTCATCGGCTTCCGCAACCGCCTCCTCGTCCTGATCAACTGGGCCTGGGATTATCTGTTCTATGAGCACGCCGTGCGCCTCATCCTGCCGTCCGAGAACGTGCCGGCTTCCGGATCCCGGCAGTGTGTCATCGGGCGTGACGCAAGCCGTGAAGGGGTCGCAGCCAAAGAGAAGCAGGACCGCTAGCTATTCATGAACGCCATGCAGCACAGCCAGGAACTCCGGGCCCTGAAGCTGACGCTGGGGCGCGTGGGAGCTGGTGGCGGCGGTCTTGACCGCGTGGATCCTGCTGAAGATCACCGGTCCGGCATCCTGCAGGCGTACATCGAGCGGGTCATGGGCCTCGGCTTCATGACGGCGCAGGCGCAGATGCGGTTCTGGTTCGCCGTGACCTGGGTGCTGGGCCTGATCCTGCTTGTGGGGGTGGTCCTGACCGTCGTGGATCTTCTGACCCTGCGCCCGGCGCCTCATGCGGAGGAGCGGGCCTGAGTTCCGGCCAGAGAGGGCGCCGAACACGGAGGGCAGTCGAGCCGGGGGGAGAGATCCCCCCTCACTGCGGGAACGTACGGCCCTTCGGGGAGCAAACCTCGGAGGGCCGTCGTGTCTTTGGGGCAGAGTCTCCGGCGTGATCGGGCGAGGTATCAGGACCCTGGCCCAGCCAGCGCCGTAACGGTGATCTCGACGTGGGCGCCCGCGGGCAGTCCTCTGACCTCGACGGTGGTGCGGCCCGGCGGGTTGGCATTGAAGTACTCGGCGTAGATCGCGTTCATCTTGGGAAAGTCACTGAGATCCGTCATGAAGACGAAGGTACTGACGGCCAGATCCATGCTGGAGCCGGCCGCCTCCAGGATGGCCTTGATGTTTTCCAGCGTCCGTCGGGTCTCCGCCTCGATGCCCCCGGGCACGATCTTTCCGGTCGCGGGATCGATGCCCTTCTCGCCGGCCACGAAGACGAAGCCACCCGCCTTGATCCCCTGAGAGTAAGGGCCGACGGGAGGGCCGGCCTTCTCCGTCTTGATGACCTGGATGGGTTTGGTTGCTCTCTTCGCCATGGCGCATCCTCCTTTCTCGCTCTGTCCTTGGCTTCACGTGGTAGGGAGGGTCGATAGGATCGTCGCCAGAGAAAGGTATTCCACCTTCGGTCCGGAGGCAAGATGAAAGACTTGCCCGCGATCCCCACGCTTTGACTCGTGGCTTTGGCGTTAGCTCGATGGGCGCACGGGGTGCCGGAGGGAGAGAGATGGTATGGAGAGCGGGTCGGTGGGCGGTCAGATGGCCAACGGCTTCACGGTGGCCACGGCCTGGGGTCGGTCGTCCAGATGGCGGGGTCCTCGTCGGTGTACAGCTCGATCTCGATGCCGTCCGGGCACACGCTCGGTGATCATCGCCTGGCTCGAGCCAGGGGTACGCTAGACCGTGAGGACCTCGCTCCGCAGGAGCAGCTCGCTGATGACGGGCATCGTGGAAATCTCCCCGGCTTGGAGCTTCTCCTGCAGGCCGAAATGCTCCACGCAGGTCTTGCAGGCCAAGATCTCCACGCCGATGCCCTCGAGATCCTGAAGCGTGGTGACCACCGGGGAGCTCTTGCCGAGCAGCTTCACGCCGGCGTTCCAGCAGACGATCTTCTCCGGACGCAGAGGATTCGCCACCAGCGTCTTGAGGAAGTTCCCCAGGATCGTGAGGCCCAGCCCGTCATCGCCCCGCCCCATCCCCTCGCTTCCCAAGAGGAGGACACGGCTGCGTGGTGGTTGCGACATACGCTCGCTCCTTCTCCTCCCTCGAATTCACGCCGATTGGTCAAATAGCCGATTGGTCGAGCCGCAAAGCACTCGGGCAGTCACGCTCCTCCCATTTGACTATTGAGACTTGCGTATGTAATGCAACAAAGGCGTCGGGTCTGGCCCCCTCACCTTGATCCTCTCCCCCGTTCTGGGGGAGAGGGGAGGGTGAGGGGGAGCCGGCCGATGGCATGTATTCCATTACCTTTGCAATGTTCAATAATTGACCGATGGACCAATTGGCAACCTACTCAGCCTCCGTCGGCTTACGTCCCAGACCTGGGAGCCGTCGAGTTCAGGGCCGGCGCCAGGCGCTTGACCAGCACGGGCAGGAGGAATGAGGCCACAAAGAGGGCCAGGGGGATGAGAAACCGACGAGTCAGAAGATCGGCCGGCGATCCGAAGTTGGTCAGTTCATCCAAGAAACAGGTGAAGATGAGAATTCCCGGGAGCATGCCGAGAGCCGACCCGCCGAGGTAATCCCGGAACCGCATCCGCGTCAGGCCGGCAGCGTAGTTCAGCGGGGCGAAGGGGAAGTAGGCCAGGCGGAGGTAGGAGATCAATATGAACCCGTGCTGCTCGGCCTTGGCATCCAAGCCTCGCACTTTTCCTCTCAGCAAGCGCGCTGCGAAGTCTCGGCCCAGATGGCGCGCGGCGAGAAATGAGAGGGCGGCACCGCCTGTGGCCCCGATGAGATTGTAGATGGTCCCCAGGAACTTGCCGAACACCACGGCTCCGATCAA
Organism: Methylomirabilales bacterium (SeqCode); assembly: GCA_044451055.1. GTDB lineage: Bacteria > Methylomirabilota > Methylomirabilia > Methylomirabilales > 2-02-FULL-66-22 > 2-02-FULL-66-22. The sequence goes on from JBIOJT010000012.1 coordinate 21,371, forward strand.
AGTGAAGACCGTGGCGGGCACCAGGGCCGTGGTCCCCACGGCGTAAACCACGACATGCACGGCCGGGGCCAGCAGCCCGGACCTGCCCACAAGGGCCTGGATGCCCCCCTTGGAAAGGTGACCGCCTGCTCCGGTATATCGGAGGAAGACAAGAGACAGAAGCAGGAACAGCGCGAGCGCTGCCGCCTTCGCCGCGGCGAAAAAACCACCGACCGGCACAGAAGCATCTGTGCCGGCCGGTATAGCAGGTCGGTGTTCCTGGGAATCCGTCATGAGTCGTGCGCTTTGCGCTGTCTGTCCCTCTCGCAGCTCATCGGGCGACCTCACTTCTTCAGACGATCTCAATGGCCTGCTCCGGGATGACCTCGCCGATCTCCCAGACAGGCTCACCTTTCGCCGCGAAGCGCTCACGAACCTCTTGCGCTCGCTCCGCGGGGGCGGAGAAGAGGAGGCCGCCCGACGTTTCAGAGTCGTACAACAGCCCGACGAGGTCGGCGGAAATCCCCGAAGCGATTCGCAGGGCCAACCTTCCCTCCTGGGCCAGGCCTTCGACGTACTTCTTGTTGCGGCCCATGCCGCCGGCGAAGTTTCCGGATTGGGCGTAGTCCATGGCTCCGGGCAGGAGCGGCACGGCTTCGGCGCGAAGACGGAACCCGCACTCACTGGCTAGGACCATTTCACAGCCATGGCCCAGCAGGCCGAACCCGGTCACGTCGGTGCATCCCTGAATGCCCACCTCGGATATGACCTCGGAGGCGCCCCGGTTCAAACGGGTCATGCTCTGAATCGCCGCGTCCAGGTGGAACGCCTCGGCCCGCTCGGCCTTCCCGGCGGTGGCAATCACGCCGGTTCCGAGGGGCTTGCTGAGAAAAAGCCGATGGCCCGGTCGCAACCGGCCCTTGATCGTGATCCGGTCGGGATGCACCAGACCGGTCACGCACAGGCCGTACTTCGGTTCCTTGTCCACCACGGTGTGGCCGCCGGCGATGATCCCGCCGGCCTCTGCCACCTTATCCGCTCCGCCCTGGAAGATCTGGCGGATGGCGTCCCGCGGGAAGTCCCCCGGGAAGCCCGCCACGTTGAGGGCGAGCAGGACGCGCCCGCCCATGGCGTACACGTCGCTCATCGAGTTGGCGGCCGCCACCGCCCCGTAAATGTACGGGTCATCCACGATGGGCGGGAAGAAGTCCACCGTCTGGATGATGGCCTGCCGATCGTTCAGCCGGTACACCGCCGCGTCGTCGCTTTTGGTCAGGCCGACCAAAAGATCAGGATGCTCCTGCATGGCCAGGTGATCCAGCACGTCGTGTAGGTCCGCCGGACCCATCTTGGACGCTCACCCGGAGCAGGCGGCGTACTCGGTGAGTCGAATCTCCTTGCCCGTGGGGGCAACGGGACTCTCCTTTGCGCTCACGCTGCCCTCCACCCCCCTTCACGTATGATGCCCGGCGGGGAAGGTGCGATTCCCGCCTACCATTGCGTCACGGATACCACAGCAGGGGCGATGAAACAAATAGATTCTGCCGATGGAGGCTTCTTGGCTGCGGAGGCTTTGCCGTGGTGTGGATGCCGTGGCTCTGATGAAAAAGTCAGCGCGCGGATAGTTCCAGGGTCACAGCGATGGGTGCTTGGGCGCCGCGACGCTCGACCAGCAGGGACGCGGCCCGATCCTTGCGTCGCATGGCTTGGTCGAAGTCCTCGAGGCTGTAAACCGGCTGGTCGTTGGCGACGAGGATCACATCCTGCGGGCGGAGACCGGCGCGAGCAGCGGGGGAATCGGGATCCACGAAGGCAACGAAGACCCGACCCCTTGCGGCAGGCGGGTTGGGACCCGTGTCGCGCTCATCCTCGCCCCGCACCAGGAAACCAAAGCGCTCGCCGGCGAGTTGGGCGCGGGCCTCCACCGGCATCGCCTCGATGGTGACCGGCACGGTGATGCGAGAGGACTCGCGCAGGACCGTCAGCATCACACGCCGGTTGACGGGCTGGGTGCGGATCGTCCGCTGGAGCTGCCTGACATCCCAGATGGGCTGCGTGTCGACACGGATGATGACGTCGCCGCGCTTCAGGGGCGAGTCCTCGGCTGGGCCGCCTTTCAGGACGTCCACCACCACCACACCATTGCCCGCGTCGGGACCAAAGGTAGTGGCCAGGCGGTCCGCCAGATCCTCGCTGACATCCGAGATGGAAATACCCAGCCATCCCAGATCCGGGGTCGCCTGCGCGCCTGTGTGTTTGGGGATTGCGAACAAAAAGACGAGGGGCAGCACGAGAAAGAGACCCGCCAGCGCGCCCTCCCGGAACCGCCGCCTCATTGGCTCACCAACTCCTTCACCTCAACGTCCACGCCGCAGATCTCGCAGAAGGTCCAGTCTCCCTGGATGTCGGAGACGTCAAAAGCCATTTGGAAACAATAGGGGCAGAAGCGCAGTTCGCGACCGATCGGCTTGTCCTCCTCGGGCATGGAGATCCTCCTCGAGCCCATCGACGTGTGAGCCCGACATCAGCTTAGAGCAGGGCATCAGGAACGTCAAGCCGGAGAACGAGAGCGTGAGCCGTCCCGCGACACCTCCTCGGCTGCAGCTAGGAGCTTCGCGAGAAGGCGCGCGCGGGGCTTTGTATGCGCCCGGTGGGGCGGCGTGATCCCCTCGGGGCCAACACCTTTGTTCGGCGAACCGGCACAGAGGCAACACAACCTTGTTGCGCATTGACAGGAATTTTGGCGCTATGGTATCGTGGAATCGTCCGGCAGAAAAGCGAATGGAGGAGGCTCTGGGGGCAGGGTTGGCGTCGCGGCGTGGCCCTGCTTTTTTGTTCATGCGAATGGGAAGACGGGGTTTTTGGGGCTGGTGGGGTCGGATGCACGTGCTTCCGCTCGCCGTCCTTCTGCTTCTCTTTCAGGTGGAGCAAGCGGCAGCGGGGGCGCTGGAACGCGCCATGCTGGGCAAGTCCCAGGTGGTGGACCTGACCCAGGCGCAGATTGAGTCCGCACCAGCCGACGGGGTTCAGGAGCTCGCTCGGCCCGAGGCGGTGGGCGAGAATGAGCGGAACAGCGCCGCCCAGCGGGTCCCAGCGGCTGGCGAGCTGGCCACCCATCTCCAGCTGCCTTCGAGCGTGCTGAAGGGCAAGCCCACTGTGGCCAAGATCCCCGCCCGCGACCTGTTGGCCCACGCCGTGGTGGTGGATGTCGCCCCTCGGGTCGCACAGGCGGCGGACTACCGCGTCACGGCCGAGGACCTGCGGGCCTGGGAGCGACGAAACGGCCGCATCCCCAAGGACAGCATGGTCCTGCTTCACACAGGGTGGGACCGTCGGTGGAGCGGGAGCGATCCGACCCGCTACCTCAACCTGGACGCCCAGGGGGTGCCGCGGGTGCCCGGCATTTCCACGGGGGCCATCGCGTTCCTCGTCAGCGAGCGGGACATCCGGGGGGTGGGCCTGGATACCTGGATCCCCGAGGTGGCTCCGGGAGTTCCCGGCGGTGAGGATGGGACGCGCCCTCTGCTCTACGCGGGGAAGTGGCAGCTCGTCAACCTTACCAACCTGGACCGGCTCCCGGCGAAGGGAGTCAAGCTGGTGATTGCCCCGCTCCGGGTGGAGGCCGGATCGGCGCCGGCACGGGTGATCGCCATTCTGCCCTGAGGCGTCGACCGCGAGGGGCGAATCGGGACGGGCGGAGATCCTTTCGCTGCCCGATCCTGTGCCCGCGCCATCGACGGCTCGAGCGCGGGCCGCGGGCCCCGAGGTGCTGCTGTGCGTGTCCTCCTCCGCCGCATCGGCCGCATTCCCACCGCCATCCTGTCGGACGCGCTGGGCCGCCTGGGAACCATGGCCGCGGCCATCAAGCCGGTGGCCCGCGGGATGCGGCTGACCGGGATCGCGCACACGGTCCGCTGCTACCCGGGGGATTATCTCACCCTCCTGAAAGCGCTGGCCGAAGCAAGGGCGGGCGAGGTGCTGGTGGTGGATGGCGGCGGGATGCTGGAGGCCGCACTGCTGGGCAAGCTGATGGCCATCGAGGCGCGGCGCAAGGGCATCCAGGGCTTTGTCATTGACGGGGCGGTCCGGGACCTGCGCGATCTGGAGGAGGCGGGAGTCCCCGTCTTCGCGCGGGCGGCCACGCCGCGGGTCGGCACGGCGGAGCACCTCCAGGAGACCCAGGTGCCCATCATCTGCGGTGGGGCGCCGGTGCAGCCCGGCGATGTCGTCCACGGGGACGAGGATGGCGTCGTGGTCTTCTCGCCCAAGAAGTTGCGCACCGTCGCCTCCCGCGCCCTCGAGATCCGGCGTCACGAAGCTGAAGTGGTGCGCAAGCTCAAGCGAGGCCGTCCTCTGGCCGAACTCATGAAACTGTTTGATCGCCTGGTCGAACTCCGAAAACGAGACTGAGAACATGCCCGGTCCCCTCGCCGGTGTCCGCGTCCTGGACCTCACCCGCGCCCTGGCTGGCCCGTATTGCAGCATGATGCTGGGCGACATGGGCGCCGATGTCTTGAAAGTGGAGATGCCCAAGACCGGCGATGAGGCCCGCGCCTGGGGGCCGCCTTTCATCAACGGCGAGAGCGGCTATTTCTTGAGTGTCAATCGCAACAAGAAGGGCATGACCCTGAACCTCAAGGATGCGCGCGGCAAGGAGATCCTGGCCAAGCTCATGGCCCGCGCCGACGTGGTGCTGCAGAATTTCAGCCCCGGAACCCTGGAGAAGCTGGGCTTTCCCTACGACCGGATGAAGGCGCTCAACCCGCGCCTCGTCTATTGCGCCATCTCCGGCTTTGGGCAGAGCGGGCCCTCGGCCGGCAAAGCGGCGTACGACCAGATTCTGCAGGGATTGGGCGGCCTCATGAGCATCACCGGCCCGGTGGGCGGGCCGCCCATCAAGGTGGGCGTGCCCATCGCCGACATCGCCTCCGGCATGTTCGCCGCCTACGCCGTCATGGTGGCGCTGTTCCACCGGGAGCGCACCGGCCAGGGCCAGATGATCGACACCTCGCTCCTGGACGGCCAGGTGGCCCTGTTGACCTTCCAGGCGCAGCGTTACTTTCTCGGCGGCAAGGCCCCCGGCTGGGGCGGCAACTGCCACCCCCTCATCGCGCCCTATGAGCTCTTCCAGACGAAGGATAGTTACATCAACGTGGCCGTGGGCAACGATTCCCTCTGGGCGCGCTTCTGTCACTCCTTGGAGCTGGAGCAGTACGTGAACGATCCGCGGTTCAAGGCCAACTCGGATCGCCTGGCCAACCGCGATGCCTTGATTGCGATCATCGAGGAGCGGTTCAGCCGATCCACCACGGCGGAGATCGCGGCCCTGCTGGATGGTGTGGGCGTGCCCAGCGGCGCGGTACACAATCTGGCGGAGGTCTTTGCCGATCCCCAGGTGGCGCATTTGGGCCTGGAGCAGGTCATGCAGCATCCCACTGTGGGCGAGCTTCGCCAGACCGGTCTTCCCTACCGGTTCTCGGAGAGTCGGGGCGCGCTCCGCTTGCCACCGCCGCTGCTGGGGCAGCACACGGACGAGGTGTTGCAGGGCCTGGGGTACGCGAAGGAGGAGATCGGGAGGTTGAGACAGGAGGGAGTGGTTTAGGAAGAAGTTCGGCCAGCCGCAACGGAGCGGTTGCAGATGGCGCGAGGGAATGTGACCCGGCTGCGGGAACCAGGACGAGTCTGAGAAGGGGTCGAGCATGAATACTGTGGCGACAACTGCGTTGGTGGTTCTGGCCGCTCTCAGCCTGCTCTGGACCATCATGCTGATCCCGGCCCTGCTGGAGCTCCGCCGGGCGGCCTGGCGCCTGCAGGAGTTCATCCGGACGCTCGAGCTGGACCTCCGGCCCGTCATCCAGGAGGCGCGCGACGGGGTCCGGGCGGCGACCAAGGCGGCCCAGGCCGTGGCGGATGGGACGGCGCGCCTCCGCGGGGCCATGGCCGCCGTGGAGGAGGCCGGCGAGAATCTCCGCCTGACCACCGGCACGATCCGCGCCGTTTTGGGATCGCGACTCATCCCCATCGCCGGCGTGCTGGCGGGGCTGCGGGCCGGGGCCAAGTTCCTGTGGAAGCAGTACACACGAAGGAGGGAATCGTCATGAGTGAAGAGCGCGGGTATTCCGGAGCCGGCATCGCGTTGGGGTTCATCCTGGGTGGCGCTCTGGGGGCCTGCCTGGCCCTCGTGTTCGCGCCCGAGTCGGGCCGCCGCACCCGAGAGCGGCTGCGGGACCTGGCCGCCGACGTGCGGGACAAGACCATCGACGTGTCCGAGGAACTTCGGGACAAGGCCGAGGTGGCGATAGAGCGCGGCCGCGAGGTGATCGAGGAGAAGAAGACCATCCTCTCCGCTGCGGTTCAGGCCGGGAAAGAGGCCATGCAGCGCGAGCGCGAGCGCCTGTCTTCTCGGTGACACGAGACACACGATCCGAAAGGTCTGCCTCCCTCCTCTGGTGGCACATGGCTGCGCGATCACGAGGATCGACGTGTGTGTGGCTGTCGCGCTCTTGCAGGTTGCCCGGGGGGAAGGGGCGGCCGTCCGAGGCGGCTGAGCCGTGAAACCGGTTTTGCGACCGTGAGGGACTCCCTCGGCGCCGCCCAAAGGAATGGCGCGACCAGAGGTCTCGCATGAAAACCATCGTGCTGGATGAGCCGGGCCGTTTTCGACTCACGGATCGGGCGGCGCCTCCTGCGCCCGCCCCGGGTGAGGCGCTGGTCCGCGTTCATCGGGTGGGCGTGTGCGGCACCGACCTGCACGCCTTTCGGGGGAAACAACCGTTCTTCACCTACCCGCGGGTCGTGGGCCACGAATTGGGGGTCGAGATCCTTGCCTTGGGGAAACCGGAGGCCGGCCTCAGCGTGGGGGACCGGTGCGCCGTGGAGCCGTATCTGAATTGCGGAAACTGCATCGCGTGCCGGCGGGGAAAGACGAACTGCTGCGTGCGCCTCCAGGTCCTAGGGGTGCACACCGATGGTGGGATGCGCGAGCTGATGACGGTCCCGGTGGCGAAGCTGCACCGGTCGCAGAAGCTTTCGGTGGATCAGCTGGCTTTGGTGGAAATGCTCACCATCGGGGCGCATGCCGTGCGGAGGGCGCAGCCGGAATCGGGGGAGCGTGTCCTGGTCATCGGCGCCGGGCCCATCGGCCTGTCGGTCATCACGTTCGCGCAACTCACCGGTGCCAGGGTCATCGTCCTCGAGATCAGCGAGCGGCGGCGCCAGTTCTGCCGCCAGCATCTCAAGGTCGAGACGTGTCTCGACGGGCAGACGGATACGACGGTCGATGAGCTCCAGACGCTGCTCAACGGGGACCTGCCGACCACGGTCTTCGAGGCCACGGGCAATCCGAACTCCATGATGCGGTCGGTCCAGTATGTGGCCAACGGGGGGAAGCTCACCTTCGTGTCCTTGGTCCAGGGCGATCTGACGTTTCGCGACACGGAACTGCACCG
>JBIOJT010000013.1:0-27970 GCA_044451055.1 Methylomirabilales bacterium (SeqCode)
ACGAGGCCGTTCAGCCGGTCGCGAGCATCGGGCTTCGGGATCCCCAGGGTGGCCGGGCCCTCCGGTTCCAGCCGGGGGAGGGACTGGTCGGCGTCGTGGCTGCCACGCGCCAACCGGTCACGAGCCCCGATGTGACCCAGGACCCCCGCTTCATCGACAAGGCGTGGGCCGCTGCCGAGGGGCTCGTCTCGTGCCTCATCCTCCCCCTGACCCACGGCGACCGAACCGCGGGGATCCTGGCCCTGTTCACCCGGACCCCCTACGAATTCTCCGAGGAGCAGGTGGACCTGCTCCGCGCCTTCGCCGCGCAGGCCGCGATCGCCCTGGAGAACGCCCGGCTGTACCGGGAGATTCAGCAGCATGCCGCCAGTCTGGAGGCGCGGGTCGAGGAACGCACCCGGGAACTGGTGGCAGCCAACCGGGCGCTCGAGAAGGCGTCCCGCCACAAGTCGGAGTTTCTGGCCAACATGTCCCACGAACTCCGGACCCCGCTCAGTTCCGTCATCGGCTTCGCCGAGGTGCTGCTGGACCAGGGGACCGGGCCCCTGACGGAGAAGCAGACCCGGTTCCTCGGGCACATCCACCAAGCCGGGAAACACCTCCTCCAGCTCATCAGCGACATCCTCGATCTCAGCAAGGTGGAGGCGGGGAAGCTCACCATCCAGCTGGAGGCGCTCCCGGTGCATCACGTCCTGGAGGAGGTCCTCGTGATCGCCCGGGGCCTCGCCCAGCAGAAGGCCCAAACGATGGAGGCAGAGATCGAGCCCGGCTTACCCCCACTCCGGGCCGACTCGGTCCGCCTCAAGCAGATCCTCTTCAACCTGCTGAGCAATGCCGTGAAGTTCACCCCGGAGCAGGGCCGGATTACCCTGGGCGCCCGCCGGGTCAACGGGGCGAGGCCACTAGGGATCAGCCCGTCTCAACCCGGCCCGGTCTTCGCGCAGCCGAATACCACTGCGGGCGAGTGGCTGGAACTGCGCGTCACCGATACGGGGATGGGGATCGCGCCGGAAGACTTGCCACGCCTCTTCCAAGAGTTCGTCCAGCTGGAGACCACGGCCACAAAGCGCCAGGAGGGGACGGGGCTGGGCTTGGCCTTGACCAAGCGGCTGGTCGAACTGCATGGCGGGCAAATCTCGGCCGAGAGCCGGGGGCCCGGCTGTGGTGCATGCTTCGTGGTCCGCCTCCCCTACCTGGAACCGCCCCCGCCGAAGCGCATCCTGGTGGTCGAGGACCAGGCGCCGGTCTTGGAGGCTCTTTGCGCGGCCTTGCAGACCGCCGGCCATGCCGTCGAGCCAGCGCAAACTGGCACTCAGGCGCTGTCGGCCTTGGCCGCGGCCCCGCCGGACCTGCTCGTCCTCGACATCGGCCTCCCGGATGTGGACGGCTGGGCAATTCTGGGGCAACTGCGAAGCGCGGAGGCCACCCGAGTCTTACCCGTCCTGGTGCTCACCGGGCTGGACCAGGTCCGGGCCGACCAAGCGCTGGCCCTGGGAGCCGACGAATTCCTCGCCAAACCCGTATCACCCCGAGTCCTGCTAGAGACCGCGGCCCGCCTCCTCGCGCGGTCGGCGAGGGAGAAAGGGACTCCGGGATAAAGGGGCAGAGCAAGTCGTCGCCCGCTGTCGTCTCATGTCCTCGTTCCCGGCAACGAGGGACTGGAGAGCGCACGCTTTGGCGGCACCCTCCTTAGCTTTCTGCCGGGAGGGCCTCGGGATTCGGAGGACACGGCCGTGGCTGGTACACATCTATTGTCAAGGCACACCCGTCTCCCGGTACGGGTCCCGGCGGTAAGTGAGCCGCTCGGGGCCGCAGGGGATCCTGAGCTGGGGGAGACCGAGAATCTGAGCCAGAGCGGGATACTACTCCGGCTGCCCACCGATGCGCTTGTCCCGGGGGCCCCGATTCGAGTCACCCTGCGGCTGCGCCGCCGTTCCCCGCTCACGCTGACAGGGCGGGTGGTTTGGGTTCGCCCGCATCCTGACCTGCGGGGCTGGGCGGTGGGGATTCAACTTGGCGAGCACCTCTCGGAAGAGATGGTGATCGAGATCGCCGATGAGGAGTACCCACCCTGGGGAGCACCCCGCTAGGAGGCACCGCCTCATGCGCTCTCGGAGCCCCGCAAGGCCGTGAAGAGGAAATGTGGCAAGGGGCCTTGAAGTCAGTTTCGCCATGAGATGGAGGACGATATGCCACGGGTCTTAGTGGTTGATGACGAGCCGGCCATCGTAGACCTCCTCCGGGAGTTTCTAGCGGCCAAAGGGTACGAGGTGCTGACAGCCTCAGAGGGTGAGGAGGCTTTGCGCAAGGTCAAGGAGGAGCGACCCCACCTCATCCTCCTGGATGTGCGCCTGCCGAAGATGGGCGGCCTGGAAGTCCTCAAGCGCGTGCGGGAGATCGACCACGAGGCGGGCGTCATCATGGTCACGGCGGTGAACGAGGAAGAGACGGGGAACCAGGCACTGCAGATGGGCGCTTTCGATTACATCACGAAGCCGCTGGACTTCCAGTACCTGGAACGGAGCCTTTGGGTCAAGCTCCAGATGATGACGCTGTGAGGGGGTGCGCCGTCAGCAAATCGCCGGGCACCCTAGACGATCTCCTGTCGCTCTGAGTCCTCGCGTTCGGGTGGAGAAGGCAGCACGGCTGAGACGATCCTGGTGGTTGACGACGATGCCGGCAACCGGGAACTCCTGGAGGCGATCCTGACGGATGGGGGATACCTGGTGGCGCAGGCCGAGAACGGCCTGGGGGCCCTGGGCCAGTGACGGCAGGCGTCCCCGTCATCGTGGTGACGGCGCTTGGGCAGATCAAAGACAAGAAGGCGGCTCTGACCAGCGGCGCCCTCCACGGCGAGTACGATCGCGCCGAGGCATGGAACTCAATACCTCAAGAGACTCAATAACTCAACAGACTCAAGAGACTCACTACCTATTCGGAAAGCCCAGCCTTCCGCGGCGTGCGTCTTGCCCGGCTGCCCGGCATTTGATATACGTCACTCACAATTTGCGGTCACCCTCGGATGGCGGCGAGGCCTGAAGATCGGACGCGCCCAATTGTGCCCGTTCTCCGGACCCCGATCCTAAGCCCCCGTTCTCAGAGGAGGGAGCCTCGAACTGATGAACGCCGATTCTCGGACGAGGATCGGCGTTTGTGTTTGACAGGGGAACGATGCAGACTCGGTCGGCGGCCGGTTCCTGGCCCAACGCCAGGATTGGTCGAGATTACGCAAGTTGTTTTGGAACCTACGGGGCCCCCCCCATTACGACACACTTGAGTCCGCCGGGTTCTAATGGGTGAGGGATTATCCGGACGCGATGCGAGATACAATCCCTTACCCGAAAAATATATAATCACAGCTATTCAGCCCAACAACGCAACACGGTTCCCAGGAGAGACGGCATTTTGAGTGTTCCCGTCCTTCCGCTAAGGAACATGGCTGAGCGCCACAGAGGCCTCACACACGGCAAGGCAGAGACGTTCTTCGAAGCTGCCTGCGTGTGCCTTGATCGTCACCACGCAAGTCCTACTCAGTTCTCGATCGAAAATCGGGGCGCTGTCCTCGATACGATTGTCCAATGGGAGGCGCCAGATGAGCGAGTACGAGCCGCTTACGCAAACAAAATCGACACCACAGAGGAGGGAGCTTACGGATGCGTCATTGCTGCAGTTGAACTTTCCGAGCGTCTTTACGCTATTCGTCGGGCTGAGACGGGCACTGGCGCGGACTACTACCTCGGGCCTCCGCGAGAGGAGCTGGACGACCTCGAGGCTTGTCTTCGCCTAGAAGTATCCGGAACGGATTCACCCTCGCGGGCTGCGGTCGATCGGCGGCTTCGAGAGAAGATTGACCAAGCCAGGAGAGGTAATAGTAATTTCCCGGCGATGGCGGGGGTTGTAGGGTTTCAGGTCCGACTCATCCTACTCGAGGATGTGAGAGGGTCATGACCTGGGCGGAGCATCACGACAGGGGCGAGCGCTTGGCCGCTGAGGCCGAGGTGGCCGCAAGGCATGGGGATCCAAGTCACGCCACCGCGTTGTATCTCCAGGCTGCGGAAGCCGAACTTCTTGCCCTAAATGACCTTGATCCCGAGAAGGTCCGAACCCTCGGTATTACTGCGGTTAGCGCAGTCGCCCTTTTCTATAAGGCGCACGAGTACGCCCGAGCTCGACGTATCGCCCATAACTGGCTCAGCACAGATAAACTTCCAGGGTTCGCTATCGACCAGCTCCAAGTGCTCTTGCAGACGATTTGGAGCGAGCAGGTTCGCCAGGGGGCAAGCGTACGATTCTCCCGCGGGGAAGTACTGGTGTCGGTCAAAGGCGGCCAAGTCCTAAGAGGAGGTGCTCCCCTCGATCTTATTGTTCAAAAGGTTGAAGCGGTTCAGTCTCTTTTCTACCGAACCACGGAGTTTCTCAAAGGGCTCCCGCACCGAAAGCGCGGCCCGGCACCCATTGAGATTCAGCAGCTCTGCAGACCTTGGCTGTTTCAGACTGCACCGGGGAGTTATCAGTTCGCTGTCGCAATTGAAGAGCCAGCCCAGAAGGATCTTTTCGAGCCACCCGCCCCGGGCAGTCAGGAGATCGCTACTACGTTTCTACGGATCCTGCGGGCCACCGCTGACGATCCAGATGGTGCCCTCTTACAGGTCGTCTCAGACCCTGGCTACCGAGGGACCTTCCTGAAGCTGACGCGCAGCCTTGCCCCAACTGGAGAGACTTTTGAAGAGCTGGAGATCAGGGCAGCGGACGAACCGACACCTATTACGCTCGTCCCGGGGGCTCGCCGGTCGATCAACGAGGCGATTCGCCGGCAGTTTCCGAAGCCAACACCTCCGCCAGAAGATCAGCCAGTGACATTGCGCGGGGTCTTGAGAGCCCTTGACCTTGACCGCGATTGGCTTGAGCTAGTAATGGATACGCAACATGTTCGCGTGGAACAGATCGGCGACACTGTCGATGACGTTGTGGGCCCGATGGTCAATCGAATGGTGATCGTGGACGCGCTAAGGACGCCGGCAGGCCGCTACCTCTTCCAAGACATGCAGTCAGTCGAGTAGACGGTGAGCGCAGGCCGCATAACAGCGTGAAACGACGGGCGGTCCACTTCGCGGTCCGCCGCTGATCGCGGGCGATGCGCCGATGCCGGGCGCTTGGCATCTCGGGGCGGCGGCTTTGGCGCTGCCTGTTAGATGGCCACACTCCAGGGATCCACCTTTGCTCAAGTACAGGAAGGAGAGCTTGACTCTTGAACCACAGCGAGATCGTTAGCTTCCTCTGGGGGGTCGCAGACCTAATCCGCGACACCTTCAAGCGGGGCAAGTACCAAGATGTGATCCTGCCGCTCACGGTACTGCGGCGGCTCGACTGCGTTCTGGCCCCGACCAAGGCGAAGGTCCTCCAGACCCAGGCCAAGTACAAGGGAAGGCTCGAGAACCTGGTCCCCCAACTGCGCCAGGCCTCCGGCTTCGCCTTCTACAACACCTCGCGGTACGACTTCGAGAAGCTCCTAGCGGACGCTCCACACCTCGCCGCCAACCTGCGGAACTACATCGCCGGCTTCAGCCCCAACATGCGCGAGGTGTTGGAGAAGTTCGACTTCGACAACACCATCAGCAAGCTCGACGAGGCGGGGCTCCTCTTCCAGGTGCTCGAGCGCTTCAAGAACGTCGACCTCCATCCGGATGCGGTCGACAACCCCACCATGGGGACGATCTTCGAGGAGTTGATCCGGAGGTTCAACGAGGCGCTGAACGAGAACCCGGGCGAGCACTTCACGCCGCGTGACGTCGTTCACCTGATGGTCGATCTTCTCTTGGTCGGCGACGAGGATCGTATTCGGAAGCGAGGGGTGGTCCTCACGGTCTGCGACCCCTGCTGCGGGTCGGGCGGGATGCTCACCATCACGAAAGACCACATTATGGTCGGCGTCCGGAAGAACGGCGACCCCGTTCGTGAGCCCATCAATCCCCACGCGGACATCCACCTGTTCGGCCAGGAGGTGAATCCGGAGACCTTCGCAGTCGTCAAGTCCGACATCTACATGAAGTCAACCGACGGGCGCGACGCCGAGAACATCTTCTTCGGGAGCACGCTCTCGAACGACCGCCACGCCTCGCGGCAGTTCGACTATCAGATCGCGAATCCGCCGTACGGCAAGGACTGGAAGCGCGACGAGGAGGCCGTGCGGGCCGAGCACGAGCGCAGCACGGCGGGGCGGTTCGGCCCGGGCCTGCCCCGCATCAGCGACGGCCAAATCCTCTTCCTGCTGCATATGCTGGCCCACATGAAGGAGCCGGAGCAGGGAGGCGCGCGCGTCGCGATCATCATGAACGGCTCGCCGCTCTTTACCGGCGATGCCGGGAGCGGTGAGAGCGAGATCCGCCGCTGGATCCTCGAGAACGATTGGCTGGAAGCGCTGATCGCGCTGCCCGAGCAGCTCTTCTACAACACCGGCATTGCCACCTACGTCTGGGTGCTCACGAACCGCAAGGCCCCCACGCGGAAGGGCAAGGTCCTGCTGATCGACGCCACGTCGTTCTGGGTGCCCATGCGCAAGAGCCTCGGCGACAAGCGCCGCGAGGTCCCCCGCGAGAAGGCGGACGAGATCCTATCACTCCTCCGCACATTCAGGGGGGGCGAACACGTCAAGATCTTCCCCACCACCCACTTCGGCTTCCGCAAGATCACCGTCGAGCGTCCGCTCCGGCTGAATTTCCAGGCAAGTCCAGACCGCATCGCCCGACTCGAAAAAGAGAGGGCCTTCGAGACTCTGGCCCAGTCGAAGAAGAAAGGAGCAGCGGGCGCGAGAGAGCAGGTCGAGGGTCGGGCGCATCAGGAGGAGATCCGCAAGCTCCTCCGCACGCTCCCCGGCACCCTCTACACGGACAGGGGCGAGTTTGAGAAAATGCTGACTGCGGCGGCCCGCAAGGCTGGAGTTAAGCTCGCTCCGCCGATCGCGAAGGCCATCCTCTCCGCGCTATCGGAGCGCGACGACACCGCCGAGATCTGCCGCGACAACAAAGGCTCGCCCGAACCCGACCCCGATCTGCGCGATACCGAGAGCGTCCCCCTCGCCGAGAGGATCGAGGCCTTCTTCGAACGCGAGGTCAAGCCCCACGTTCCCGACGCCTGGATCGACACCAGCAAACGAGACGAGAAGGACGGACAGGTCGGCATCGTCGGCTACGAGATCAATTTCAACCGCTACTTCTACCGGTACACGCCGCCGCGCCCACTGGATGAGATCGAGGCCGACATCCGGACCATCGAGAAGGACATCGTCCGGATGCTGGCCGAGGTGACCGGAAACAGGAACTCTATAGCTCCGAAGTGAAATAAATGTCGGCACTTGACTCTATGTGCCGACGTTTATTACATTACCACTTATGAAAACCCCCTCCGTGTCCCTGACATCCCTGAAGTCAGCCGGGGTCGGAACCTTCTTCAGGCCACGGGACGTCGAGCCTCTGGGTGTGTCGTTTCGGGATCTTCAGCGCCTTGTAGCGACCCGCGACGTGGAGAAGGTCGGGCCCGGGCTCTACCGGCTGGCGGCGGCCGAGCTGAACGAGTTCGAGACGATCGCCATGGTTTCATCCACGGTTCCGGACGGCATCGTGTGCCTGCTCACTGCGCTGCGCCTGCACGAGATCGGCACACAGGCCCCTCACGAGGTGTGGCTGGCGCTCGGTCGTAAGGCGCGCAAGCCCTCGCGCCTCCCCACGCGCGTACGCTTCGTCCGGTTTTCCGGAGCGATGCTCACCTATGGCATCCTGACTCGCCCGATGCTTGGCGTCCCGGTTCGCCTGACATCTCCCGCCCGCACCGTGGTGGACTGCTTCCGCTATAGGAACAAACTGGGGATTGACGTCGCCTTGGAGGCGTTGCGCGACGCCATTCGATCAAAGAAGGTGACAGTGGACGAAATCGTTCGGGCGGCGGAGGTATGCCGTGCCAGCACGGTGATGCGAACCTACCTGGAAGCTTTGACCCCATGAGTGCCAGTGGTCGAGACCGAACGGAGTCGATCCGGCATCGCCTGCGGAACCGCATCCGAGAGCGCGGCGAGGATGTACAATTCGCCTTGCAGCGTTATGCTCAGGAGCGGTTCCTCTACCGCCTTGGAGAATCCCCAAGCCGCGAACGCTTCATCCTGAAAGGGGCGATGCTCTTCGCGCTCTGGGGCGGCCCGGTCTACCGGCCGACGCGGGATCTCGACCTCACCGGCCACGGCAGCAGCGACGCGGAGGAGGTGCTCGCTGCCCTTCGGCAGATCTGCGAGATGCCCTGTGCCACGGACGGACTGCTGTTCGACCCCGCCACGCTCACAGCCGAGCCGATCCGCGACGAGGAGGAGTACCACGGCCTCCGGATCCGCCTCCAGGCGACGCTGGGCGAGTCCCGGATTCCGATGCAGATCGACATCGGCTTCGGAAACGCGATCGAGCCGCCCGCGGTCGATGTGCAGTATCCGACGCTGCTCAACGACCTGCCGCCCCGGATCCGGGCCTATCCTCAGGAGGCCGTCATCGCCGAGAAGCTGCACGCGATGGTCTTGCTCGGCGAGCGGACCAGTCGCTTCAAGGACTTCTACGACCTCTATGTCCTCGCGCGCCAGTTCCCATTTGAGGGACCGCGCCTGGCCCGTGCAATAGCCGCGACGTTCGAGCGACGTCGTACAACTATCGATGCGGTACAGCCCGCAGCGCTCGCGCCGCGGTTCTTCGCCGATCCTACAAGGGCCGCGCAATGGCGCACGTATCTTGATCGTAACCGCCTTCCGGGCGCACCTGCAGACTTCGACGCTGTCGGAGAGGTGCTCCGCACCTTCCTCGGGCCCCCATGGAACACCCTTGCAGATGATCAGGTATTCGAGCCAAGCTGGCAGCCTGGCGGGCCGTGGGGACGAATCAAAATCGGAGGCCAGATTGTGCCCCCATCGTTTCCTGCAGCACCGGGGGAGGATCTGGACCGTATAGCGGTTGGATCGGGAGGCGGCCCCCTGAGCGACGTGATGGGGGAACGCGAAGGGATGGGGCTGCGGCGATTCAAACCATACCCAGAGTACAAGGATTCCGGCGTCGAGTGGCTGGGGGAGATCCCGACGCATTGGCGGTTCTTGCCCCTCAAACGAGTCACGGACTTCACCACCGGCTGGACTCCGCCGACGGGCGAGCGGCAGTTTTATGAGGGCGACCACTTCTGGGCCAACATCAGTGACCTGGGTCCACGGGTTCTCTACGAGACACAGAAGACCATCTCTGATGAGGCAGTTCGACAGTCGGGGATGAAGCCGTCGCCCCCCGGCGCCCTCTTGTTCGCCTTCAAGCTCTCGGTCGGAACGGTGTCTATCACCGGCGCGAGCATGTACACGAACGAGGCCATTGCCACCTTTCTTCCCGGGGCCGCCATTGACGTCACCTTCCTGTACTGGGCAGCGCCGGTCTACGTCCCCCAGAACGCAATAGAGAACATTTACGGTGCTCAACTGCTCAACCGTGAACGCATCGCCAATGCGTGGCTTTGCGTTCCGCCTGCCGATGAGCAACGCGCCATCGCGGCGCTTCTCGACCGGGAGACGGCGAGGATCGATGCGCTGGTGGCGAAGAAGGAGCGGCTAATCGAGCTGCTTCAAGAGAAGCGCACTGCCATTATCACCCAGGCCGCCACTAAGGGCCTCGACCCGAACGTCCCCATGAAGGACTCCGGCGTCGAGTGGCTGGGCGAGATCCCGGCGCATTGGGAGGTGAAGCGGATTCGGGACATCGCGGACTCCCTTCAGACTGGACCCTTCGGCAGCCAACTCCACGCCGACGAGTACGTCCCGGGTGGGTCCCCCGTGATCAATCCTGCGAATCTACAAGATGGCCAGCTAGTCCCCGACTGGGACTGCACGGTTGATGTCGCCACTGCCCGCCGCTTGAAGCGCCATAGACTGACAGCAGACGACATTCTGCTCGCACGCCGAGGGGAGCTGGGACGATGCGGTCTGGCAACCCTGCAGCATGAGGGCTGGCTTTGCGGCACTGGAAGTTTCCGTCTCCGAACGCAACGTGACTTAGCGAGGCCGCGGTTCCTTCTGCACCTGTTATCGACGTCTGGGGTCCGAGACTGGCTACAACTGCAATCGGTGAGTTCCACAATGCAGAATCTAAATACCGCGATCATCGGTCGCATTCCCGTAGCGCTCCCTGTACCAGCAGAGCAGGACGAGATCGTTGCGCGAATTGATTGGGAGGCCGGGCGGATCGATGCGCTGGTGGCCAGGGTGCGCGATGCCATCGAACGCCTCAAGGAGTTCCGCGCCGCCCTCATCTCCGCGGCGGTGACGGGAAAGATCGACGTGCGGGGCGGGGCGGAGGAATGATTTTCCTTGCTGTTGCGGCCGGTCGGTGTTACAAAGTCTCGGAGAATATACACAATTACCGATGAATTGTAACATGCCGACAAGAAGCAATATACCGACCCCTGAGCGAGCGCTCCGTCTAGCCCGCCGACTCGGCGTGGTTCGCTCGAAAGATCTCGTTCGGGAGGGTGTCACCAGGACGGCGCTCCAGCGGCTGGTCAAGTGCGGAAAGCTTGAGCGGGCGCGGCGCGGCCTGTACGTCCTGGCAGGGGCAGATCTTGGGGAGAGGCGAACGCTGGCAGAGGCGAGCAGGCGTGTGCCCCATGGCGTGGTGTGCCTCCTCTCCGCCCTGCAGTTCCATGGGTTCACCACACAGACCGCTCGCGAAGTATGGATGGCGATCGGCCCCAAGGTCTGGAGGCCAAAGAACGCGGACCTGCCTCTACGCTTCGTCTACATGTCCGGGCTGTCCTTCGAAACCGGCATTCAAACCCACAAAGTCTATGGCGTTCCCGTTCGCGTCTACAGTCCAGCCAAGACCATCGTGGACTGCTTCAAATATCGGAACAAGGTCGGCCTTGATGTTGCGATGGAGGCGCTGCGAGATGCCTGGCGCCATCGCCGATGCACCATCAACGAACTGTGGAAGTGGGCAAAGGTCTGCCGCGTCGCAAATGTTATGCGTCCGTATATGGAGATGCTGGTAGCATGACTTCGAGATCAGTCAAGGATCTGGCCGTTTCGATTCATCGGCGGTTGTAGGATCTATGCGATCTTCGGCAGGAGTTTGCTGCTGGGCCTCCGTTTGAGGGAGAGTGACCCGCGGGCGGGCCGTGGGGGAGGGCGCTGTAATGGTCAAAGTCTCCGAGGGGAGCTTCGAGGATGCCATCGAGGAATCCCTCCTTGCCAACGGACCGGACGCAAGTCGCGGAGAGGTTCGCGGGGTGGAGGAGGTTCTGCCGCCCTACGGCGAGAGTGTGCCCGGTGGCTATCTCAAGCGCGCGCCGGAGGAGTACGACCGGGCCTTGTGCCTCGTTCCGCGTGACGTTGCGGATTTCATCCTCGCCACTCAGCCGAAGGAGTGGGCGAAGCTCAAGCAGCATCACGGCGCGGAGATCCGAGAGCGGTTCCTGAAACGCCTGTCGCTGGAGATCGAGCGGCGGGGGACGCTGGACGTGCTGCGAAATGGTATCAAGGACTCTGGCTGCAAGTTCCGGCTGGCGTACTTCCGGCCCGCGAGCGGCCTCAACGAGGAGATGCAGCGCCTGCACGCGGCGAACCTTTTCGCTGTGGTGCGCCAGCTCCACTACAGCGACCTGCCTGCCGCGCCCACGGCGCAGGCAGGGAAGTCCATGAAGAGCCTCGACCTTGCGCTCTTCCTGAACGGCATCCCCATCTTCACGGCCGAACTCAAGAACCCGCTCACCGGCCAAACGGTGGAGGACGCGATCAAGCAGTACAAGACGGGCCGAGACCCCCGGGAGCCGTTCTTCGCCTACGGGCGCTGCCTCGCGCACTTCGCCGTGGACCCGGACCTGGTCTACGTCACGACGCACCTCGTCGGGGCGAATACGCGCTTCCTCCCCTTCAACCAGGGGAAGTTCGGCGGGGCCGGAAACCCGCCGGTGCCCCCCACGCAGAAGGGCTATGGCACGGGCTATCTGTGGGGGCGGATCTGGGCCCGGGACAGCGTCCTGGATCTGATCCGGCAGTTCATCCATGAGGTCGAAGACGAGGATGAGAGAGGCCGTAAGACAGGGGAGCGCTTCCTCATCTTCCCGCGCTACCAGCAGCTCGACGCGGTGCGATGCCTGGTGGGCCATGCACGCGACCACGGGACAGGGGAGAGGTACCTGATCCAGCACTCGGCCGGGAGCGGGAAGAGTTTCACCATCGCCTGGCTCGCCCACCAGCTCTCCACGCTTCACGACGTGGCCGACCAGCGGGTATTCGATTCGATTGTCGTCATTACCGACCGACGTGTGCTCGACCGGCAGCTCCAGACCACTATGCGGCAGTTCGAGCAGACGCTTGGCGTGGTGGAGAACATCGACACCACCTCGTGCCAGCTCAAGGACGCCCTTGAATCAGGGAAGACCATCATTGTCACAACCCTCCAGAAGTTTCCCGTGATCGCCGAGGAGATCGGCGAGCGACCGGGCAAGCGGTTCGCCGTCATTGTGGACGAGGCGCATTCGTCGCAGTCGGGCGAGAGCACGAAAAGCCTGAAGTCGGTGCTGGCCTCCGGGAGCCTGGAGGAGGCCGAGCGAGAGGAGGCGGGGGCGGAGACACCAGAGGAGGAACTGGAGAACACGATCCTGGCCGAGATGGAAAAGCGCGGCCGGCTTCCCAACCTTTCGATGTTTGCCTTTACGGCGACGCCCAAGCCGAAGACGCTGGAGCTCTTTGGAACGAAGCGAGCAGACGGGAAGTTCGAATCCTTCCACCTCTACAGCATGCGCCAGGCGATCGAGGAGGGCTTCATCCTCTCCAGGCGCTCGTTGCCTTCTCGGGAACGGTGAAGGACGGGGGCCAGTCCTACACTGAATCGGGAATGAACTCCGTCGGCAGGGCCAGGACGATCGGGGAGCGCCAGACGGCCAGGGAGTTCGAAAAGCCGGAGTACCGATTCCTCATCGTCGCGAACAAGTTCCAGACCGGCTTCGACCAGCCACTGCTGCACACGATGTACGTGGACAAGAGTCTCGGTGGGGTGAACGCGGTGCAGACCCTCTCGCGGTTGAACCGCACCCACCTTGAGAAGAACGAGACCATGGTGCTCGACTTCGAGAACGAGGCCGACACCATCCGGGAATCCTTCGAACCGTATTTCGAGACGACGCTGCTTTCCGAGAGCACCGACCCGAATCTGCTGTATGAGATCCAGAGCCGTCTCCTCGATTTCGGCGTGTACACCGAAGCCGAGGTGGGTGGCTTCGCCCGCATTTACTTCGACCGGAAGGCAACGCAAGATCAGCTCTACGCCGCCCTCGGACCCATCAAAGAGCGGTTCCGCGGTCTTTCGGAAGAGGAGCAGGTAGATTTCCGGGGGCAACTCACGGATTACGTTCGGCTCTACGCCTTCCTGGCCCAGGTGCTGACCTTCGCCGACACGGACCTGGAGAAGCTCTACGTCTTCGCCCGCCACCTGCGGCGGCTGATCCCGGCCGAGCGCGAGGAGCTGCCCCGAGAGGTCCAGCAGAACATCGATATGGAGTCGTACCGCATCCAGCAGACCAGCGGGGGCAAGATCACGCTGGAGCGAAAGACGGGCCAGCTCGAGCCCACGCGGACAAAGCAGCACTACGGCACCCCGCCGGAGGAGATCGAGCCGCTTTCCCAGATCATCGCCGAGCTGAACGAGCGCTTCGGGTTGAACCTTGGACCCGAGCACCGGCTGACCCTCGGCCAGATGATGGACAAGCTCGACGCGGATGCCGCCCTCGACGCCAGTGCCCGGGCCAACACCCGCGAGAACGTGCGGCTTACCTTCGAGCAGAAGGTCGAGGATGTGATCCAGCAGATCGTGGAGTCAAACTTCGACCTCTACAAACGGATCACTGACGATCGGGCGTTCGGTGAGGCGATCAAGAACTTCCTCTTTGACCAGTACCTGAGAGTGCATCGCCAGGCCGACGAGCTGATCAAGCGCGGCGAGTCCAAGACGCTTGAGTTCAAGGCCACGCTATGCTGGAACCTCCGCGAGAACAAACAGGACGACAAGGTCATCACGCATGCTGTCCTCAAGACCATCGCGGCGTTTCTCAACACTGAGGGTGGGGACCTCCTGATAGGTGTTGCCGACAACAGCACGATCGTGGGCATCGAACACGACCGCCTGGAGAGCGACGACGAGTTCATGCGCCACTTGGCCCAGGTCGTCCGCAACGGTCTCGGGGATCGAGCCAGCACCTGCATCGACCCGAAAACCCAGGTCGTGCAGGGAAAGACCGTCTGCCTGGTGAGCTGCCAGCGCAGCCCCGAACCCGTGTTCCTGAAATGGAAGGGCGAGGAGGAACACCCGGACGGGGATTTCTACGTGCGGAGCGGCCCGGGAAGCGTCAAGTTGCCTCGGAAAAGTACCCAGGAGTACGTTCGGACGCGATTCCCCTTGGCAGCGAAGCGTAACGGGAAGTCCAAGTAGAAGAGTTGACATCAGAGGGGAACCTATATGCTATTTCACCTTCCGAAGAGGTGGGGCCAATCCATCCATCCCAGATTGAGGGGACGTAGGGAGGTTATGAAAGTTATCCGAAGAACCCGACGCTCGTCGCGCTGTCGAGGGGAGACCCATCTTTCGAAGTCCTGGGTCCAGGGATCGGGCAGATGCGGCGAGGGGGTTCGCCCGTCTGGAATCGAACCACTGGTGCCATGAACACGGATGTTTGGCTTTCAGGGGTCGGGCTGGTCGAATAACCAAAAAGGCGAAGGGGTGGATTCCATGGGAGCTGTCAGGATAGACCTCCCCGTGCAGCTTCTGGAGCAGCTCGGATCGGAGGAGAAGGCTAAGCGGGGAGCCAAGGTTGCTCTGATCTTGGATCTCGTCCGCCGGGGAAAACCTTCCCGAGCTAGGGCGGCTGAGCTGCTGGACATCCGCTTGTGGGACCTCCCGGCACTGCTGGCCCAATACCGGATCCCCTGGTTTGACTACTCGCCAGAAGACCTTCGGCGAGACCTCGAGAGCCTGCGCCAACGGGAAGGCACGGGTGCGTGATTCTGGTCCTGGATTCCAGCGCCCTCTTGCCATCCGCGGATCGCACTCTGGTCGTGTTTGCCCACAGCCTGGGGATCCTTCCCCGCTACGCTCTTCCACTTCGGCACCCTGGCGACTCCCGGCGTCGCCGCTGCCGGAGGTGATTAGTCCGCCGCGACGCGCGCATCCCCTGAATTTTTCCAATTGACTTAGCCGTGTCACTTGTGGTTGGATGTCGACACTCAACAAGCCGACTGGGTCCCCGATCGGAGCCTTTCTGTGGCCCGCGCCTCGCAGGATGTTCGTGCCAAGCACCCGCCTTCCTCATCCCTCCGGGAGCGGGCGTTTGCCCTGACACCCGTCCGCTATCGCAACATGGCCGAGCAGATCGCCACGGCCGTCCGTCAGGCCATTGCCAACGGGAAGCTCCGTCCGGCCGCCCGCCTGCTGGAAGTGCAGATTGCCCGCGAGATGGGGACCAGCCGGGCGCCGTTACGAGAGGCGCTCATCCAGCTCGAGCGGGAGGGGCTGGTGGTCCGGCAGCCGAACCGGGGGACGTTCGTCGCCGACCTCACGGAGGATCTGGTCCGCGAGGTGGCCAGCCTGCGTGGCGTCCTGGAGGGCTTCGCCGCCAGCCTGGCCGTGAAGCGGCTGACCCGGAAGGATTTCGAGCGGCTGGAGACGATCCTCAAGGAGATGCTGACGGTGGCGCGCCGGGGGGACTTCCCCCGCATGGTGGAGTGGGACTACCAGTTCCACGAATACATCATGCGCGCGTCGGGGCACCGCCTGTTGTACGAGACCTGGGTGGGCATGGACCGGAAGATCCGGGTCTATCTCTCGGCCACCAACCTCATGTACGCGGACATGAAGGCGGTGGTGCACGGGCACCTGCCGATCCTGCAGGCCCTCCGGCGGCGTGATCCACTGCGCGCCGGCCGGGTCATGGCAGAGCACATGGGCGAGGTGCTGGACCTGTTCCTGACCAAGGTCCTGGGGGAAGAACACCGGCAGGATGGAAGCCGGTTGAAGGCGTTGCAGCCAGCCACGCAGGCGCGGCGCCTGGCGGTAGAGCGGCTGGGGCGCTGAGGCCGCGTGGGAGAGGGCGGGAGCCGGTTGAAAGGACCGAGTCGGCGACACGCCCTGGCGCCGATTCAATCGGGCCCGGAGCGGCAGGGCGGGTGGCAAACCACAGGTGGGCGGCGGCCGTGAGTCGGGGGTGACCCCGGGGCGGCCCACTGTAACCGGCGCGGCCGCGCGTTGAACGCGGGCCGCAAGGAGGAGGAGCGATGAGGATCACGCGGAGATCTGTGGGAGTCGGGATCTTGATCGGAGTGCTGGCCCTGCTGCTCTGGCCGCAGGCGGCAAAGGCGGGCGAGGCGGGGCCGGTGATGCAAGACACCCTGAACACGGTCATCAAGCGGGGCGAGTTGATCGTCGGGACCTTCGACTTCTTCCCGCCCTGGGGGTTCCGCGATGCCCAGAACAACATCGTGGGCATGGACGTGGACATCGCCAAGGAATTGGCAGGGGACGACGTGCTGAAGGTGAAGTTGACGCTGGTGCCGGTGCCGACGACGCAGGACCGGATCAACTTCCTGCTGTCGGGGAAGATCGATGTGGCCATCTCGAACTTCACGGCGACGCTCCCCCGGTCCAAGGCCATTACTTTCAGCAATCCGTACGTGATTGACGGGATCGGGGCCATCTTCCGAAAAGAGGCCAAGATCAAGAGTTGGTCGGACCTGAATGGAAAGAAGGTGGCGGTGACGACGGGCTCGACCGGGGAGATCCTGGTCAAGGAGCAGGCCCCCAAGGCGACCCTGCTGCGCTTCGACCAGGCCTCCACGGCCCTTCTGGCGGTGCAGCAGGGCAAGGCGGACGCGCAGATCGAGGACTACACCTACACCGTGTACCATGCGGGGCGGGATTCCAAGAAGAGCCTCGGCTACATCGACAAGCCGCTCGCCTTCCAGCCCTACTGCTTCGGAGTGCGGAAGTTCGATCAGGAGTGGCTGAACTACGTCAACTTCTTCATCTACCGGCTGCAGCAGAGCGGGAAGATGAAGGAGCTGTACAAGAAGTGGTTCAACGCGGAGCCGTTCCGCGTCTCGCCGATCTGGTAGCCAACCCGAGGGGCGCCCCCCAGTCTTTCCGGGGGGCGCCCTGTCCTGCCGGGGCTGACACGGTATGCACGGATACGTCTTTCAATTCCGTCCCGTCTTCCAGGAGCTGCCGCTGCTGCTCAGCGGGGCCCTGGTGACCATTCACATCTCGATCCTGACGCTGTTCTTCAGCTTCATCGTCGGCACGATCGGGGCCCTGTGCCGTCTCTCGCGCTTCCGGTGGCTGAGCACACCGGCCAAATGGTATGTCGAGTTCATCCGGAATACCCCCCTCCTGGTCCAGCTCTTCTTCATCTATTTCGGCTTCAGCCAGATCAACATCGATGTGCCAAATTATCTGGCCGGGCTCATCGGTCTCGTGGTGAACAACGGGGCCTATCTTACCGAGATTGTTCGGGCGGGGATCGAGGCCATCCACAAGGGGCAGTTCGAGGCCGGCCATTCGCTGGGGCTCAGCTTCCTCCAGCTCATGCGGTACGTGGTCTTCCCGCAGGCCTTCCGCGTCATTTATCCGCCGCTGTGCAATCAGTTCATCGGCATCATCCTGTGGTCGTCGCTGGTGTCCACCATCGCCGTCGAGGATCTGGCCCTGCGAGGGAAAGAGCTGGTGACCGAGACATTCCGCTCCTTTGAGGTGTATACGGTCGTGACGCTGGTCTACGTGGTCATGACGCTGATCATCTCGGGCATCCTGAAACTGGTGGGCCGCCGATTCTTCCGTCAGCCCGCGTGAGGACGCCCGAGAGGCCCAGCCCTGAGGCCGATCCCCTCGGCTGGAAACGGCAATGCCCCAATACGTCCAGGATTCACTGAACCTCTACGACGCCGTCCTCTTTCTGCAGGGCCTCGGAAACACCGTGGTCCTGTGCCTGCTGGGCCTGAGCCTGGGCACGCTGATCGCCCTGTTCGTGGGCCTGGCCCGGGCCTCGCATTTTCGCTGGCTCTCCTGGCCGGCCGGGCTGTACATCGAGGTCATCCGCGACTCGCCTCTTCTGATGCAGCTCTACCTCGTCTTCTTCGCGCTGCCGCTCCTCGGCTTGCAGGTTCCCATCTTGGTGGCTGGGGTGGCCACGCTGATGGTCAACTCCAGCGCGTTCATGGCCGAGATCGTCCGCGGCGGGATCCAGTCTGTGGGCAAGGACCAGTGGGACGCGGCCCGGGGGCTGGGCATGGGATACCCCCAGGTGATGCGCTGGGTGGTCATCCCCCAGGCCTTCCGCGTCATGGTCCCACCCGGCGTCGGCCTCCTGATCGGATTGATCAAGGACTCCTCGGTCATCTCGGTCATCAGTTACCTGGAGCTGACCCGGGTGGGCCAGATCCTCACGGAGAAGACGTTCCTCTCCTTTCAGGTCTTCGGCATCGTGGCCGCCCTGTACTTCGTCCTGTGCTATCCGTTATCCCGCCTGGCTCTACACGTGGAACGGAGGTTGAAGGTCAGTGGTTAAGGTCAAGAGCATCAACAAGCACTTCGGGCACCTGCACGTCCTCAAGGACTTGAGCCTGGACGTCAGGAAGGGCGAGGTCGTGGTGATCATCGGTCCCAGCGGATCGGGCAAGAGCACGCTGCTCCGCTGCCTGAATTACCTCGAGCCGGTGCAGTCCGGCGAGATCCGGATCGACGGCATCCGCCTGGACCACCACAAGACCAACATCCGGGCCGTCCGGGCCGAGGTCGGCATCGTCTTCCAGTCCTTCAACCTCTTTCCGCACCTCACCGCCCTCCGGAACGTCATGCTGGCGCCGCTGGTGGTGCGCAAGCGGCCCGAGGCCGAGGTCCGGCAGGCAGCCGTGGCCATGCTGACCAAGGTGGGTCTCCAGGACAAGATCGACGCCTACCCGTCGCAGCTCTCGGGCGGCCAGCAGCAGCGGGTGGCCATCGCCCGCGCGTTGGCCATGCAGCCGAAGCTCATGCTCTTCGACGAGGTCACCTCGGCCCTGGACCCGGAGCTGGTGCGGGAGGTGCTGGACGTCATGAAGCAGCTCGCCCGGGACGGCATGACCATGATCGTCGTCACGCACGAGATGGGCTTCGCCCGGGAGGTGGCCGACCGCGTGATCTTCATGGACGAGGGACGGATCATCGAGGAGGGGAGGGCGGCCGAGATCTTCGACCGGCCGAAGAACCAGCGTATGAAGGAGTTTCTCGGCAAGATCCTGTAGGTTGGCCTCTCGGCGCCCGCACGGCTCACGCGACCGGGAAACCCATGGAGGAGAGGCGATGGAACTCGACGGCAAGATGAAGCAGGCGGTGGTTTCTTGGGACCTCAGCCGGGTGGTCTTCCGGGACCTGGAGCGGGACTATCCGGTGGTCGAGCGGGGGGAGGGGATCTACCTCTACGACACCAAGGGGCGGAAATACATCGACGGGTCGGGCGGCTCGTCCGTCGTGACCTCGATCGGCCACGGCAACAAGCGGGTGGCGGCGGTGATGGCCCAGCAGGCGGAGACGATCGCCCTCAGCCCGGCCCATTGCTTCGCGAACAAGCCGCACATCGAGCTCTGCCACAAGATCGCCGAGATCGCGCCCGAGGGGATGGGGCACAGCTTTCTGTTGTCGGGCGGGTCCGAGGCCACCGAGAACGCGGTGAAATTCGCCCGGCAGTACGAGTTCGAGCGGAACAACCGGGGCAAGTTCACGGTCATCGGCCGCTGGCAGGGATTCCACGGGAATACCTTCGGGGCCATGACGGTGAGCGGGATCACCTACCGCCGCCGGATCTACGGGCCGATGATGGGCCACTCGGTGAAGATCCCGCCGTGCTTCTGCTACCGGTGCGACTGGGGGCTGACCTACGGCAATTGCAACCTGGAGTGCGCCCGCGCCCTGAAGAAGGCGATCCGCCAGGAGGGGCCGGAGAACGTGCTGGCCTTCATCGCCGAGCCGGTGGTGGGCGCGGCGCTGGGCGCCGTGCCCGCGGTGCCGGAGTACTTCCCATTGATCCGGGAGATCTGCGACGAGTTCGACGTGCTCTTCATCGCCGACGAGGTCATGACCGGGTTCGGCCGGACCGGGACCAACTTCGGCGTGGATCACTGGCACGTGATCCCCGACATCATCGCGACGGCCAAGGGGATCTCGGGCGGCTACACGCCGCTGGCCGCCGTCATCCTGCGGGACAAGATCATGGACCTGCTGCGGGAAAAACACAGCAACTTCCGGGGCGGCCACACCTATTGCGCCAACCCCCTGTCGGCACGTGTCGGGATCGAGGTGCTGGACATCATCAGGGAGCAGAACCTGATCGAGAACAGCCGCCGCATGGGGCTGCGCCTACTGGATGGACTCAGGAAGCTGCTGGACCACCCGACGGTCGGGGACGTGCGGGGCAAGGGCCTCATGGCTGGGGTGGAGTTCGTGCGGGACAAGAAGACGAAGGAGCCGTTTGCGACGGAGTACCAGTTCGGCAAGCGCATCTTCGAGGAGGCCTTCGCCCGGGGGCTCGTCCTCTTCGCAGGCAGCGGCACGGTGGACGGGGTGGCCGGGGACCACGTCCTCCTGGCGCCGCCCTTCATCATCACCGCGAGCCAGGTGGACGATCTGGTAGCCATTCTGGACGAGGCCATCACCGCCGTCGAGGGGGCATTGCCCGCGGAGCTACGCGACTAGCAGCGCGAAGGGCGTTCTGCGGTTCGGGCCGTCCCGTCCCGTCGAACATCCGAACGGTCGAACACCCGAACGCGTGAAGGAGGATCGACCATCATGGGTGCCCAGGTCTTCCGCGACTTCGAAAAGATCTACCCGGTGATCACGCGAGGCAAGGGGGTCTTCCTCTACGACCAGGCGGGGCGCGAGTACCTCGACGCGGTCGGGGGGATCGCCGTGGTGAACGTGGGGCACGCGGTCCCCGAGATCATCGCGGCCATGACCGAGCAGGCCCAGCGGGTGGCCTTCGTCCACGGCGGCTCCTTCGCCAACGAGCCGGCCATGGCCCTGGCGGAGGAACTGGCGACCTGGACGCCCCCCGGCCTGCGGCACATCCTGCTCCTCTCGGGGGGGTCCGAGGCGACCGAGACCGCCATGAAGCTGGCGCGCCAGTACCACGTGGAGCGCGGCCGGGCCACCAAGTACCGCGTGATCTCCCGCTGGACCGGCTACCATGGCAACACCATCGGCGCCCTGTCCATGTCGGGCCGCACCGCCTGGCGGGGGGAGTTCGTGCCGTACCTGCAAAATTTCCCGAAGATCCATCCCCCCTATTGTTACCGGTGCCCGTACGGCAAGACCTACCCGAGCTGCCAGATCGCCTGCGCCGACGACCTGGAGCGGGTGATCACGCTGGAGGGGCCGGACAGCATCGCCGCCTTCATCGCCGAGCCGGTGATCGGGACCTCGGCCACGGGCGTCACCCCGCCCCCCGAGTACTATCCACGGATCCGCGAGATCTGCGACAAGTACGACGTCCTGTTCATCGCCGACGAGGTGATCACGGGCATCGGGCGCACCGGGAAGAACTTCGGGATCGAACACTGGGGCGTGATCCCCGACATGATCACCACTGCCAAGGCGCTGAGCAGCGGTTATTCGCCTCTGGCGGCCGTGATCCTGCATGACAAGGTGTACGATGCCATGGCCAAGGGCTCGGCCCGGACCACCCAGGGCTTCACCTACTCGGGCCATCCCCTGAGCGCGGCCGTGGGGCTGGCGGTGCTCCGCTACCTCAAGGCGCACGACCTGGTGGCCAACGCCGCGCGGATCGGGCGCGTGCTCCTCGAACGGCTTACGGCCCTGAAGAAATACCCCATCGTGGGCGACGCGCGCGGGACGGGGCTGCTCCTGGGCGTGGAGTTCGTCGCCGACCAGGCGACCAAGCGACCGTTCCCGCCCGGCGCCGAAGCCACGCGGCGCATCGTGGAGGCCACGCTGGAGGAAGGGGTGGTGGTGGTGCCCGGGATGAGCGGCATGATCGACGGCGTGGCCGGGGATCACATCCAGATCAGCCCGCCCTACATCTTCACCGAGGCCAACGTGGACCAGCTCGTGGGCGCGCTGGAGAAGGCCATCCAGCGGGTCCAACGGGAGCTCGGCGCGGCCCGGGGGTAGAATTGGCCGGCGCCGGCCCGGGGACCCGGAAGATGAGGTGGGTCGGCGGGAATAGAATGTTGAGTACGGAATGGAAGGAGGATCCATGACACCGCAGGGTGATGCCCGCTTCGCCACCGAGCAGTACCTGCAGCACATCATGCTGGATTACATGCAGATGACGGAGTTCGTGAAGGAGCCGTTCATCGTGGAGCGGGCCGACGGGATCCGCTTCTGGGACGTGCAGGGGAAGGAGTACCTGGATGGGTTGGCGGGGGTCTACGTCGTGAACGTCGGTTACGGGAACCCCCGGATGCTGGAGGCGGTGCGCAAGCAGCTCGAGAGGCTGCCCTTCAACCCCCCCATGCACGGGACCAACCCCCGTGCCGTGGAGCTGGCCGCGCGGCTGGCCGAGATCAGCCCCGGCGATCTCTCCACGGCCCGCCTGGTCAGCAGCGGCTCCGAAGCCAATGAGGCCGCCTTCAAGATGGCCCGCCAGTACCACCGCCAGACCGGGAACCCCGGGAAGTTCAAGATCCTCTCCCGGTACCTGAGCTACCACGGGGCCACCGGGAGCGCCATGAGCGCGGGCGGGGTGGGGTACCGGAAAACGCTGTACGAGCCCGCGGCCGTGGGGTTCCTGCACACCTACCCCCCGTACTGCTACCGCTGCCCCTACGAGAAGACCTACCCGGCCTGTGAGACGTTCTGCGCCCGGACGATCCGCACCATGATCGAGTGGGAGGACCCCCGCTCCATCGCCGCGATCATCGTGGAGCCCATCAGTAACACCGGGGGCATCATCACCCCCCCGATGGAGTACCTGAAGATTCTCCGCCAGCTCTGCGACGAGTACAACTTCCTCCTCATCTTCGACGAGATCATCACCGGTTTCGGCCGGACCGGGGCCCTCTTCGCCGCCAACACCTTCGACGTGGTCCCGGACATCCTCTGTTGTGGCAAGGGAATGAGCAGCGGCTACGCTCCCCTGGCGGCCGCCCTGGTACGTGAGAAAGTCGCCCGGGCGTTCTGGGGGGCACCCGGGACCGAGTTCGCCCACGGCCACACGTACGCGGGCAACCCCGTGGCCTGCGCCGCCGGCCTGGCGAGCATCCAGGAGATCCTGGACCGGAAGCTCCCGGAGAACGCCCAGCGCATGGGGGCGCACCTCGTCCATCGGTTGGAGGGCCTCCGCGCCCTCGGGATCATCGGGGACATCCGGGGGAAGGGCCTCCTCATCGGGGTGGAGTTCGTCAAGGACCCGGCCACCAAGACCCCGTTCCCGCCCGAGGTGGAGCTCGGCATCCGCATCGGGAAGCAGGCCCTCAGGAACGGCCTCCTGCTCCGCTTCGACCCCCACTGGATCGCCTTCGGCCCCCCGCTCATCGTGACCGAGGCGGACATCGACCAGATGGTGGCCATCCTGGAGCAGAGCATCCGGGAGGTGCTGCGGGAACTGTAGCGCCGAGAGCCGACAGTGGAGCGCGGGGAGATGAGCCGCCGCGGGATGGGCCCCAGGCGATGACGAGAATCCGGAAACCATGGAGGAGGCGGTGAAGGCGAAAGAAACGTACCTCTACAACAAGCTGACCTGGCCGGAGATGAACGACGCTATCGAACTGCAGAAGGTGGTGATCCTGCCGACGGGCTCGACGGAGCAGCACGGGCGCCACATGCCGCTGGACGTGGATCTCTTTCTGGTGGAATCGGTCTGCCACGAGCTGGGGCGGCGGGCACCGGACAGGGTCCTGGTGCTTCCCGGAATCCCGTACGGGCTCAACATGCACCACATCGATTTCCCCGGCACCATCCACATCCAGCCCGAGCACTTCATCAATTTCTGCCTGGACGTGACCAAGAGCGTCGCCTATCACGGCTTCAAGCGGATCGCCCTCGTGAACGGCCACGGGTCCAACCAGCCCATGATCGACCTCATTGCGCGGCGGACCCTGCTGGAGACCCCGTCCATTTGCTGCGCCTTCGGGTATTTCGCGATGGGGCCGGATGAGTACGAGAGGCTGCTGGAGAGCACCGTCCACGCCCACGCCGACGAGATGGAGACGTCGCTCTACCTGCACTTCGCCAAGGAACGGGTCCAGCTCGACAAGGCGGCCTTCGGAAACGATCGCGTCGGGCAGTACATGAGCTCGGACTCCACGAAGGTTGTCCGGTTCAACGACTTCTGGGGCCGCTGGACGAAGACGGGCATCCACGGAGATCCGACCAAGGCGTCGGCAGAGAAGGGCCAGAAAATTCTGGAGATCGTGATGCAGCACATGCTGGCCTGGCTGGAGGAGTATCGGACCTGGCCCATCGAGGTCCGCCAGGATCAGCACCGCCTGCCCGTGCAGCGTGACATCCGATGGTAATGTCCCCGGCTGGCCGCCACGGGCCGGACCGGGATGGGAGAGACGGACTCTTCGCGAGGGGGAAGTTGCCATGGGAAATCGAGGGGGACTTCACTGGCTCGTGAGAGGGGTGCTGGCATGCTGGCTTGTGCTGGGAATGTGGGCATCCTCCTCGGGGGAAGCGCGGTGATCGAGACGCTGTTCGTCATCCCCGGCGTCGGGCAGTTCGTGGTGACGTCGCTGTACAACCGAGACCTTCCCGTCATCCAGGGGCTGATCCTGTACATCTTAATCCTGTACATCCTGGTCAACCTTGCGGTGGACATCCTGTACACCTACCTGGATCCGCGACTCCGGTTGACGTGATGGACTTCAAAGACCCGTGAGCGACCCAGGCAGGGCTCCCATGGCAACCCTGGCAGACATTCCTGGCCCGCGCCTGCCCCGCGGGTTGGCTGCGCGCCCGGAGGGGTGAGAAAGGTCAGGCACACCTGACCTCTCCTCGCGAATCCTTGACACTGGGATGGCGCGTTCATATCATGCCCCGGGTCTGCGCAGGATGGGCGGAGAATCCCTTCTGAAGGAGTGAAGCCCAAACGAGAGATGGAAATGGCTAGAGGGAACCACGGCTCGGACCTTGGCGGTGAAGATGGACCCTTCTGCATTGTGAGGTGACGAATGAAAGCGTTGGATAAACCCGGGCTTCTCGGCATTTACAGCAAGATGGTCGCTGTTCGGACCTTCGAGGAAACGGCGGCCGATCTGTTCCTCAAAGGGCAGCTCCCTGGCTTCCTGCACTGTTATATCGGTGAGGAGGCGGTCGCGGCCGGAGTCTGCGCCCATCTGACGCCCCAGGACATGATCACCAGCACCCACCGGGGCCATGGCCACGCCGTGGCCAAGGGCGCGCGCCTCGACATGATGATGGCCGAGCTGTTCGCCAAGAAAACCGGGTATTGCCACGGCAAGGGCGGCTCGATGCACATTGCCGACCTCGACCTGGGCATCCTGGGGGCCAACGGGATCGTGGGCGCCGGGGTGCCCATCGCGACCGGTGCAGGCCTGGCGCTGAAGATGAAGGGGATGGACCGCGTGACGGTATGCTTCTTCGGGGACGGCGGCAGTAATACCGGGGCATTCTACGAAGGGGTGAACCTGGCCGCCGTGTGGAACCTTCCCGTCGTGTTCGTCTGCGAGAACAATCAGTACGCCGAGTCCACGCCCCGGAGCGTGCACCAGAAGGTGAAAGACATCGCGGATCGCGCCGCGGCCTTCAATATTCCCGGCGTGGTGATGGACGGCATGGACGTCTTCGACGTTTACCAGAAGTCCGGCGAGGCGATTGATCGCGCCCGCGTCGGCGGCGGGCCGACGCTGCTGGAGGCCAAGACGTACCGGTTCCTCGGCCATTTCGTTGGGGACCCGCAGCCCTATCGGACGAAAGAGGAAGTGGAGGAATGGAGAAAGCGCTGCCCGATTCTTCTGTTTCGGCAGCGGATGATCGGCGAGGGGAAATTCAGCGCGGCGGAGCTGGACGCCATCGACGCCGCCATCAAGAAGGAGATGGAGGCGGCGGTGCAGTTTGGCCGGGAGAGTCCGGAGCCCGAAATCGAGAGCGCCCTGCAAGATATCTTCACCGAATAACCCATGGCCAGAAGCACTCAGCGGTCAGCTTTCAGCTGAGGGCTGACGGCTTGCGGAATGTAGCTTCCCACAGGAGGAAGTAATGAGAAAGATAACGTATCGCGAGGCGGTCGTTGAGGCGCTGCGCGAGGAGATGCGCCGGGACGAGCGCGTCTATCTGCTGGGCGAGGACATCGCCGAGTTCGGGGGCAGCTACAAGACCACCCAGGGCCTGCTGCAAGAATTCGGAAAAGAGCGGGTGCGGAACACGCCGATCTCCGAGGCGGCCATCATCGGTTGCGCCCTGGGTTCGGCCCTGCTGGGGATGCGCCCGGTGGCCGAGATCATGTACATCGACTTCGCCGGCATCGCCATGGACCAGATCGTGAACCAGACGGCGAAGGTCAAGTACATGTTCGGCGGCAAGGCCAAGGTGCCGGTGGTCATCCGGACCCAGGGCGGCACGGGCCGGTCATCCGCGGCCCAGCACGCGCAGAGCCTGGAGGCCTGGTTCGTGCACGTCCCCGGGCTGAAAGTGGTCCAGCCGTCCACCGCCTATGACTGCAAAGGCCTGCTGAAGGCGGCCATCCGGGACGACAATCCCGTGTTCTTCATCGAGCACAAGCTGCTCTATACGACCACCAGCGAGATCCCGGAAGAGGACTACACCATCCCCCTGGGCAAAGCGGACGTGAAGCGCGAGGGATCGGATGTGACCATCGTGGCCACCTCCCGCATGGTGCACTTCTCCCTGGCGGCGGCCGACCGGCTGGCAGCCGAGGGTATCCAGTGCGAGGTCGTGGACCCGCGGACGCTCTCCCCGCTGGACGAGGAGACGATCCTCAACTCGGTAGGGAAGACCAACAAGTTGGTGGTCGTGTGCGAGGCCGCGCCGCAGTGCAGCTTTGCGTCGGAGGTGGCGGCGGTCGTGGCTGAGAAGGGATTCGATCTCCTGGATGCGCCAATCCAGCGCGTGACCTCCATGCACACCCCCACGCCTTTTGCGCCCAAGCTGGAGAAGTTCGTCACCCCCAGCGAGGAGAAGATCATCGCGGCCGTCAAGAAGATCGTAAGATAGCGGCGCGGTACCTTTGTTCGTCGCGTTTCGCTCGTTCCGCAGGGCCGGTGCCTCACGGTGCCGGCCCTGGCTTTTCAAGTGACCAGAAGCAGAGCAGCGCGATGTGCCGACTGTCAGACAAATCGCTGGCGGCCAGGGAAGGCGGATGGGTGGACCTTGACAGGGGAAGCCGCAGGGAACGATAATCCACAAGCGGATACGTAAAGTCTCCGCAACATATCGCGAGAAGAGACCACCGCGGCATCCCGGCCCCGCCAGTGGGCGGCCAGGCGGTTTTACCATACAAGAGGACGACCGGGTAAGTCTGGCCAGTCGCTGCGATCTCTCTCCCCGCATCCTCACCACCGATTTCCCGTAGGGAGTGCACATGGCGACGCGCATTGATATGCCCCAGTTGGGCCTGACGATGGAGAAGGGAACAATCCTCCAATGGCTCAGGGCTGAAGGGGAGAAGCTGGAGAAGGGCCAGCCGGTCGTCTTGATCCAAACCGAGAAGGTGGAATACGAGGTCGAGGCCCCCGCGACCGGGACGCTGCTCAAGGTCGTCGCCAAGGAGGGAGAGGAGTTGCCGGTGGGTGCCCCGATGGGAATCCTCGGGCAGGCGGGAGAGGATGTATCGGCGGTCCTTTCCGGCGCGCCTGCTGCTCCCGCGCTCAAGCCTGAAGCGCAGGGGCCGAGTGTGGTGGCCCCGACGGCCGCTGCAGTTGCTGCCCCGCCCGTACGCGCCCCGGGAG
>JBIOJT010000014.1:0-27601 GCA_044451055.1 Methylomirabilales bacterium (SeqCode)
CTCAGAAGGCGTGAGCGTGACCTGCCCGCCGGTCTCGAGGCCGACCAGGACAGACTGCTTCAGGATGTTTTGCGTCCGCACCAGGCCCGGACCCTGGCACGTGCCCACCCAGCAGCCGACTTTGGGCAGGGTGCGTCTCAGGTCCGCGTAGAGGGGATGCTCGAAAGCCAGGCAGCACTTGAGCCGACCGCACATCCCGGACAGCTTGCCGGGATTCAAGGCAAGGTTCTGGTCCTTGGCCATCCGGATGCTCACCGGAGCGAAGAGTTGGAGGAAGGAGCAACAGCAGAGGGAACGACCACATGGCCCTGCGCTGCCCAGCACCCTGGCCTCGTCCCGCACGCCGATCTGCCGGAGCTCCACCCGGGTCCGCAGGTGTTGGGTGAGGTCCTTCACCAGCTCCCGGAAGTCCACCCGGCCTTCAGCCGTGAAGTAGAACATGGCCTTGGTACTGTCCAGGCCGATCCGCACCTCGGTCAGCTTCATGGGCAAGTCGCGCGCCTGGATGCGTTCTCGGCAAAAGGCCCGCACCTCCCGCTCGCGCTGGAGGAGTGCGGCCCGGCGCGACAGGTCGGTGGGCGTGGCCTTGCGCAGGATCCGGCGGAGGGGGGGCTTCAGCGCGTCCAGCGGGAGGTTCTCCAGGATGCTTCCCACGTGGCCCATGCCCACGCCCCAGTCGGTTTCCACGACCACGATGTCGCCGCCCCGGAGGGAGTATCCGGGCGCGGGAGAGTACTGGTGCCGACCCGGGCCGGGGAATTCAACCCGCACCACACGAGCCATGGCCGCCCTCCTGCCCTTCTTCCACCGCCTGGCGCATCCTGAGGAGCATGCGCTCCGCGGTGAAACGCGCGTTGGCGTTGCGGGCGAGCGCCCGCTGCGCCTCCGCTTGCGCCTCGTGCATCGCCAGGATCGCCCCCACTGAGCATCCGGATGCCAGGCGCGTCACCTCCGCCCGGCGATCGGCATGGACAAGCGGGGCGTCCCCGCCGCTGACCTTGGCCACGGCCAGGTCGCGACTGAAGCTCGCTAGAATCTCCAACGCGCCCTCGAGCTTCGCCCGGTCCCGCGCCAGCTTCTCGGCGCGCTCCAGGACGGAGACCAGGGAGCCCAGCCCGCCCCACACCTCCTGAACGATCCGGTCGCGGGTGGCGCGGGACTCCTCGACATCCAAGGCCAGCGCGCGCTCGGCGCTGCCGCTTGCGAGCGCCGCGGCCGCGGCCGCGGCTTCGGGCGTCCGGCCGTGTCGCACCAGGATGGCACGAAGCGGCTCCTCGCCCAGGGAGTCGAATCGCACCCCCTGGCAGCGGGACAGGATCGTCGGCAACAGGGCGCTGGGGGCTGCCGTCACCAGGACGAACAGGGATGCCCCGGCCGGCTCCTCCAGCGTCTTCAGGATGGCGTTCGCGGCCGGCTCCTGCATGAGCTCGGCCGGGTCCAGGATGAAAACCTTGGTTTTCCCCTCGTAAGCGCGGAGCGCCGCGCGCGCCGTCACCTCCCGGACCTGGTCGATGGTGATGACCGTCTTGCCCTCGGGCCGCACCTCGGTCACGTCGGGATGCAGGCCGACCGCGACCTTCCGGCAGGCGGCGCAGGTCCCGCAGGCGTCCGCAGTCGCCGCGCCAGGCGCCGGGGCAGGACCCGCGAGGCAGTTCACGGCCTGGGCGAGGGCCAGGGCCGTGGTGCGCTTTCCCACCCCCGGCGGCCCGAAGAAGCAGTAGGCCTGAGAGAGTCGTCCGCCGGATACCGCCAGACGTAGGCGCGACACAGCCCTGTCCTGACCAAGAATGTCGCCGAATGGCATCGGCTCACCCAGAGGCGGGGAGGCGGGAGCCGGCCGCGCCCAAGGAGGCGCGGAGCACCTCGTCCACGCGCCGGCGAATATGGCCCTCGATCTCCGCCATCCCGCGAGAGGCATCCAGGAGGATCACCCGCTCGGGCTCGGCGGCCGCGATGGTCCGGTACCCGATGTGGACCTGTTGATGAAAGGCCAGCACCTCTCCCTCGATCCGATCGTGCCCTTCCTGGCGCTCCGCCACACGCTGGGTCGCCCGCAGGAGCCCCACGGCCGGATCCAGATCCAGGAGGAACGTCAGGTCCGGGCGCAGGCCACCCGTCGCCAAGGCGTTCAGCCGCGCGATGATCTCGAGGTCCAGCCCGCGCCCGTAACCCTGGTACGCCACCGTCGAGTCCGCGAACCGATCGCAGAGGACCATTCGGCCCGCCGCCAGCGCCGGGCGGATGACCTCGTGCACCAATTGGGCGCGGCTCGCCTCGTACAACAGGAGTTCTGCGGCGGGCGCCATCCGGGTGTTCTCGCGATTCAAAAGGAGCGCCCGGATCTGCTTCCCGATGACAGTCCCGCCAGGATCCCGGGTCTCGACGGCCTCCCGGCCGGTGGACCAGAGATGCGTCAGAAGCGCCTTCAGCTGCGTGGTCTTCCCCGATCCCTCGCCACCCTCGAAGGTGATGAAGAGACCCGGCATGGCCTAGTGCCCGCCGCCGCCCGCGGTATGGGGCGCCTTCCGGCGGTCCGCAATCTGCCTGGCCGCACGCGAGACCGCCCCCGGGATGTTCCGGTTCTTGGTCAAGTCGTCCAGCTCCCTATCCGTGAGCTGCTGGATGCCCAGGCCCAACGACACGCCGACGGGCGTCTTCGGATTGTTCAATAGCGCCCACACCATCTCTTTGTTCTGGCGGTACTTCCGATTGCCGGCGATGTAGCGCAGGATCTTGTCAGAGACATCCCGCATCATGGCGATGGCCAGGATCTCGCCGTCGGTGATGCGTGGGGAGCCCACCACCTCCAGGGCCACCATCTCGTTGCTGTCCTTGATCAGGATCATCCGGACGTCCTTGTTCCCTTTCTTGGCCAGGGCCAGCTTTTGTCCCACTGGGAGATCCTTGATGCGAAGCAGGAGGCTCTTCTTGGAGCCGTCCGTGTCCCGTTTCTTGGCGGTTTCGATCTGGCTCTTGATGGTCGGATGCTTGGTCTGCGGGACGGCCGGATTGCGGAGCAGCGCCTCCAGGGCCTCCACCCAGCGCCCGAACCGGTCCAGGGAGCCCAGCAGGACGTCGAGAAGCGGGCCCGTGGCGCGCTCGGCCAACCTTGCGATGCCGGCCCCCGGCGTTTCCGGGTGGCGAAGGAGGGCCACAACCACCTCGGGCGAGAGGGCGGGGTGCTCTAGGATCTTCTCCAGCACCTCGAGGGGGGTCTTTGGGTTCTGAGCCAGGTGGAGCAGATCCAGGGCCGTGAGGCCTACCGGATCCATGGGAGTGGCAGTCTCGGGGGTCATGCGCTCCCTCCCGCATGCGCCCCCAGAGCCTCGCGGAGGGCCTGGAGCAACGCGGCCTCGTCAGCGGTTTCGACCGTGCGGAGATCCACGAGGACCCGATCCCCCTTGATCCGGACCAGCACGGGCGGACGTCCTCGCCGGAGGCGTGCTTCCAGCTGCGCGGCGCTCCCTCGCGCCGGGCGGAGAGCCAGGACGCGCGTGGGGATCGCCTGGAGTGGGAGGGCGCCGCCGCCCACCTCGGACGTCTCGTCCTCGATGGCGATGGTCACATCCGAGGACGCGGACCGGAGGGCGCACGCCGCCTGATCGGCCCGTGCCCCGATTGCGGCCGCTGTCAGGCCCAACATGCGAAGGATCGGGATCTCACGGAGAGCGCGTTCGGGTTCGCGGTACAGGCGGAGCGTCGCCTCGAGGGCGGCCAGGCTGAGCTTGTCAATCCGGACCGTGCGCGCCAGAGGGTTCTTCCGGGCACGCGCCAGCAGGTCGCGGCGGCCCACCAGTATCCCGGCCTGTGGCCCACCCAGCAGCTTGTCCCCGCTGAAGGTCACCAGGTCCACCCCGGCGCGGATGGCGTCCGCGGCCAGCGGTTCCTTCCGGAGACCCAGGAGCGACAGGTCCAGCAGGGCGCCGCTCCCCAGATCGTCCATCACCAGGAGGTTGTGGCGCCTGGCCAGGGCGACAAGCTCCGATAGCTCGACGTCGGCAGTAAAGCCCAGGATCTGGAAGTTGCTCCGGTGCACCTGGAGGAGCACCGCGGTCTCCGGGCCGACGGCTCCCTCGTAGTCCCGGAGGTACGTGCGGTTCGTCGTCCCGACCTCGCGGAGGCGCCCGCTCGCCCGGACCATCACGTCGGGGATGCGGAAGGAATCGCCGATCTCCACCAGCTGGCCGCGGGACACCACGATCTCCCTCCCGCTGGCGAACGTGTTGATGGTCAGGAGAACGGCCGCGGCATTGTTGTTGACCACGAGGGCCGCCTCCGCCCCGGTCAGGGCACACAGGAGCGCTTCCACGTGGACCTGGCGGGAGCCGCGGGTGCCGGTTGCCAGGTCGAACTCCAGATTGGCATAACCGGCCGCGGTTGCCTGGATGGCCTCCAGCGCGGCGGGGGCGAGCGGCGCGCGGCCGAGGTTGGTGTGCAGGATGACCCCGGTGGCGTTGATGACGGGGATGAAGGACGGCCCGGCCTTCTGCGTGGCCGCTTCCGCCACAGCTGCCGCAATGGCATCCGGGGCCAGGAGCGTCTCCGCTGCTTCTCGCGTTACCCCTCCGCGGAGGACGCGCTGGCGGCGGTCCGCCAGCACCTGGCGCACTGCCTCCAGGACGGCCCAACGGGGGTATGCCGCCAGCATGTTCTGGATGCGGGGGATGGCGAGCAGCTCGTCCACCGCTGGAATGTTCCGCAGGAGAATGCCTACGTCGGGCTGGGTCAGTTCACTCATGGCTCACTCAATCTTTCAGCCGTCGGCGTTCAGCCGTCAGACTCCGGCTGATTGCTGAGCGCTGAGTTGCTGCATTTGTAGCACACGAGCCACAGAAGCTTCAATGTCTTTCGCCCTGCGAGCGGGCGCCGGTCCCGGAGACAAAACAAACCGGGCCAGGCCCCCCGCCAGAACGCACGGGGGTGAGCCTGGCCCGAGACAGAGAGCGATCTCGGATCCGGCCTAGGTGGAGCGCATCCCAGCCCCGCGACGCGCCTGGAAGCACGTGCGGCAGTAGACGGGACGGTCCAGCGTCGGCTTGAATGGCACGGTGGTCTTTTGACCGCAGGAGCTACAGGTCACCTCGTGCAGCTCCCGGGTGCCCCCTGCCCCCGACCCGGCGCCATATCCGGCGCCACCGGACCGCTTGGCGGCCTTGCAGTTCTTGCAGCGCTTCGGCTCGTTCTGGAAGCCCTTCTGCGCAAAGAACTCCTGTTCCCCGGCGGTGAATACAAACGTCTGTCCACAGTCGATGCAGGTCAAGGTCTTGTCTTCGAACGGCATGACGATTCCTCCATCGGTAGTCGATCCCTGATTGGACTCTCGATCCGCGCCCTGGTTTTTTCGCTCGCTATCCTCCTGTGAGATGGGGACCGTGAATTCGTCAGAGCCCGTGATGCGGAAACACCAATTTCTGCAGGCGATACACCTGCTCGCGGACGAAACGCCAGGCCTGCTCCCGGGAGGATGCCTCCGCGACGTAGGGATCGTCCCTGAGTCGCGACGGGCGGAACCCCAGCCGGCGAAAGGTGGACAGGAATGACTCCGGCATGCCGTCCGGGACCTCGCACCTGTTCATGATGGCCCAAGCCAGCGTCCAGCTGCGGGGCACGTTTTCCAGGTTGTACCCACCGCCCCCCAGGGCAATCCATTTCCGACAGAACGGCTGCAGACGCCGCACCGCCTCGGCAAACCCGGTCGTGGTTATCGCCAGATTGGTCAACGGGTCGGTCTGGTGGGTGTCCGCGCCGAGCTGGGTCACCACCACGTCCGCGTTGAAGGCGGTGAGCAGGGGCGGCACCACCTGGTCGAGAGCCCACAGGAAGACCTCGTCGTCGCTGCCGGCAAGGAGGGGCACGTTCACCGCGTAGCCAATCCCCCGACCCCGGCCGATCTCCTCGACAAAGCCGGTACCGGGGAAAAGACTCTCACCGCTCTCGTGGATCGAGACCGTGAGTACCTGGTCCGTGTCGTAAAAACCGAACTGCACCCCGTCTCCGTGGTGCGCGTCAATGTCCACGTACGCGACGCGCCGGCCCCGGCGAACCAGGTGTTTGATGACGACAGAGGCGTCATTGAAGTAACAGAAACCGGCCGCACGGGCAACCGCCGCATGGTGCAGCCCGCCGGCGATGTTGAAGGCGCATTCCACCCGGCCGGAGTCCACCCATTCCATGGCCTGGAGTGAGGCCCCGGTGGACAGGAGCGACCAGGCGTACACCCCCGGGAAGATCGGATTGTCGCTGGTCCCCAGGCCGTAGTCCAACATGTTGGGGGGTGCGTGGCCCCGGTCTGCCGCGCGGAAGACGTCGACGTAGTCCGCCCGGTGGAAGGCCGCAACTTCCTCTTCCGTGGCGTCTCGGGCCTGGATGAGGCGTGTGGTGGGAAGGCTGAGGAGGCCATAGGCCTGGCACAGTTCGTAGGTGAGGGCCAGACGCGTGTTGCGAAGTGGGTGGCCCGGCCCGTAATCGAACTCCTGGTACCGTTCGGAATAGATGAAGGCCGTTTGGGGGGCTGTCGTCATGCCGCGTCAGCCCTGAGCCGGTCGGTGAGTCAACTCTGAACACGCCAGAACACGCTTGTAGGAGCCCCCCGCGCGCGGCCGACCGGATCCGGACCTTTCAGATGCGGGGGTCGCGGATTCTTCACACCCCGATGGTCGGCAGCGCCGCGCGCGGCCGTCGGTAGGTCCCGCTCCGCCCGCCGGCCTTGAACACCAGGCGGACATCGCCGATGACCATGCCCTTGTCCACCGCCTTGCACATGTCGTAGATCGTCAAGGCGGCCACCGACACTGCCGTCAGGGCCTCCATCTCGGCCCCGGTCCGCCCGGTGGTCTTCACCCGCGATTCGATCTCGATGCCGGGAGGTCGGCGGGTCGCCCGGAAGGCGACCTCGGCCGCCGTGATCAGGAGGGGATGGCACAGGGGAACCAGTTCGTGGACTCGCTTGGCTGCCAGGATCCCGGCCAGACGCGCCGCCGCGTACACATCGCCCTTGGGGATGGCCTGATCCCTGATCAGGCGCAACGTGCCGGGCCGCAACGTTACGAACCCGCGCGCGACGGCCTCGCGGGCCGTTTCGTCCTTGGCCCCGACATCCACCATGCGGGCTTGACCGCGAGCGTCAAGATGGGACAACCTGGTGTTGCTCATTCCGGTACTGCCGCATGATGGCGTACATCTCGTCTTTGAGCTTCAATTTCAGTTTCTGCAGCTCTTTGCGCTTTCGTTCCTGCTCACTGGTCAGGTAGTAGATACGGTCGTACTCGCTGATCTTGATGTCGAACTCCCGATGCTTCTCGGCCAGGCGGCGGAACTCGGGGTTCTCCTCCTTCAGCCGAGCGAAAAGCTGCGCCTCCGTATCGCCCATCTTTGACCTCCTTCCGGGCAGATTGGTCCGCTCCGCGCCCTCGGGACGCAGGACGATCCTTGGACTGGCTTGGATAGGCTAGGGGATTCGTGCTGGTGTCGGGTGGGAGCGGGGCCGGTCCGGCCCCGGATGTAAGGGCAGGCGATTGCCATATCCTCTTTGGACCGAATTTTCGTCTATAACATATTCGATCAAAAGGCACCCGTCAAGGGCAAAATCCCGGCGTGGAAAAATCCCCACGGTTGC
Source organism: Methylomirabilales bacterium (SeqCode) (assembly GCA_044451055.1). Taxonomy (GTDB): domain Bacteria; phylum Methylomirabilota; class Methylomirabilia; order Methylomirabilales; family 2-02-FULL-66-22; genus 2-02-FULL-66-22. Next base: position 7,616 of record JBIOJT010000014.1, read on the forward strand.
ACAAGGGAACAAGCCGAAGTTCTCGACATGCACGCACACAGCGTTCCGGCGGTCATTCGGTTCCCGTCACCGCTTGACAAGTTCCGGGGCTCGCCGGTACTGTTCCGGTGCCCGTCCACGAGGAATCGGATTGCGGATTTCGGAAAGTAATAACATTCCGCGAAGTTCGAGAAGATCCGAGAGGGAAGGGAGATGATGCGCGGGGAGTTCGGCGACATCCTGCTCTGGCTCAGGACCAGCGGCCTGCGGATCCTGGTGATCGCAGTCGGGAGCATCCTGCTGATCCGCCTGCTGCGCGCGGTGGCGGACCGGATTCCCCGCCTGATGCCCACCGGCAAGGAGCCCGTCATCACGGAGCGGGAGAAGCGCGCCCACACGCTGGCCAGCCTCCTCCGGACGGTGGGCACGACCCTCGTCGTGATCGTCGCCGTGATGATGGTCCTCCGGGAGATCGGGCTGGACATCACGCCCCTCATCGCGGGCGCCGGCGTGGCCGGCCTGGCCATCGGATTCGGCGCCCAAAGCCGAATCAGGGACGTGATCGCCGGGTTCTTCATCCTGTTGGAGGACCAGTTCCACGTGGGAGACGTCATCCAAGCGGCCGGGGTAAATGGTCAGGTGGAGCAGATGACGCTCCGGATGACGATCGTCCGGGACCTGCAGGGCACGCTCCACTTCATCCCCAACGGGGAGATCAAGGTGGTGAGCAACCTCACCAAGGAATGGTCCCGGGTGGTCCTGGAGATCGGCGTGGGCTACGAGGAGGATGTGGACCGCGTGATCGCGGTGCTGGCGGAGGTCGGCCAGTCCTTGACCGAGGATGAGAGCTTCGGCAAGCTGGTGCTTGAGCCCCCCCCAGGTGCTGGGGGTCGAGGCCCTGACCGACTCCCAGGTCACCATCCGGATGCTCGCCAAGACCGTCCCCGTTCAAGCAATGGGACGTGGCCCGTGAGCTCCGCCGGCGTATCAAGTCGCACTTCGACCGCGAGGGCATCCGGGCCCCGTACCCTCACCGCGTTGTCATCGCTCGCCCTGCCCCACCTGCGGATTGAGCGTCCCCACTCCCCGGATTCGACGACCGCGACAGAGACAGCGACAGCGAGGGCGAAAACGGCGGCGGGCCGTCCGTCTCACGCGGAGTCGGGTGTCGGACGTTTTGACTGGGTTTCCCCGCTGTGCTAGAGTCGCGCCTGGCGAGATGTTGCCGGGTGCGGCCGAGACTCATTCGGGACGGGCCGGATGCGAGGATGCGAAGGCTTGCGGTTGCCGCAATCTGTGCGGGTGTGCTGGTGGCCTGTGGGGGGATGGAGCGCCACAGGCACACGTCCCGTGATTTCCGTCGCCTGGATGTGGAGTTCGGCCAGGCCTGGGAGGCAGCTATCCGGACTCTGATCGAGCGCGGATTCGACATCCGAACCATCGATCGCACCACCGGGATCATCGAGACCGGATGGCTGACCATCAACCCCGAGTACGCCGCGACGATCTTCGTGACCGAGCAGGAGGACCGGTACTCTACGTGCGGCAAGCCGGTTCTGGGCCAGGCCTTCCGCACCAAACAAGCCCGGCTCATATTGACCCTCTCGGCGACGCGACGCGGGGAGACAGGCCTGCGCACCGAGGCGTTCTTTCGTACCCAGCGATATTCTGATGCTCTCCTGTGGTCCAACCGACCACTGGGGGACGAGGAGTGCAGCTCCCGGGGCCGCCTGGAGGAGGAGATCAAGGTGCAGATCCAGCTGCGGGCGCTATCGGATCATCTCGAGCGGCTTCGCCGGGGATCGCCGTGATGCCGGAGGCGAGAGCCGAGAGTCGGGAACCCCCAGGGTGGCCGCGAGCCGAGAGGGGGCGGCGTAATGGCCCACAGCTATAAGCCGTTGGACCCCCGCGGGGTCAAGACGTATCCGCTCTCCTCGCGGCCCAGCAAGGTGTCGGTGGCGGATGCCGCGCAGGCCTGGCGAGCGGGCGGGACGCTCCGGGATTACCTCGATTCGCTGCCGAATCACTTGGCGGTGCAGAGCCTGCGACGGGTGGTGTCGGCCGTCCTCGAGGCCCGGCGGCGTGGGAGGCCCGTGATCCTGGGGATGGGGGCCCACGTCATCAAGGTGGGGCTCTCGCCCATCCTGGTGGATCTGCTGGAGCGGCGGCTCGTGACGGCCCTGGCCACGAACGGTGCCTGCGCCGTGCATGACTTCGAGCTGGCCTACGCCGGATTTACCTCGGAAGATGTGGAGATCCAGCTGGCGGAGGGCGGCTTCGGGATGGCCGAGGAGACCGGCCGGATCATCAACGAAGCGGTGGCGGACGGGGTGCGTCGCGGGCTGGGCTTCGGCCGCGCCCTGGGCGAGCGAATGATCGCGGCCGAGCCGCCCTACCTTGGTCAAAGCCTCTTCGCGGCCTGCACGCGGCTGGACCTCCCGTGCACGGTCCACGTGGCGTTGGGCGCTGACATCGTTCACATGCACCCAAGCTGCAACGGCGCGGTCGTGGGCGAGGCAACGCAGCGGGACTTCCGTCTCCTGGCGGCCGTGGTCGCAGATCTTGACGACGGCGGCGTCTTTCTCAACGTCGGCTCGGCGGTGCTCATGCCCGAGGTGTTCCTGAAGGCGCTGACGCTGGCGCGGAACCTCGGTCACCGGGTCCGCGACTTCGTCACGGTGAACCTGGACTTCATTCAGCACTACCGGCCAATGCAGAACGTGGTCCGCCGTCCGGTGGCCCAGGGGGGGCAGGGATACGCCCTGACCGGCCATCACGAGCTCCTGGTCCCGCTCCTGGCAGCGGCACTGATCGAAGGGCTTGAAGAGCCGCGAGCCTAGAGCCGAGAGGCAAGAGCGAACGGTGAGAGCCAAGAACGCACAGGCGAGAGCGAAGGTGCCGCGCGCAGCGACCAAGGTCAAGTCTCTCCCCGCGGCGTCCCGGGCGGTCCGCCAGGCGCAGGCAGCCGGCCGACGGGTCGTCTTCACCAACGGGTGCTTCGACCTGTTGCACCGGGGGCACACGCGCTACCTGGAGCGGGCCCGCGCCTTGGGCGACCTCTTGGTGGTCGCGGTGAACAGCGACACATCTGTCCGGCAACTCAAAGGGGCCGGTCGCCCCGTGGTGCCCGACAGGGAGCGCGCGGAGGTGCTGGCGGCCCTGGCGTCCGTGGATCTGGTCCTCATCTTCCACGATCTTGATCCGGGCCGGGTCATCCGGTCACTGCGACCGGATGTCCTGGTGAAGGGGGGCGACTGGCCGGTGGACCAGATCATCGGCGCCGACTTTGTGCGAAGCATGGGCGGGAAGGTGCGGAGCCTCCCCTATGTGAAGGGTGCCTCCACCTCGGAATTGATCCAGCGTGTAGTCTCTGGAACTGCTGGACGCGAACAGGGCGGATCGCCCGTCACGACGCATCGCTGAGATCCGCATCGCCGATCCCCTTCCGGGATTCCCATGGTTCGACTCCAGCCGACCCTTTGAATGCAGCCGTCAGCCATCGGCTCCCCATCGTCGGCCCTGTCATTCGGGCTGGCTGCCGAGTGCTGCGGGCTGAAAGCTGACCGCTTGTCTACAGAGCATGCTGCCGCAATTCCTCTGGCGTGAATCCAAACTGGCGGACCTCTTTGAGGATCTCGCCGCGCCCGTCGAGGTCAGCCTCCACGGCCTGCACGGCACCTCACGCGCCCTGGCCCTGGCGGCGTGCCACACGGGGACCGGCCGGACGTTCCTGGTCCTCTGCCGGAGCGAAGAAGTGGCGGCAGCGCTGGCGGCCGACATCGAGTTCTTCCTGGGCGGCGCCGTGGCCCTTCTGCCGGAGCGCGAGGGCGATCCCGAGGCCCGGGCAGGTCGCGTCCAGGCCCTGCATCGGCTGGCGACGGGGCAGGCCACCATTCTGGTGGCGTCGGTGGCCGCCGCCCTCCCCCGTACGATCGGGCCGGCGGCGCTGGCCGCCGCCGCGGTCTCACTCTACCTGCAGCGGATCGTCCCCCGCGACGACCTGCTCCGCGCCTTGACGGCCGCGGGCTACCGTGGGGTCGGCCAGGTGTCGGAGCCGGGCGAGTTCGCGGTCCGGGGGGGCATCCTGGATTGCTTTCCGCCTCAAGCCTCCCATCCGGTGCGGATCGAGTTCTTTGGGGATGAGGTCACCTCTCTCCGACGGTTCGATCCCGAGACGCAGCGATCCCTGGGGTCGGAATCGGCCGTGACGATCCTGCCGCTGGCCGAGGTCCCCATGACCGAGGCGGCGGTGGCCTCGGCGGAGGGGCGCCTGCGGGATGCGGCCCGACGGCAAGCCGTGCCCGTCCCTCCGGCCCTGCTGGAGGCCCTGGAGCATCGTCCGCCTATCCCGGAGTGGGACGCCTTTCTGCCGTACTTCTTGCCCGGCCTCACTACGCTCCTGGCCTACCTCCCCCCCGACGGCCTGATTGTGTGGGACGAGCCGCCGGCCCTGGCGGAACGCGCCGCCACCGTCTTGCGGGAGGCTGCGTCGGAGCCCGGGGACCCGCTCGGCGGGTGGGAGCCGGACCTCGCCCCCTTGGTCCCGCCGCTCCCGGAGCGCTGGGCCTCCTGGGAGGAATTCCGCGAGCTGGCGCGGGCGTGGCCGGCGATCACGCTCACGCCGTTCGCGCCGGTGCCGCTGGCGGCGCCGGACGTGCAGCCGGATGGCGGCCCCACCCAGCACGTCCCGGCCACGAGCGTCGACAACTACCAGGGACGCATCACCCGATTCCTGGAAGACCTTTCTGCGTGGCGTCGCCGGGGCGAGCGGATCACTCTGGTGGCGCGAAGCGAGGCTCAGGCGAGGCGCGTGCAGGAGATCCTGCGGGATCACGACCTGGGAGCCCGCCTGGGTCGGGAGGTCCCCGAACCGGGCGGAGTCGCCCTCTGGACCGGGGCGCTCAGCGGCGGCTTCCGCATCGTGCCGCTCGGCCTCACGGTGGTCACAGAGACGGAGATCTTTGGCGCCCGGGTCCTCCCACGACGGCGGGCGCGGCCCAAGGAAGCGCTCCCGTTCACCTCCTTTGCGGACCTGAAGGAGGGCGACCACGTCGTCCACGTGGACCACGGGATCGCCCGGTACTTGGGCCTGCAGCAACTCGCGGTGGGCGGCCAGGAGGGGGACTTCCTCCACCTGAAGTACGCCGGCGCCGACACGCTGTACGTCCCTGTCTCCAAGCTGCACCTGGTCCAGCGGTACGTGGGGGGGGACTCCGCCGGGGGCGCGCCGGCACTGGACCGCCTGGGCGGCACCTCGTGGGCGAAGGCCAAGGAGCGGGTGCGCGCCAGCGTCCGGGAGATGGCCGGGGAACTGCTCAAGCTGTACGCGGCGCGTCAGGTATTGCCCGGCCATGCCTTCGCCCCCGACAGCCCCTGGCAGAAGGAGTTCGAGGCGGCCTTCCCCTACGAGGAAACGCCCGACCAGCTCCAAACCATTCGGGACGTGAAGCGGGACATGGAGGTGCGGCGACCCATGGACCGGCTGGTGTGTGGCGATGTGGGTTACGGCAAGACCGAGGTCGCGCTGCGCGCGGCCTTCAAGGCCGTCATGGACGGCAAGCAGGTCGCGGTCCTGGTGCCCACCACGGTCCTGGCCCTCCAGCACTACCAGACCTTCAGCGCACGCTTCGCCAACTTCCCCGTGCGCGTGGAGCTGCTGTCGCGCTTCCGGCCGGCGCCCGAGCAGAAGCAGGTGCTCCAGGGGCTTCACGACAGCAGCGTGGACATCGTGATCGGGACCCACCGGCTTCTCCAGAAGGACGTCCGGTTCCACGCCCTGGGCCTCCTGGTGGTGGACGAGGAGCAGCGTTTCGGCGTGGCCGCCAAAGAGGCGCTGAAGCAGTTGCGGCGCGAGGTGGACGTCCTCACGCTCACCGCCACGCCCATTCCCCGGACCCTCCACATGGCCATGCTGGGGGTGCGGGATGTCAGCACCATCGCGACCCCGCCCGAGGAGCGCCTGGCCATCCGCACCTATGTGACGCCGCACGACCCCCAGGTCATCACCGAGGCGATCCAGCGCGAGCTCGCCCGGGGCGGGCAGGTCTTCTTTGTGCACAACCGCGTGGAGAGCATCCAGACCGTGGCCCGGGAGCTCCGGCGCCTGGTTCCCGAGGCGCGGATCGCCGTGGCCCACGGGCAGCAGAACGAGGCGACCCTGGAGCGGATCATGGTGGACTTCTACCTGAAAAAGGTGGACGTCCTCCTCTGCACCACGATCATCGAGTCCGGCCTGGACGTGCCCTCGGCCAATACCATCATCATCGACCGGGCGGACGCGCTGGGCCTGGCGCAGCTGTACCAGCTCCGCGGCCGGGTGGGGCGGGACAAGTACCGGGCCTATGCGTACCTCCTGGTCCCGGCCGAGGGCGGGATGACCGAGGTGGCGCGCCGGCGCCTGCAGGTCATCGCCGAGCTCACCGAGCTGGGCTCCGGCTTCAAAATCGCCACGCGGGACCTGGAGATCCGGGGCGCGGGCAATCTCCTGGGAGCGGAACAGTCGGGCCACATCGCGGCCGTCGGCTTCGACCTGTTCACCCAGCTCATCCAGGAGACCATCCGCGAGCTCAAGGGCGAGCCGGTGGAGGTCGCGGTGGACCCGGTCATCCGCTTGCGCGCCGAGGGATTCATCCCCGAGGGTTACGTCCCCGATCCCAGCCTCCGCCTGAACCTCTACAAGCGCCTGGCAGCTCTCCCGGATGCCGAGCGCCTCCGGGACTTCGCCGAAGAGCTCCAGGATCGGTTCGGACCGGTCCCGCCGGAGGTGCGATGGCTGCTCACGGTGATGGATCTCAAGATCCAGGCGCGGATGCTGCGGGTGCGGGAAATTGACGCCCGCCGGGAGGCCATCCGGCTCACGTTCGCGCCGGATCCGCCCGTTTTGCCCGAGACCATCCTGACCCTGCTCAGATCGGAACGCGGGCGCCTGAGATACCTCCCTGAGGAGGCGCTGGAGTACCGGACAGGAGGGAGCACGCCGGAGGCCCGTGTGGAAGCGACCAGAAACCTCTTGCAAAGACTCCGAGCCGGTGCTAGCGTCGCCTGACTCCGGCCGGGAGCAGGCCGGAGCCAACTGTTCTCAGGACACGACGCACGAAGGAGTGATCCGTGTACAGCACGAAGTGGAAGCGTCTTCTCGTGGCCGCAGGGTGTGCCCTCGCCGTCGCCGCGTGCGGAAAAGGTGGCGGCGAGGGCAAGGCCCAGGGCCCGGTGGTCCTCAAGGTGAATGACAAGGCATACACGACGGCGGATCTGGAACGCGAACTCGGCCAGGAGTCCCGCCGCGCGCCGCGAGAGATGCAGCAGTACCTCGCCAGCAAGGAAGGACAGAAGCAGTTCCTGGAGCGGCTGATCCGCCGGGAGCTCTTGCTGCAGGAGGCGGAGAAGCAGAAGATGGCCGAGCGGCCAGAGGTGGCGGAGCAGGTGGCAGCCCTTCGGCGGGATCTGATGCTCCGCGCCCTTCTCCAGGAGGCGATCGGCGCCAAGGTCAAGGTGGAGGACAAGGAGGTCCAGGAGTACTTCACGGCGCATCCGGAGGAGTTCTCGGGCGACCAGGTTCGCGTCCGCCACATCCTGGTCAGGACGGAAGAGGAGGCGAAGTACGTCCTGGACCGCGTGAAGAAAGAGCCGTTCGAGGAGGTGGCCAAGCAGGTGTCCCTGGATACCGCCAGCGCGAGCAAGGGGGGGAACCTGGACTACCTGCGGCGGGAACAGATGTTCCCGGACTTCGCCAAGGCCGCCTTCGCCCTGAAGCCGGGTGAACTGAGCGGCGCGGTGAGGACTCCCTTCGGGTACCACATCATCAAGATGGTGGATCGGAAGAAGGGCCAGCCGCTCACGTTCGAGCAGGTCAAGGAGCAACTGCGCCAGCGGCTGACGGACGAGCGGCAGAACCAGCGGTACCAGGAGTGGATGAAGAATCTGGAGGCCGCGGCCAAGATCACCCGGGATGAATCATTGCTCCCCGTGGGCAAGCTGACGCCGCCCGCTCCCGACGTCACCAGCCCGGGAGCCGGGGATGGCAAGAGCGGAACCAAGATGTGAGGCAGATCATGCGCAGTGCGGAACGTGGCATGGGGCTGGCCCTGGTCCTCATCCTGCTGACGGCTCCCGCCCAGGCCCAGATGACCGCGGGGACCGAGGCTACGAGCCAATCCCGGGGAGCGTCCGAGGGAATGGTGCTGGACCGCGTGGTGGCCGTGGTCAACGATGAGGCACTCACGCTGAGCGAGATCCAAGAGGAGGGCCAGCCAGTCGTCCGGAAGATCTTCCAGGATTTCGTCGGCCCGGAGCGGGACCGGCGCCTGGAAGAGGCCGAGAAGAGGCTCCTGGATGATCTGATCGATCGTCGGCTGATGTATCAGGTGGCCAAGCGGGAGGGAACGTTGCCCTCGGAGGCCGAAGTCAGCGGGGCCATCGAGGAGCTGAAGAAGAACAACAACGTGACCGACGATGCCCAGTTCCGGACGATGCTGAAGACTGAAGGGCTCACGCTGGAGCAGATCCGCCGCAGCATCGGCGAACGCCTGGCCATCGGGCGCCTTTTGGCGCGGCAGATCCGCTCGTCGATCATCATCAATGAGGACGAGCTGATGAAGTACTACCAGTCCAATCAGGAGAAGTACAAGCGCGTTCCTCAGGCGGAGATCCGCCACATCTTTTTCGGTTTCTCAGCGGAGGCGAAGGAGGCGACGGTTCGGGCCCGCGCTGAGGAGGCGCGAGCCAAGATTCAGGCGGGGGCGGACTTCATCCAGGTTGCGCGCGAATATTCTGATGCGTCCGCTGGAGAGACGCCGAGCGAGCTGCTGACCGTCCACCGAGGGGACTTGGACCCCGAGATCGAGGCCGCGGCCTTCAGCGTGCCGCCAGGCGGGGTGAGCCCTCTCATCCGGACGGAGTCGGGATATCACCTCATCAAGGTGGAGCGTGTCCAGACGGAGTCCGTGGCGCCTTTCGCCGAGGTGCGGGAATCCATCCGGGACCAGCTGTTCCAGGAGAAGTTCGAGACAAAACGAAAGGACTGGCTGGAGGGCCTCCGGTCCCAGGCCTTCATCCAGGTGCTGATACAACCGGGGGATCTGCGGGCCCAGTCCCTGCCCGTCAAGCCATAGGGTATCGCTACCCCGACCCCCTCTTGGCACCGTTCTGTGAGGAGTCACGGTCCGGAGGTCAGCCGAGCGCCGATTCTCCGCCGTCCCCCCCGTGGTCCCGCCGCCGTGCGTCCACGCATCTCCGTTCCCGCAAGAGGGGGCCCCGTGTCTACTGGGGCTCCCGGCAGGACATTCGTGAGCTGGAACACGCACAAGAGACGCGTCGCGCCCCGTCCCATGGAGGGGGAGCGGGTGGCACAGGATCGCTGACGAACAGGAGATCCATGCAGCGCACGTGGATCGCGGTGGCCGGGGCGTTCCTCCTGGCGAGCTACATCAAGGGGACGACGGGGATGGGCTTTCCGCTCCCAGGGCCTCTTCGGTGCCTCTCGCAGAAATCCTCGAAAGCTCAGAGCTCTCCGCGCTCTTCCCAGGTATCCAGCAGGTGCCGATAGCCGGCGTCCTGGTACCGCTCCAGTGAAAATGCCGAGGCATAGTGCGGCAAGGCCCCGCCGGTCAGATGCGCGGCCAGCAAGTCTCCGGCGGCGCACGCCGCCATGACCCCAAAGCCCGAGAGCGCGCCGATCACGTACGCGCCGCTCACCGGCAACGGTCCGATCAGGGGACGATTCTCCTGCGTCTTGGTGTAATAACCCCCGTCGACGGCCGGCTGAGGCGCCCTGTCGAGATACGCCTGCAATTCGGGAAGCATCGTGGCCAGCCCGCGCAAGGCGATCTCGAAGTAGTGCGGATCGAACCGAGGCGGCCAGACCGGCTCCACCGGGGGCGTGTGATACGCCCAGAGCATCAGCAGGACGTTGCTGTCTGCTCCTCCTTCCGGCCGGAGGTGAGCCCCCGACGGGAGTTCCTGCAAGAATCTTTTCGCCTCTTCGGATTGGGCGAGGAGGGTTCGCTCTCCCTCCGACCAGGGCAGGACCTGCGGATCGATCCAGATGAGCATGGGCGCATCGCGTGGCACGACCCCCCGGTCGTCTCGAAAGATCACCTTGGCATGCAGTTCGGAGAAGACCGGAAGATCGACACCCAGCATCGCGCCGACGTCCTTCAGGAATGGCCCCGCCGCGTTGACGAAGCGGTCCGTGGCGATGGTGTCACCGCCCCGCAAACGCACCGCCCGGACGCGGCCATTTGTGACATCCACGCCTTCGACGCGGGCGGAGACGAAGGAGACGCCCCGCTCCCGCGCTTTTTCCAGGAGGTACATCCCCAGTTGCTGCGCGCTCAGCCAGCCGCATCGCCGTGCGTGCAGGACAGCGACCGTGCGCTCGGACAGATAGGGGAAGTGCCTGCGAATCAGGGCGGGGTCGAGGATCAGATCCGCGCCCGCGGGCTCCCCGGCAAAGCCCTGAGGCAGCGGGGAACGGTATGGAGTGGTGCCGGGATGGCAGCGCACCGGGCCGGCGCCCAAGGCCGCTGACTCTTCCGCCGCGCGCCGCAACAGGGGAATTCGAGTCGGATCGGCCGTCGCGTAGACGTACCCACGCCGATTCATATTGAACGCATTGCCGCTCTCGCGGGCCAAGCCTTCCAGGATGTCGATGCTGCGGTTCATCAGGCTGACCATCGCGTTCCCGGGCCCCGGCCACGAGTTGCGATAGCACTCGGTTGACTTGTCGCTCGTCAGTGTGAGCGGGGCGCGCTCGTCCAGCAAGACGACGTTGCGCACGCCATGCTTGGCGACCAGATGATAGGCGGCGCTGATGCCCGCAATGCCCGCGCCGCAGATCACGACATTCGCGGTGGATGTTCCCAAGGGCTCACCCGGTGGTCTGAAAATCTCCCCTGAGTCGGGGTGCTTCCCAGGACCGATGCGATGTCCTCCATCACTGCGGGCGTGAGATTGCGCGATCCGTTGTGGTGGCGGGAGAACTCTGCAACGGACGCATCCACCGAACGCCTCGGTGGAGAGGGGGACGCTGAGGCGAGAGGGTCTGGCTCAACGCTCGCGGAAGGCCTTCTTGAGCTTGCGGAGCCGGATGTCGCGCTTGGCCGGGCTCAGCCGGTCCACGAAGAGGACGCCGTTCAGGTGGTCCAGCTCGTGCTGGAAGATTCTGGCCAGGAGATCCTGCCCCTCGATCTCGACGGGCCGTCCGGAGCGATCCAGGCCTCGGACCAGGACCCGGCGGGCGCGCCGGACCTCTTCGCGGAGATCGGGTATGGAGAGGCAGCCCTCCTCGGCGATCATCTCGCCCTCGGATTCGACCAGCTCGGGATTGATCAGGACCAGGAGTTGGGATGGGTCGTGATCCTCGGACGGATTGGCCACGAAGACGCGATGGAGGCTGCCGATCTGATTGGCGGCCAGGCCCACGCCCGGTGCGGCGTACATGGTCTCGACCATGTCGTCGATGAGCCGATCCATATCCCCGTTGAGATCGGCGACGGGCTGGGTCGCCTTGCGAAGGATCGGATGGCCGTAGGTGAGAATGGATCGGACCATCGGGGAACCCGTCGAGGACATCGTCAGGCGAGCGGCAGACTCGCCGCCGCGTTGAGATCCCAGCCCGCCCGCTCTCCGCGCCGCAGGCGGACGGCGCCGGCGGCGGCGATCATGGCCGCGTTGTCCGTGCAGAGCGCCAGGGAGGGCACGAACAGCTGGATCCCCTCGGCCTCCGCCTCGGACTTGAGCGCCTCGCGCAGGGCGCCGTTGCAGGCGACGCCGCCCACCACCACCACCCGGCTGACCGGCAGGTCACGGGCCGCACCCATCACCCGCTCCACCAGCATGTCCACGGCCGCCTGTTGGAAGCTGGCGCAAATATCGCGCAGCTCCCGGGAGCCGGCCGGCGGCGCTCCCGCGAGCGGGACCGGGCGCCCCAGGTCCTTCAGGTGGTGCACCACCGCCGTCTTGAGGCCGCTGAAGCTGAAGTCCGGGTTGCCGTCGCTGAACACCGCCCGGGGGAACGCGATCGCCTGGGGGTCGCCGCCGCGGGCCTCCCACTCGATCGCCGGACCGCCAGGGTAGCCGAGGCCCAAGAACTTGGCGACCTTGTCGAAGGCCTCGCCGGCCGCATCGTCCCGTGTCCGGCCCAGCAGGCGATACTCGCACTCGGCCGGCACGTGGTACAGATGCGTGTGGCCTCCCGACACCACCAGGGCCACGAAGGGATGGGTGAGGGCCGGGAATTCCAGGAAGGCGGCGGCGATGTGCCCCTCCAGGTGATTCACCCCAATCAGAGGGAGCCGCCGGGCGAAGGCGATGGCCTTGGCCACGGATACGCCGACGAGGAGCGACCCCACCAGCCCCGGCCCCACCGTCACGGCCAGCGCCGCGAGCTCGGCAAGGCCCACGCCGGCGTCGGCCAGGGCTCGATCCAGGACCGGATGGATCGCTTCGAGGTGGCGCCGGGAGGCGAGTTCCGGGACGATCCCCCCGTAGGGGGCGTGCAACTCCACCTGAGAGGCGACGACGTTGCTCCGGATACGGCGGCCGTCCTCCAGGACCGCCGCGGCCGTCTCATCGCAGGAGGTCTCGATGCCGAGGACTAGCGCCATCCCAACCTCGCCTCGGAAAAAACATAAACCGCCGGCACCAACGGCGTCGCCGTTGGTGTGCCAAGGACACCAGGATTGCGTGGCATTCGGGCTACCCGGAATCCCAGGTCCCAAGGATACCGGGCCGCCCGATTGCCTCCCCGTGGCGATCTTGGCGCCCTGGCGGTTTACGCGTACCGGGTCTGTGCCGACCTAGCCGGCCGACTTGGCCTCAGCCGCCGGGGATGGGCCACTCTTCTCCAGGATCCGCGTCGCCTTCAGGATCTCGAGGGCCCGCTGGAGTTGGACGTCCTTCTGGAGATCCACCACGTCCCGGCGCCCGATCTCCACGCCCTCTCCCTCCTGCTCGCCGATCCGCTGCTCGCGCGGACGCTCGCCCGCGGAGAGGCGCCGCGCGTCCTCTTCCTTTTGGCGTTGCGCCGCGACCTCGGGCCTGACCGCCTCCACGACGATATCCGGGGTGATCCCGATCCCATGAATGGACCGGCCGCGCGGGGTGAAGTACTTGGCCGTGGTCAGGCGCAGGCCCGAGCCGTCCGAGAGCGGGATCACCGTCTGGACCGACCCCTTGCCGAAGGTCTTTGTGCCAATCAGCACGGCCCGCTTCCAGTCTTGGAGGGCGCCGGCCACGATCTCCGAGGCGCTGGCCGAGCCGCCGTTGACCAGGACCACCATGGGCCACTTGGGCAGTCCGTTGCTGTGCTCCGCGGTGAAGCGGAGGTCCTGGTTCTTGATGCGCCCCTGCGTGTAGACGATGAGCTGGCCCTTGTCCAGGAACATGTCGCTCACCGCCACCGCCTGATTCAACAGGCCGCCCGGGTCGTTCCTCAGGTCCAGGATCAAGGCGGCATCGCCGGCCTTCTGGGCCTGCTCCAGCGCCTTCTCCAGATCCTTCGAGGTCTTCTCCTGGAACGAGGTGATGCGGGCGTAGTAGATGCCGTCCCCCAGGTCCTTGCTGCGGACGCTATGGACCTCGATGACTTCGCGGACCAGGGTGATGTCCATTGGCTCCGACGACCCCTCCCGCAGGATGCTGATGGTCACCTTGGACCCCTTGGGCCCACGCAGCATGCGGACCGCGTCCATCAGGGTCATGTCCTTGGTGGCCTGGCCCTCGATCTTCACGATCCGGTCTCCGGGCAGGATGCCGGCGCGCTCCGCGGGGGTTCCATCAATCGGGGCGACCACGGTCAGCATCCGGTCCTTCACCGTGATCTCGATGCCGAGCCCGCCGAAGCTCCCCTGAGTCTCGACCTGCATCTCCTTGAAGGCCTCGGGGGTCATGAAGGCGCTGTGGGGGTCGAGCGTGTCCAGCATCCCCTTCACCGCGCCGTAGATCAAGTCCTTGGAGTTCACGTCCTCCACGTAGTTGGACTGGACCAGCGAGAGGATCTCGGTGAAGACCTTGAGCTTCTCGTAGGTGTCCTCGACGGCTGTGATTCCGCGCTGGACTCCCCCGGTGAAGACGAGCAGCACCAGGGTGCCGGCGATGACCATGCCCTTCCACCAACCGCTGTGCCGATCAGGATACATGCGAACACCCTCCCTCGGTGGGAACCTGGGCCCGGGACAAGCGACCAGTCCCGCCTCGTGCGGCGGGATCGCCCCGTGACCACCCGTACGTCCTGTGCTGGTCGCGATCCGGGAAGAACGACAGGGCCTGCGGACAGCCTTCAGGGCGTCCGGGGCTGAAGCCAGACCAACGGGTCCTGCGGCTTCCCCTTGTGGCGTAGCTCGAAGTAGAGTTGCGGGCCCTCCAGCGACCCGGTGTCTCCGACCTTGCCGATCACCTGCCCGCGCGAGACGCTCTCGCCCGGCCGGACCAGGATCTCGGAGGCGTGGGCGTACAGTGTGAAGTAGCCCCCCCCATGGTCCAGGATGATCAGCCGCCCATATCCCTTGAACCAGTCGGCGTAGATGGCCGCCCCGTCCGCCACGGCCACGATGTCTTTGCCCTCCGGAGAGGCGATCTCGATCCCGCGGTTGAATGTCACGGTGTGGAACCGCGGGTGCTCCTGCCGCCCGAAGGCGGACGCCAGCGGACCGGTGGCCGGCCAGGGAAGCTTCCCCTTCAGCCGCTCGAAGCGGCCGTCATCGCGCAGATCGGGAACCTCTTCCTTCCCGGTCGGGGCCTCTCCCCGCGCCCCCTCGCGCCGCGCCGGGGCGCGGCTGCTGCGGCGCTGCCGCTCCTCCTCGCTCTGCAGTCGCGCGATGAGCGCCTGCAGATCCTTGGCTGACGCCTCCAACTCTTTGATCTTGGCCAGGTGGCCTGCCTTCTCCTCCCGGATGCTGGCCAGGAGGACCCGGCGCTTCCGCTGTTCCTCGGCGATCTGCCCGCGGGTGGTGGCGACCTTCTCCTTGGCGTCGGCCACCTCGGCCTTGTAGCGCTCCAGGTCGCCACGCTTCTGGGAGAGGTCGGTCAATGTGGTGCTGTACGTCTGCATCAGGCGCTGGTCCTGCGCCGCCACGGACGACAGATACTTGATGCGGCGGCTTGCGGCCGAGAAATCCTCCGCCGACAGGAGCATGCGCACGTACCCGAACCGCCCCTGCTTGTAGATCGCCCGCAGCCGCCGTTTCAGCAGCGTGCGGCTGCGGGCCAGGCGCCCCTCCGCGGCAGCGATATCCTGCGAGAGCCTGGCGATCCGCTGGGTACTTTCTCCGAGCTTCGCCTCGAAGCCCTGGAGGGTTTGCGTCTTCTGCTTGAGGTCCTGCTCGAGGCGTGCCAACTCCCGCGCCAGAGCGGCCTCCTTCTGTCCAGCCTCCTTGACGATGTCGCGCTCGCGACCCAACTCCCGCTGGACTTCCTTCAGGCGCTCCCGGCTCTCTTGGGCCCGGGGCGCCTTGCCCTCCGCCCCCCCGAGGGCGGGGCCGGCCGTCCCGACGAGGACGACTCCGACCAGGAGGGCATGCACCACCGGATGACCCGGCGAACCGGTGAACCGGTGAAGCAAACCCTCCGGCAGGATCATCCCCCGAGCCATTCACGCACGCAGGAAGCGGCCCACCGAGATGAGGCTCCCGAATGCGCCGACGCCGGCTCCGACCACGAGCATGGCAACCGCCCAATGCGGATCGAGAAAGCTGCCCACCCCCGTGCCGAAGATCTCTCCCGGTGTGAGCTGGAGCTGCCAGAGCGTGGCCCGGTAGGCCCCGAACAGGAGCAGAAGGGCCACAGCCGCTCCCAGCCCCCCCTGGATCATCCCCTCCAGCAGGAAGGGAGCCCGGACGTGCAGCTTGGTGGCGCCTACGAACCGCATGATCTCAATCTCCTCCGCTCGGGCGTACACTGCCAGGCGGATCGTATTGCTGACGATCAGGAGCGAGGCCATTCCCAGGGCCAAGCCCACACTCATCCCCAGCAGCCGGAGCATCCGAACGGCGGCGCTGAGGCGGTCCACCCACTCTTGGCCGTACAGGACATCCTCCACGCCCTCCAGGCGGCTGAGGGACGCGGTGAACTGGCGGAGCGCCTCAGGCGTCTGGTACACATCATGGATCTGGAGCTGAAGCGAAGCCGGGATGGGGTTCTCGCCCAGGCCCTCGAGGAGCGATTCCTGGCCCTTCAGCTCTCGCTTGAAGCTTTGCAGGGCTTCCTCCTTGGAGGTATAGGTCATGGTCTTCACGGCACGCTCGCTCTGGATGCGCTTTTTGAGAAGGGTGAGCTGCTCCGGCGTGATCCCGTCCTCCAGGAAGACCGTGACCTGGAACTGCTCTTTCCACTCGCTGACCAGAGCCCCCAGATTGCGGGTGATGATCAGGAAGATGCCCACGATCACGAAGGAGAACGCGATCGTCCCGATGGACGCCAGACCGCTCCACCCGCTCCGTCGGATGTTGAGCAGGGCATCCTGGAGAATGTACCGCAACCGTTCCACCGCGTGCGATGCTCCAATTCCGCGCTGGCCCCCGCTGACCCCACAGGCCGCCGGAGGTCGCGGCTTCTCTCCTGCGAATCGACCCGGCAGGGAGCTACGGGTGCTCCTCGACGATGCGGCCACCCTTCAGAATGATCGAGCGCCGACCCAACTCCCGCACCATGTTCATGTCGTGGGTTGCCACGACGACGGTCGTCCCCTTGGCGTGAATATCGCCCAGCAGGCGCATCACGTCCGTGGCGAGTTCGGCGTCGAGGTCGCCAGTGGGTTCGTCCGCCAGGAGCAGCACGGGATCGTTCATCAGCGCCCGGGCGATAGCGACCCGCTGTTGCTCGCCGCCCGAGAGCCGATATGGCGTCATCTGGACCTTGTGGCTCAGCCCCACCAGCTTCAAGAGGTTCGCCGCTTTGCGCTTGCCCACCGCCGCGGGAATCCCCAAGACCCGGTACACCAACGCCAGGTTGTCGAAGATCGAGCGATCCCGCAAGAGCTTGAAGTCCTGGAAGATCACGCCGATGCTCCGCCGCAGTTGCGGGATGGCCCGCTCCGGCAGCTTCACGACGTTCCGACCGTTCACCAGGATCTGGCCCGAGGTGGGCAGCTCGTCGCGGAAGATCAAGCGGAGCAGCGTTGTTTTTCCAGCTCCGCTGGGACCGGCGATGAAGACGAATTCACCTTTCTGGATGTGGAGGTTGATATCAACGAGGGCTTCGACGTCCCTGCCGTAGGTCTTGTAGACATGGAAAACCTGGATCATGGACAGGCTGCCGGGACACCCGGCGTGGCGATCACCATGGCGCTGCCTCCAGTTCACCACCCATCAGGCACGTAAGACTAACGACTTTCCCCGACCTTTGCAACGAAAATTCAGGACGTGGTGGGGGCTGAATCGCGGGGTCGGCTCTCGCGCCACCATCCCGCCGTTTCAGTGTCGGCAGGGAGGCCTGTTCGCAGGGAAGGCGCTTCTCTTGGTTGCCGCAATTGAGAGCACGGCCACGCCGGATGCGCGGTGCCGCACTGTTTGCAGAGTGATCGGAGCGAACCGAAACCGCTTGACCCCACCTTGGAGTGGAGTAAACTTCGATCCTGCGCGGATTGGGCCGTGCGCGGGGAGGGCAATGCTCCGACTGGCGATAGGTCAGAGACGGCCATGAGGGCACGCCAGGCCGATCCGGCCCCACCCATCACGCCGGCGAAGGGATGGGGTCTCGGGATCGCCATCACGCCGAACGTTCGCGCGCTGGGTGTGGTCTCGCTCTTCACGGACACCAGCACGGAGATGGTGTACCCGCTCCTCCCACTGTTCCTCACCCGGACGTTGGGGGCGGGCGCGGCTTTCGTCGGGCTGGTGGAAGGAGTGGCGGAGACCACCGCCAGTCTGCTGAAGCTGGTCTCGGGCTGGCTCTCGGATCGCCTCCGCCGGCGCAAGGCGCTGGTGACGTGGGGGTACGGCCTCTCCTCCCTCACCCGCCCGCTGATGGCCATGGCGCTTCTCCCGAGCCACGTCCTGGGCATCCGGTTCCTGGATCGGATCGGGAAAGGACTCCGAACCTCGCCACGGGATGCGCTGATCGCCGATTCCACCCCGGCGGAGGCGCGAGGCGCTGCTTTCGGGTTTCATCGCGCCATGGATCATCTGGGGGCCGTGGCGGGGCCGGTCCTGGCCTTCCTCCTCTTGCCCAAGGTTGGGGGAAGTTACCGCGCGATCTTCTGGTTGGCCAGCATCCCCGCGGCCCTCTGCGTGGCCGTGCTCGTCGCCACCGTGCGGGAGGTCCCTCCGCAGGGGCCACCCGCGCGTCTCCCCCTCCTCACCCTCCGGCCGTACGACCGGCGGTTCAAGGGCTTCCTCTGCATCGTGACGCTCTTCACTCTGGGAAACAGCAGTGACGCCTTCCTGCTGCTGAGGGCGCGGGAGGCGGGCGTTGCCGAAGTGGCCGTTCCACTCTTGTGGGCGGCCCTCCACGTCGTGAAATCCACGAGTTCCCTCGGCGCGGGAATCCTGTCTGACCGCATCGGTCGGCGGGGGGCGATCGTCGCCGGATGGCTGGTGTACGCGGTGGTCTACGCGGGGTTCGCCGTGGTGGGAAACGCGTGGCAGGTCTGGGGACTCTTCCTGGTGTATGGCCTGTACTTTGGCCTCAGCGAGGGCGTGGAGAAGGCCTTGGTCGCGGACCTCACCCCGGGGCAGGCGCGCGCCAGCGCCTACGGCGTGTACCACACGGCCATCGGAATCACGGCGCTCCCCGCCAGCCTGCTGACCGGCTGGCTCTGGCAGTGGTTCGGCGCGGGCGTCGCCTTCGGTACCGGCGCCGTGCTCGCGGCGGCCGCGGCGGTCCTGCTGTGGGCGCTCCTGCACGAGTCGGGGCGACCGTCTTGACACCGGATGGACGCCCTGACTAGACTCCGCAAGGCGAGCGTCTGCTCGCCGCGATTGGAACCAATGCCTCCCGATTTCCTTCTTGAGTGCACGGCGTGCGGGGGCGAGGCCGTGTGGGACACGGACGCCGTCTCCCCGGTGGGCTGTCCCGAGGTGGGTCACCCCGTCCTCTGGCTCTGCCAGACCTGCGGGACAGAGATGCGTCACACCATTGTGGATCTGTACGTCGTGATCGACAAGCTGCACCACGAGATCTGCCTCGCCACCGAGTTGGACCGGTCGATGGTGGATCGAGTCATGGCCGAGATGTATCGCCACCGGCGGCGGGAATCGGAGGAGGCGCCGACGGCCCGGCTGGAGCCGGCTCAGGAGGTGGAGGAGGTTGCTGAGGCGGCGGGCGTTTCGCTGGACGTGGTCGAGCGGATCTGCGTGGCCGAGGCGGCCTGGATGCTCCGACGCGGGTATATCGTGAAAGTTGCCGGTGATGGCTGAGCGACCGCTCTGGGTCGGAGCACCCGTCTTCCGCTTCCCCTGGAACGGGTCCCGGCCGCGATGCGCCGCCGCAGGTTTCCTCCTCATCCTCGTTGCCTGGCCGGTCGCGGGTGGGCGCGCACCCGAGACCCGGGCGACGGGACCGGCCCGCCCGATGGCTCGCGCCTCCACGGTCACCCTGGCCGTTCCCGCCCCCTCTCCGGTCGTTCCCGTCACGCAACCAATCTTGCCTCTCTCGGTAGAGGACCTCACCCGGGGAAGCCGGTCGATGCCCGAGATCGCCTTCACTTTTGATGGCCACGACGGAGCGAATGCGGCCGGCGAGATTCTGGACATCCTCCAGGCCCGGGGTGTGCGCGTGACCCTGTTCTTGGGCGGGCGGTTCATCCGCAAGTTCCCGGACCTGGTGCGGCGCATGGTCGCCGAGGGCCACGAGATCGCCAGCCGCCTGGACACGCACCGCCACCTGACCGCGTACGCGCAGAATCGCCGCCAGGAGACGCTTCCAGGCGTGACACGGGAGGTCGTCATCAGCGAGCTTCGCCGGGCCGAGGCCAGCTTCCGTGCCGTGACCGGCCGGCCTCTGGCCCCGTACTGGCGGGCCCCGTATGGGGAGCACAATGCCGAGATCCGGGCCTGGGCGGCGGGGGAAGGC
>JBIOJT010000015.1:0-26973 GCA_044451055.1 Methylomirabilales bacterium (SeqCode)
TCACCCCAGGCCTCCCGCCTGGCACGCCGGCAGTGTCGGCGCGCCGGCATCAGTTCATGGACGCCTCGCGCTGGCGGATGGAGCGCAGGTGATCGCGGATCACCTCGGCGTCCTCGGCCGCGGGGGCGAGCGTGAGATATCGCTCGAGGTCGGCCATGGCCTCCGGGTAGCGGTTGAGCTGGCAATACAGGAGGCCCCGGTCCCGGACATCGGTGGCGGCCCGAGGATCCAGGATCAAGAGGCGGTCGACCACGCTGAGCGCCTTGGCGTAGGCCTGACTGTTGAAGTAGATCATCTTGAGGTTGCTGAGCATCCGGGCCAGGATCTTGCGGGCCCCGAGAACGGAGAGGAAGCGCGGCTCGAACGCCAGCTTCCCGCCCGAGATCCGGTCCAGGAGACGCTGGCAATCGGATGGAGAAACGATCGCCCCCCCGTTGAAGGGGTCGATCACGACCTCCTCACCCGGCCCCACGTACTTGACCAGGAAGTGTCCGGGCATGCCGACCCCGTGCAGGCGGGCGCCGAGCCGCCGCCCCACCTCCATGTAGACCGTTGACAGCGTGATGGGGATTCCCATCCGTCGGTCCAGCACGTCGTTCAGGAAGCTGTTCCGCGGATCATAGTAGTCGCTGGTGTTGCCGCGGAACCCCTGCTCCTTGAACAGGTAGTCGCCGAGGCTGGCGATGAGCTGGTGGGCGTCCGGGCCGTTGCCCACCCGGTCGCGGACTTCGGCGGCCATGGCATCCAGCCGCGAGAGGTAGCGTGCAACCTCCAGGTCGGGGTACTCTTCCTTGGCGATGAGGAGTGCGGCCTCGGCCAGGTCAATCGTCGGCTCGGGACGGCTGACCAGCCTCGCGAAGATGAGGCGGCACGGCGGTGGCATCTCGGTCGGGTCCATTGTCATGGTCGTTTGTCAGGAGCCGCAGAAGGCCCGGACGAATATCCCTTGCCGCCCGCGCGTGGCTCTGGCATGCTCTGGCGGGTATCCATGACTCCCCCGTTCCGGACGTTGGTCTGGCGCGTCCCGCTGCTCCTGGCGGGCATTCTAGGGACCGGTATGTTCCTGGGCCTGGAGAAGTATGTCATCTACGTCCCCGAACGGGCCATCGAGATGACCCCGCAAAGCGAGGGGCTCGCCTACGAGGACGTCTGGTTCCCGGCGACAGACGGAGTCGGGCTGCACGGGTGGCTGGTCCCTGCGCCGGAGGCACGCTTCACGCTCGTGTGGTTCCATGGGAACGCAGGCAACATCAGCCACCGGGTGGATAACATCAAGTCCCTGCACCGCTACCTGGGTCGACCGCAGCTTCCCAACATCTTCATCTTCGACTATCGCGGCTACGGGAAGAGCGCCGGTAGCCTTTCCGACCTCTCGGAGGAGGCGACGTATCACGACGCCGAGGGGGCCCTGGCCTACCTTCGGGGACGTCAGGATCTGGCCCACACCACGCTCGTCTATTTCGGCCGCTCGCTGGGCGCGGCCATCGCGGTCGAGATGACGCGCCGCCATGCGCCGGCCGGCCTGATCCTGGAGACGCCCTTCACCTCCATCAAGGACATGGCCCGTGTGGTCCTACCGTTCCTTCCGGTGGGAAGCTTGCTGCGGACCAAGTACGACTCGCTGAGCAAGATGCAGCAGATCCGGGTGCCACTGCTCGTGCTGCACGGTGATCGGGACGACGTCGTCCCCTACGAGCAGGGCCGCCGCCTCTTCGAGGCCGCCAACCAGCCCAAGACGTTCTTCACGATTCTCAGGGCCCACCACAACGACACCTATATTGTGGGGGACCTCCCGTACTTCGATGCCTGGGCTCGCTTCCTGCGTGGCCTGGAGCGAGCGGGTCCTTTATAGCATGCCAAGGAGGCCAGGCAAAGCCATGCCTGCGACCGGTCCTTTCCCGGACCGGCTGAGGCGTGATAGACTCTCTTTGGCAAGTGGGTGCGCGCGGAATGGCCAGGATTTCGCCTGGCGGCTTCGATGGGGCCGGGAAACGGGATGAAGGTCGAGTTCACGAATAACGCCTTGGCCCGCATGCTGGACCGGGGCATTCGCGAGACGGACGTCCGGGCGGCGCTGGATGCTCCGGACCACCTCGGTCCTTGCTTCGAGAAGCGCTGGCACGCGCGGAAGAAGGTGGACGCCCGCACGCTGGAGGTCGTCTTCTGGCGACAGCGCACCCAGACCCAGGTCATCACCGCCTACTGGCAGGAGCCTCCGGCATGAGGATCAGCTATGACGCCAAGGCCGATGCGCTCTACATCAAGTTCCAGGACGGTTCAGCGGCCCGAACCCGGAAAGTGGAAGAAGGCCTGCTGGTGGATGTGGACGAGCATGGCCGCCTCTACGGGATCGAGATCATCGGCATGAAGGGACGCATTCCCATCCCCGAACTGGGGAAGATCACCCTGGACTTTCCCGTCACCGGCGCCGAACCTGCCAGCGCATGATCCTGCCGACGCGGACCGGAAGTCCCTTCCGGTCGTCTGGTTTTCCTGGAGGTGAGGAATGGGATTCCTGGTCGTCGCCACCGATCCGCTTCATGCCGATTTCAGCGGAGAGTTGGAAGAGCTTGCAGTCATCGGTGCCGAGTTCCGGGCCGCCCAGTGTCGGACGGAGGAGGACGTTGCGAAGGTCTGCCGGGACGCGGATGGAATCATGGCCACCTTCTCTCCGGTGGGGCGTCGCGCGCTGGCGGGCATGCCGCGCTGTCGCATCGTCGTCCGGACCGGGGTGGGGTACGACACGATTGACGTCGCGGCCGCCACGGAACGCAGGGTGATGGTCGCAAACGTGCCCGACTACTGCATCAGCGAGGTGGCCGATCACGCCCTGGCGCTGATGCTCTGCCTGTGGCGCAAAGTGGTGGAGCTCGATGCGCAGGTGCGGGCCCACGGCTGGACCGGCATGCTCCGCCCCGTTCACCGGCTGGAGGGTCGGGTGCTGGGGATCATCGGGCTTGGACGCATCGGGCGGGCGGTGGCCGTTCGCGCCCGAGGATTCGGGTGTCGGCGGATCGCCTGCGATCCCTACGCGCCGGCGGATGTCTTCTCGGCTCTGGGAGTCGAGTCGGTGAGTCTCGATGTTCTGGCCCGGTCCGCCGACATCATCACCCTTCACACCCCCCTGACGCCCGAGACGCGTGGCCTCATGCGCAAGGAGATCCTCCGTCAGATGAAGCCCAGTGCCATCCTCGTGAATACGTCGCGAGGGGGCGTGGTGACTACCCAGGATCTCGTGCAAGCGCTGCGAGAGGGCTGGATCTCGGGGGCGGGATTGGACGTGTTCGAGGCGGAGCCACTGCCGCAGGATCACCCGCTGCGAAACCTGCCCCGCGTCCTGCTGACTCCGCACGCGGCCTGGTATTCCGTGGACTCGGAGGAGGAACTGCGCCGCCGCTGCGCGCGCACCGTGGTGCAGGCCCTGCGGGGCGAGGTGCCCGCCTCATTGGTGAATCCGGAAGTGCTCACCCGATAGAGCCGCTCAGGCCTGACCGCCCGGGGGCGCGGCCGCCTCGAACTCCCCCTTGGAGATGAGCCGGCCGCCCTGTACCTCCTGGCTTTCGATGCGGTAACTGGTGTCCAAGGCGATCTCCGCCGTCATCAGGCGGAAGCACTTGCTGTCCATGATCTCCTTCCGCACGAAGTAGCCGCCCCCCTCTCCCTGGCTGAGGTCGTGGCGCTTGTCCAGGCGCACGTGCACCTTCGACTGGCAGCGCCCGCACTCCACGTAGATGTGGATGGCGTCATCGGCCTGCGCGGAAGGCCTGGACGAGAACAGCGAGCGCAACGTGTCCAGGAGCCCCATCGTCTCACCCTTCTCGGTCCCTGCCATGCCCCCAGCCCCAGCGGTTACGAGCGACTGCGGTCCCCCTCCATGCGAGGAACATATCCCAACCGCACCCATGGAGCAAGTTCGACAGAACGGCCGGGGACGGATCGAGGGTCGGTCCTGTGGAAATCTGATGGGGATCTGGCTGGGAACGTTTGTCGGGAAGGGACGCCCTTAGCACGCCCCACTGGCAGCCGTGCGGGCAGACCGGATGGCCTCCCTCTCGGCAGCCACTGCGCGGATGAATTCGTCCTTGCATCCCGGGCAAATGCCGTGGGTGACGAGCGGTGAACCGCCCGTAGGCTCCGGCGTCAGGTCGCCTCCTGGGAGGGTGATCCCGCACCACGCACACACCCGCATCCAGACTGCTGAGGACCCGGAATCGGCCGGCATAGTTGCCTCCCCGTTTCGGAAAATCCTTCCGGGCGCAGGGACTGCCCGGATCAGGAGCCAGAGGCGCGGGTTATCCAAAAGACTACCTCCGCTCTCCGACCGAACGCAATAGAACAACCTGCGGACAGTGCATTTTCTTCTGTGCACAAGCCAGATTTCTTTGTGGATTTCCTGTGGAAACGGTGTGGAGAGTCGAATTGGTAGGAACGGATGCTTCTCAGCGGTTCCCCAGAACCACCCCGCAAAGCAAGAAGGCCCCGATGAGGTTTCCATCAGGGCCGTTGCCTTCAACTCGTTCGATGGTGGGCAAAAGAGGTTCCGAACCTCCGATTCCCTGCTTGCAAGACAGGTTCTCTTCCCTCTGAGCTATTCACCCGGCGCTTTTCCACTGACCGCATCGTCCGACCGATGAGGTGGACCCTGGCTTGCCGCCCGACAACGGCGCCGCACCGCCTCACCCGGAGGTTGTCTGAACTGCCCACTCAGAGCGGGATCAAGCCTTGACACGAGGACCCCCCTCTGGATATAAAGCCCCCATTGCATCCCGGTCCAACCCGAGGACCCCGTCCGAGGAGACCATTTCCATTTCCGCGTCACTGCGAGCGTCCCATCTTGCCCGCCCGGCAGAGCACTCCGCCTCCACGCGAGGCGCTGCGGTGTCGTGCTGTCCATCGGAGAAACAGGAGGCGGCTGTCGATCGGCGTCGGATCGCCCCGCGCCCGGACCGGGGGTACGCCTCGGATCTCGGCTGCGGAGCCACGCCTGAAGGGAGGAGGAGCACGGCCTGTTTGGGCCTGGCCTGCCGTTGATCGCCGCGAGGCCCGCACCGATTGGGGGGCGGGTCGTGATGGGGAGGCGCCATTGACCGCAATACATGTGCAACATGTGTGGAGGGACTCATGAAAAGAAGAACACTGTCCATCATGGCTCTGATCGGCCTGGTGGCCCTCGCCATCCTGGTGGCCATGCCGGATGCATCCCAGGCGGGGACCAAGCAATTCAAGATAGGCGTCATGGGCCCGATGACGGGCGACCAGGCGCGGTGGGGTTTGGACCTCCTCCACTCGGTCGAGGTCGCCGCCGAGGAAGTGAACGCCAAGGGAGGCATCCTCGGGGCCAAGGTCGTGGTGACCGGCGAGGACGACCAGCACAACCCGAAGCTGGGCGAGGCCGTGGCGCAAAAGTTTTCGGATGACAAGGAAGTCATGGGTGTCGTCGGCCCGTACAACAGCGCCGTGGTCCTGGCGATCACGCCCATCTTCGAGAAGGTCAGCCTGGTCCACATGGGGGCCAGCTTCAGTAATCCCAAGATCACCGAGCAGGGATTCAAGAGCGTATTCAGGGTGAACAGCCGTGACGATCGCCAGGGGCCGGCCGGTGCCGAGTACGTCCTGAACACGCTGAAGGCAAAGAAGATCACCGTCCTGGATGACCAGACCACCTTCGGCAAGGGCGTGGCCGACGAGTTTGTGAAGAGGGTCGAGGCAGGGGGCATCAAGCCCATGCGGGCCGTCATCAAGGCGGGAGACAAGGACTTCCGCGCCGTCCTGGGGACCATCCCCAAGGACACGCAAGCCATCTATTTCGGTGGCTACGCGCCGGAGGCCGCCCTCCTGGTCCGCCAGCTCAAGGAGCTGGGGCACAAGGCGGTCTTCCTGGGGCCCGATGGCCTCTTCGAGCCTGAGGATTATATCAAGGCCGCAGGCGGCACGGCCGAAGGGTCCATCGTGACGGCCCTGGCGGCGCCCCCCGAGAGCGTCCCGGCGGCCAAGGACTTCATCAAGAAGTACGAGGCCAAGTACGGGACCATCGGTCCCTATTCCTTGAACGCCTACGACGGGGTGAACATCATCTTCGCGGCGATCAAGCGTGCCGGGAAATTCGACCGGCCCGCCATCGCGGCGGAGGTGGCCAAGACCAAGAACTACAAGGGCATCTCCTCGGGCCGGCCCATCACCTTCAACGAGAAGGGCGACAACGTCAACGCCGCCATCTACATCTACAAGGTGCAGGACGGCAAATTCAGCCTGATCAAAGAGATCACGTTCGGGAAATAGGCTCGCCTGACCACGGAGGATCAGGAGGGAAGCGGCGCTAGCGGCCGCTTCCCTCCTGTCCACACTCATGGACTTTGCCCAACTGCTCGACATCCTGCCCCAACAGGTGGCCTTCGGCATCATCCTGGGCAGCATCTATGCCCTGCTCGCCCTGGGTTTCACCATGGTCTACGGCATCCTGGAGATGATCAACTTCGCGCACGGCGAGGTCTTCATGGTGGGGAGCTTCCTCGGCTGGGGCGTCTTCATCCAGGTCCTGGATAAGAAGTTCCTCCCCATCAAGGCCGTCGTCCTCCTGCCGGTGATGCTCGTCGTGGGCATGGCCGGCTGCGCCCTGCTCGCCGTCGCCATGGAGCGGCTGGCCTACCGGCCCTTGCGCAAGGCCCAGCGCCTGGCCCCCCTCATCACCGCCGTCGGGGTCTCCATCTTCCTCCAGAACGCCGTCCTGCTCTTCCAGCTCTGGTTCATGCAGGGGCCTCGCACCCGCGTCTATGAAAGTGAGCGCATCTTCCCCTACACTGCGCGGCTTGACGTGGGCAACGTGGGCCTCACCTACCTCGCCATCACCATCGTCGCCGTCTCCATCGTCTTCATGCTCATCCTGGAGTGGTTCATCGCCCGGACGAAGCTGGGCAAGGCCATGCGGGCCACGGCCCAGGACAGCGAAATGGCGAGCATCCTGGGGGTCAGCGTGAACGCCACCATCTCCCTGACCTTCCTGATCGGCGGCGCCCTGGCGGGGGCGGGCGGGGTCCTGGTCGGCCTGTACTACACCCAGATCGATCTCTACATGGGATACTACGCGGGCCTGAAGGCCTTCATCGCGGCCGTGCTGGGGGGAATCGGCAACATCCGGGGCGCCATGCTGGGCGGCTTCTTCCTCGGGGTCGCCGAGGCCCTCTCCATCACGTTCCTGAACCCGGCGTACAAGGATCTGATCGCCTTCGTCATCCTGATCCTCGTCTTGCTGTTTCGACCCGGAGGCCTCCTGGGCGAGAGCCTTCCGGAGAAGGTCTAGGTTCCGCCATGTCAGGAAAACCCGCAGGCGGACGCCGACCTCGGCTTCGCGACCGGATAGCCCAACTCCTCACCCCGCGCCGGCGAACCGCCCTCCTCCTGGCCGCCTTGATTCTCTTCCCCCTCCTCGCCCCCAGCGAGTACTGGGTCCGGGTGGGGGGGATGATCGGGCTCTACTCCATGCTGGCGCTGGGCCTCAATATCGTGGTCGGATTCGCCGGCCTCCTGGACTTGGGGTACGTGGCGTTCTATGGGATCGGCAGCTACCTGTACGCCATCCTGGCATCACCCCATTTCGACATTCACCTTCCGTTCTGGCTGCTGCTGATCCTCTGCGTCCTGGCCACCGCCCTCTCGGGGGTCATCATCGGGGCGCCCACCCTGCGGGTGAAGGGAGACTACCTGGCCATCGTTACCCTGGGATTCGGTGAGATCGCATACATCCTGTTCATCAACCTGGACCGGCCCATCAACATCACCAATGGCGTCAACGGGATCCTGGGGGTGGACCCGCCCCGGCTCTTCGGGTTCACCATGGGACAGCCCTTGGATGTGTTCGGCATGGCGCTGAGCCGAACGGCCCAGTTCTACTACCTCATTCTCTTCTTCACCGCCTGGATCACCTTCTTCGTTTCCCAGATCCGTAACTCCCACATCGGCCGGGCCTGGGCCGCCATCCGGGAGGACGAGGTGGCCGCCCTGGCCATGGGGATCCACACCACTCGGCTGAAGCTCTTGGCCTTTGCCATCGGGGCCTCGACGGCGGGATTCGCCGGCGCCGTCTCGGCCGCCTGGTCCTCGTCGGTCTTCCCGGACAGCTTCCTCTTCATGGAATCCATCAACATCTTGTGCATGGTGATCCTGGGCGGGATCGGCAGCATCCCCGGCGCCATCGTGGGGGCCGCCCTCCTGGTGGGAATCCCGGAGGTGCTGCGCGACCTACGCATCTACCGCCTGGCCGCCTTTTCCCTGATCCTGATCCTCATGATGATCTTCCGCCCCCAGGGCATCCTGGGCAGCGAGCAGCGACGCAAGGAACTCCTCGCCGAGCGCGAGGAGATCGAGGAGGCGCCCGTCGCCGCCTCCCCTGCGGAGTGAGTCGTGACCCTGCTGGATGTTCAGCATCTGACCATGAGCTTCGGCGGCCTCAAGGCCCTGGACAACCTGGACCTTCGCATCGGGGCCGGCGAGATCGTGAGCGTCATCGGCCCGAACGGGGCCGGGAAGACGACCCTCTTCAACGTCATCAGCGGTCTGTACCGGCCCACCGCCGGCCAGCTTCTCTTCAACGGGGAGGATCTCGCCAGGCTGCCGGCCTATGCCATCACCGCCCGGGGGATCGCCCGAACCTTTCAGAACATCCGGGTTTTCCCGAACCTCACCGTCCTCGAAAACGTCATGGTGGGCATGCACTGCCGCCTGCGGACCGGCGTCGCCGGCGCTTTCTTCCATCCGCCCGGCCAGCGCCGCGAAGAGGCCGCCCTCCGGGAGAAAGCGCGGGAACTGCTGGGGCTCTTCGGCGATCGGCTGTTGCCCATGGCGGAGGAGAACGCCGTGAACCTTTCCTACGCCAACCGCCGCCGGCTGGAGATTGCCCGCGCCCTGGCCGTCGATCCCCAGCTCCTCCTCCTGGACGAGCCGACGGCCGGCATGAACCCGCTGGAGACGTCTGAGAGCATCGCCCAGATCCGACGGATCCGCGACCGGGGCCTCACCGTGATCATCATCGAACACAAGCTGAGCGTCGTCATGACCATCTCGGACCGCGTGGCAGTCCTGGACTATGGGATCAAAATCTCCGAGGGCCTCCCCAAGGAGGTGGCCAACGATCCGAAGGTGATCGAGGCCTACCTGGGGCGCAAGGCCGTCACGGCCTGAGGGGAAAAGGGCGATGCTGCGGCTGGAAGACGTGCATACCTACTACGGACCGGTGAGAGTCCTGCGGGGCATCTCCATCCAGGTTCGGGAAGGAGAGATCGTTTCCCTGTTGGGGAGCAACGCCGCGGGGAAGTCCACGACGCTGAAGACCATCTTCGGCGTCGTGCGACCCGCCCGGGGGACCATCGAATTCCGGGGGGAACGGATCGACCAGCTCCCACCCGAGAAGATCGCTCGCCGCGGAATCGCCCTGGTGCCCGAGGGTCGGCGCATCTTTCCCAGGATGTCGGTCCTGGAAAACCTTGAGATGGGCTCCTTCGTCCGGTCGGATCCCGCGGGGGTGGCGAAGGACCTGGAGCGTGTCCTCGAGATGTTCCCCCGGTTGAAGGAGCGCCTCCATCAGAAGGGCGGAACCCTCTCGGGGGGTGAGCAGCAGATGCTGGCCATCGGACGGGCCCTGATGGCGCGGCCGGTCCTCATCTGCCTGGACGAGCCCTCCATGGGCCTCTCCCCCATCCTGGTGGAGCGAGTCTTCGAGGCCATTCAGAAGATCAACGCCGAGGGGGTCACCGTCTTCATGGTCGAGCAGAACGCGCAGATGGCCCTGAGCATCTCCAGTCGGGGGTACGTGCTGGAGACCGGTACCTTGGCCCTCCAAGGAAGCCGGCAGGACCTCCTGGACAACGAGCTGATGAAGCGTGCCTACCTCGGCACGTAGTCCGGGCCACTCCGGACAGGCAGAGGGCCAGCGGACGCGATCATCCCGATAAGGAGGACACCCATGGCAGATCGGCAAGCCCCAGCAGGGCGCGTGGTGGCCATCTACTGGAGGTCGAGCTCGCCGCCCTGATTCAGCAGCGCCCCCCCAGCTTGGAGCGGCTGCGGTTCACCAGTTCCGGCTCGGAGGCCGTCATGTTCGTCCTCCGCGTGGCGCGCGCCTTCAGGGGGAGGCGGAAGACCGCCAAGTTCGAGGGCGGCTTCCACGGCTCGCACGAGCTGGCCCAGGTGAGCATCGCCCCTCCGCTGGAGAAGGCCGGCCCAGCCGAGAGCCCGCACAGCGTTCCCGACTCCGCCGGGATCCCGCCCGACTGGGCGGAGGAAGTCGTGATCATGCCGTTCAACGACGCGGCGGCCGTGGAGCGAATCCTGGACCGGCACGCAGGGACCGCCAGCCATTGCACAAAGCGGGACCTTTAACGCGGCGGCTGTCTGCTGCGCCGCCGGGCCAATGCCCTTTTCCGGCGCCTGAAAGTTCCGGCCCAGATAGTCGGTGTGGGCTCTCTCTTCAACATCCACGTCACCGAAGAGCCTATCGTGGAGTACCGGGCCGTCTGCCGGGGAGACCGGATGACGCAGGCGCTCCTCGCGCTTGCCCTGATGAACCGCGGGATCGTCATCGCCCCGCGGGGAATGGGTTGCACCTCCTCGGTCATGACAGGTGCCGAGGTCGATGCGTTCCTGGCGGCCCTCGAGGGGGCCATCACCGAGGACCTGGAGCTGCCCTAGGCCGATGAAGGGAGGGCCATTCATATGGCATTCATCGAGATCGACGATGCGACAGTCGCCGGCCTGTTGAAGCAAGAGCGAGAGCGCCAAGCCAGGACGCTCAGCCTCATCGCCGCCGAGAACACCGCGCCGGGATCGGTGCTAGAGGCGATGGGCTCGGCCTTCAACAACAAGACCTCGGAGGGGTATCCCGGCCGCCGCTACCACACCGGCTGCCAGGTCCTCGACGAGCTGGAGCTGCTCGCCATCGAGCGGGCCAAGGCGCTCTTCGGCGCCGAGCACGCGAACGTGCAGCCCCATTCGGGTGTAAACGCCAACCTCGCCGTGTACGGCGCCACGCTGAAGCCGGGATCCACCCTGCTCAGCATGAAGCTGAGTCATGGCGGTCACCTTTCTCACGGCGCCGCGGCCTCGCTGACCGGCCGGATCTATCAGGCCGTCCATTACGGCGTGCATCCGGACACGGAGCGATTGGATTACGACCAGATCCGGGAGCTCGCCCGGCTCCACCGGCCGGCCATCCTCGTGGCCGGAGCGAGCTCCTATCCCCGGCTGATCGACTACGCCACCCTGCGGAGCATAGCGGACGAGGTCTCGGCCCTGCTCCTGGTGGACATGGCCCATATCGCCGGCTTGGTGGCTGCCCGGGTCATCCCCAGCCCGGTCCCTCACGCCGATTTCGTCACCTTCACCACGTACAAGACACTCATCGGCCCCCACGGGGGGGTCATCCTCTGCAAGAAGGCTTCAGCCTCCAAGATAGACCGATCCATCTTCCCCGGAACCCAGGGGACGTCCACACCCTCGCTGACCGCGGCCAAGGCGGTCTGCTTCAAGCTGGCGGCCGAGCCGGGCTTCGCCCGCATTCAGGCCCAGACCCTTCGAAACGCCAGGGCGCTAGGCGAAGCGCTGACCGAGCGGGGCTACCGACCCGTCAGCGGCGGGACCGACACCCACATGGTCCTAATCGATCTTCGGACCAAGGGCCTCAAGGGCAACGTGGCCGAACGGGCCCTGGAGGACGTCGGCCTGCTGGTCAACCGCAACCTCATCCCCTTTGACCCCGAGTCCCCCCAGGTCACCAGCGGCCTCCGGCTGGGCGCGTCGGGCCTGGCCAGGCGCGGGATGGGGGAAACGGAAACCCGTCACGTTGCGGATTTGATGGATCAGGTGCTCAGGGCGCCCTCGGACACCACGGTGAAGGAAGAGGTGGCTCAACGAGTTCTTGAGCTCTGTACCCGTTTCCCCATCCCCGAAACCCTGCCTCGGGAGTGACCTTGCCCCCGGAAATTGGTCCAGTGGTAAAGTAGGAGTGGACCCTTTTCCCGGAGGAGACAGGTCATGCCCAAGAAGCGGTTTCAACCCGAAAAGATCATCGGGAAGCTCCGCCACGCCGACGTCCTGCTCGGGCAGGGCAAGAAGGTCGCCGAGGTCGTCAAGGCCCTCGGGGTCACCGATGTCACCTACTACCGCTGGCGCCAGGAGTTCGGCGGGATGACCACCGCCCAGGCGAAACGCCTCAAGGAGCTCGAGCGCGAGAACGGCCAACTCCGGTTGTTCAGGAAGTCGATCCGGGCGTTTCCATCAAGACCTGCACGGCCTCGCCATCCATGACGTGCCCTTCGACCCCGCGAAGATGGCGGTGGACCTGGACGGCCTCCGCAAGGTCGCCAAGGACCTGTGCCCCGTCCTCATCATCGTCGGGGCGAGCCTCGTACTCTTCCCCTATCCCCTGGCGGAGGTCCGGCGCATCGCCGACGAGGTGGGCGCCCTCGTCATGTACGATGGAGCGCATCTGGCCGGCCTCATCGCCGGCGGGGAGTTCCAGGAGCCTCTAGCCCAAGGGGCGCACCTCTTGACGACGTCGACCTACAAGACCTTCGGCGGCCCGCCCGGGGGTTTGGTCATCACCAACGACCCGGAGATCGCCCGCCGGATCGACCGCGTGGCCTACCCGGGGATGACGGCCAATTTCGATTGTGCCAGGGTGGCTTCGGTCGCCGTCGCGGCCGCCGAGCTTCTGGAGTTCGGTCCAGCATACGCCAAGGCATGTCTCGCGAATGGCCAGGCTATGGCGCGCGCTCTCGCGACGGAGGGATTCGACGTCCTGGCGGCCGCGCACGGGTTCACGCGTTCCCACCATATCGCCGTAGATGTGCATGGGCTGGGCGGCGGGGCACCGGTGGCCCGACGGCTGGGGGCGGCGCACATTATCCTGAGCAAGTTCATCCTACCGCGGGACGCGGCGGCTCCCGCAGGGCAGATGAGCGGGCTGCGCCTCGGCCTGCAAGAGGTCACGCGCCGCGGCCTGGGCCCGGGGGAGATGTCGGAGATCGCCCGCCTCACGCGGCGCGTCGTACTGAACGGAGAGGATCCGGCCCGCGTTGGACCGGAGGTGCGAAACCTCCGGCAACGTTTTCCCAGGGTGCACT
Source organism: Methylomirabilales bacterium (SeqCode) (assembly GCA_044451055.1). Lineage (GTDB taxonomy): Bacteria > Methylomirabilota > Methylomirabilia > Methylomirabilales > 2-02-FULL-66-22 > 2-02-FULL-66-22. Next base: position 13,113 of record JBIOJT010000015.1, read on the forward strand.
ACTGTTACTAGGCTGTGTCCGCAGGTGGCCTCGGCCGGTTTGGACGGCTGAGTATCTCTCGCCAAGTCGCCGCCAGTCCCTTGCCGCGTGTTGCGACCCCACCCGCCCTTCGACACGAACGACTTGCTGGGTATGCTGGCAAGACTACCCGCAGCGTCGGGGGGCGCGGTCGTCAAGGTCCGTGCGCGCCGCCACCCTACCGACGGCCCTGCTCGGCTGCTCCCCTGCTGAGGGTTCGGAAACTACCGGGTGGGTGCGGCTGCAGAGGCGACGGGTCGGGACCCGCCGACCCGGATGAGCGCGCGCTGGGGACGCGGGAAGAGCAGCACTAGCGGACGGGCGCGGCGAGTCGCCACCTGTCGCCGTCCCCGCCTGAGGGCATCGTCGACGCTTGCCGCCGGCTCCAGCCTGAGCGTCCGCAGCTCTGCATCGCTCACGCCTGGACACTGCGCGATCACCTGCGGACAGCGGGTCAGGAAGCGTGCCAGAAAGAACGAGTGGTCCTTTTCGATCGTGTAGTTCTGGCTGACCCGCGCCAGAGCCTCCTGTGGGCTCGCGGCCCCCGCGAAGGGCTCGAACATCTCCTTGCTGCCGGCGCCGTCGCGGCAGGCCGAGAGCAGTACCACGACGCTCCGTGCATCGACCAGCGGCTGGATCGCCACCAGCGGCTTGATCGACTGGTAGAGGTTGTAATCGAGCGGCCGGCCCGGCCCGGTCACGACCAGATCGGGCGGTTCTTCAGGCACCTCAACGGTGGCGTAGCTCTCGATGAAACGGACGAGCCTCTGATGAGCGGATTCAACGTCGCCCGCCGCCACGGCCAGCGGCCGCAACTCGCGGTCGACGGCGACGTTGACGATGAAGTCAAGGCGCGCCAGCCGGGCCGCGGCCAGCATCTCGTCGTTGATCGGGTTCGCCGCCAGCTCTCCCGGCCGTGCGCCCGGATCCCCGATCATCCCGATGCTGTGGTTGCGGATGATGGTGTCGTAGCCGGCCACGGACGGCAGGATGGCCTTGCGCCCGCCCGTGTAGCCGGCGAACTCGTGCGGCTCCACCTGGCCGAGGGCGACGCGCACGCCGGCCTCCACGATGAGCCGATTGACGAGGACGTCGTTGCCGCGCGGCGTGCATCCCACGCTCACCAGGTCGCCAGCGCGCGCGTCATGGTTCGAGACGCGCAGGCGCTGCACCCACTCCTTGCCAAGGAGGTCCAGGAGCTCCTGCTGTGCCAGGGGGCGGTGGGCCCCGGTCCCGATGACGAGGTGGATGCGCTCATCCGGAATGCCCGCACCGTTCAGCTCTGCAACCACGGCTGGCAGGAGCTCCCGGCTGGGCACGGCCCGAGTCGCATCGGCGGTGATGATGGCGGCGCTGCCTCTGCCCCGGGCTACCTCCGCCAGGCGCGGCGAGCCGGTCGGCTGCATCAAGGCTCCGGCGAGCCCGGCTGCGAGGTCTATGGGCGCCGGCTCGGTGACGGCCAGCCGGCGCACGTCGCACCCGTCGAGGATGGCCGAGGAGGCTACATGGGCGAGCGAAGCATCGAGGTCGATCATGGCTCCCTTCGACCACGCGGGTAAGGCGCGAGATCAAGCATCTCGCGTCGAGAGTCTATTATCGTTGGGGTCTCGGGGTCAAGCCCCGTCCGCTCGATGGATGGAAGCTGTAACCTTCGAGGGCCGGGAAATCCGGCAGGAATTCCCGAAGGTCTGTCCCTGCTTTCGATCACGGGGGAAGGCCCGAATTGCGCCGTCCCGTGCGCCGGCAGCGTCAAGAGCAGGAAGGCACTCCTCTGGTAGGCAGACGCCACGAGGCCCGCGCGACGTCACGTCACGCGGGCCTCTTTCCTTTGTTCGGGATGGTGGACATCGATTGCTTCGAAGCACCGACCGCCTACTTGTAAGACCGGAGAATGACGAGGACACAAAGCTAGACCGCTGAGTTAGCGAGGGGTTTTCCAGCCCCCTCTTGGCTGGCGGGGTGCGGAGCGGGGCCGGTTCCAGTCCGCCACGGGCACGTTTACGGGCACGTTACCGGAAATCCGACAGGAGCGGAAGCCACAAGCTGTTGATTCTACTGGTGGGCGAAGGTGGTTTCGAACCACCGACCCCCTGCTTGTAAGGCAGGTGCTCTCCCCCTGAGCTATTCGCCCGGCCGGAAGGAATTCTCCCCTGTGCGGCGTTGTTAGTGTATCCCAGGCCCCCAGCCTGTCAAGGCGAAACTCTGCTACCGGCCTACTGTCGTTGTCCCTTGCCAACGAGTCGAAATTTCTTTGGAACGTTGAAATGCGATCCCCGCGCCGCCCTATCTCGAGTTTGGTCCCCGAAGAACCGGGCAACTCTTCGCCTTTTCCCTCGCGACCCCACTCGTCTTTCGCCAAGGGATCAATCAGACTGCCTGACCCCGTTCATGAGGGCGAGGATCCGCATGGGGCTGCCGCAGTTCGGGCAGAGCAAGGGATCAGCCTCATAGACTGGCGTGGCCTTGGGGGGCCGGGTCGTCAATTTCCCGTCGGTCGGCGCTCGATGTCGAGGACCGTGACCTCGGGAGGGGAGAGAAACCGCATCCGGGGCCCCCAGGTTCCCGTCCCCCGGCTGACATAGAGGGCGCCACCGTCTCCAGAGGCGTACAGACCCGCGAGGAGCGGGTACGAGATCTGGACCAGCAGCCGGAACGGGAAGATCTGCCCCTTATGCGTGTGCCCGGAGAGCTGCAGGTCGATCCGCTTCCGCGTCCCGGGGGAGAGAAAGGGGCGATGCTTGAGGAGGAGCGTGAAGAGGGGGGACGGCTCGCTCCCCAGGATCTCCTCCTCCGATCGGCCTGGAACCGGGCCGAACGCCTCCCCCGCTGGATCGTCGACCCCGGCGATGCGCAGGATATTTGCCACGACCACCGCCTCTCCCCGGAGGACCGTGAAGCCCGCCCGGCGCAGAAGATCGAGCGACCTGCCGATCCCCGCGTAGAACTCGTGGTTCCCCGTCACCGCGTATTTCCCGAGGGGCGGGTGGATTGCTTGAAAGATCTCCGAGAGCCCGTCCAGGTGGTCGGTGCGGGCGTCGACCAAGTCCCCGGTGCAGACAAAGAGGTCCGGGCGTGCGTCCCGGACCAGGGCCGCGATGGCGGACGCCTCCCGGTGCCGGACCATCAGCCCCAGGTGGACGTCAGAGATCTGGACGACGCGGAGGTGGGGGACGGACCCAGGCAGCTTGTCCGTGAACACCCGGACGTGTTCGACGCGGATCCGGGAGGCTTCGAGGAAGGAGTAGATCCCCAGCGCCACGGAGAGTCCCGCGAGGGTGAGGAACGTGGCTCGGCCGTACGCGACGAGCGGCCTCGGCCCCTTGCCGAACGCGGCGGTCGACAGCTTCGCGAGGAGGTTCACCACGTCGAGGGCGAGGTTCGTCCAGGTGAAGAAGAAGAGCAGCCCCATCCAGGTGTACCCGATCCAGGAGGCGGTCCGGGAGGCTCCCTCCAGCTCACGTTCCCCCAGGTAGTACACGATGAGCGGGCCGCAGCAAAGCGCGGCGAGGACGGGGATCGCGGCGAGCGATGGCCCCCACCCGAACCCGAAGGTGGCCCTCGCCTTGGAAAACGCGTAGGCGTGGGCGCTCCCGTAGATCAGGAAGAAGGTGAGCAGGAACAGAAACAAGGTGAAACCCTCCGGCCAGCAGACGCCGGGCTTCGGCTTCGCCCCATAGTGCGCGTAGACATGCTTCTAGACGCCCTCGGGGACGTTCCGGACATCCTTTGTGCAATCCTTGGTGCAGATTCGATCCACCGTGACCTGGAGCGTCGCGCCCGGCTTGGCGTCAGGATCAGGTAGGAGGACCCCGTCATCACCCGTGCGATACTAGGCCGTGGGCTGCGCGGAGGACGTGACGGCGAGCAGCAGCACTCCGAGGACAAGCATCATCGTCCGCACGGCAGCACCTTCCATTCTGGTGAATTTGGCCGCAAGCCGAGTTCTGTCCTGCGCTCAAAGGCTGGCCCGGTTTCCTACCCTAGGTGATCTCCGAGGCGTCGATCCCCAGGAGGCGGATGCGGACCTTGGTGCCGTTCTCAGAAATTGCCACGAGGGCATCCCCGTCACGGATGCGCTCCACGGAGGCGACCAGCGTCCGCAGAGGCACTGCGCCCCTCAGGCGCGGGGCCATCCAGGGCACGCCGAGGGTCACCGCCAACCGGGCGGGTCGAGTGCAAATCATACAGGGCAGGCTCCATAGAGTCGTGGCAACCTACCCCCCTATACTCAGTATTCCAAGAATTATTGAAAGTATGGAAAAGCCCATCGTCCCTAACCATCCCCACCTCGCCAATCTCAGGGACCGATCACTTTCTCGGCCTAACCGCTCAACTGTGTCTTGCCGAATCCTGATTGCCCTTGCCAACGTATCCAGCTTCGCGCTAACTCGAGTCCTGTCCTCTGCCGTAAGTTCAAGAATATCTTCCAAGAGTTGTCGTTCAGGCTCTGGAGCTCCGGAGAATGGTACACATTGCAGTTCCACTTCCAGTGCGCGCTGGTTCGCTGCAAGTAACTCACGCAACACCTGGGCATTCTCGTGCAGTCGAGCGTCCGAAGGCCCCTGCGGCGCTGAAGCGATCCCGGCCATTGCTCTTCGCAGGTGTTCGGCTATTTCCTCCAGGTGGGAAGCCCTCAAGGCACCGATTCCAAAAAATGCACGATAGAAATCGTGCACATCTCTGATGTCCTGGATTGCCTTGTTTGCTACCCCACGCAGGAGTTTCTTTAGGAAGGCCGAACGGGAGTTGGCTGGTCTCCGCCGCATCCGTTCGATGCGCAACAGCTCTATTAGGAAGACTGCGGAGAGCGCGATTGTCACACCCGCAAGGAGAATCGAGACACCCGCAAACAGGAACAAGAAGACGCCTTCGAGCCTCATCAGGTCACCCTATTCATCCTGCTGTTCGCCGGGACGTCTCACTACTTAGGTGGATTCCCTTCTGACACTCACTCCCGCATCTTGGGGATCTTCACGAAAATCGGTTCCTGCGAACACGGGGGCGAGACGGTCTAGCCCCCAGTGGCACGGGAGTCCGCCAGGCAGCGCAACTGGGGGCCCAACCGCAGGCAGACGATCCGGTTCGCGGCACTCGCCTCTCGGATGTGGGCGCCGAAGTAACCCAGTGGCTCCGGGGGCACAGGCGGGAGCTGGGGAGGGGTCATGGCGAATCGGTCCTCCGGCGGCCCCGGTGGGTGCGATGCTGCCCCTTCAGCCACTCTCTGGCGACACGCCGCATCAGCAGTACCCGCTCACCGGCGGCAGGACCTCTCTGGTTTCCAAGACCTCTTCTGCCTGCTCTGGGGGGATCTCTGCAATCTCGGCAATCTGCTGGACGGCAGCAGCGTGGCTCTTCTCTTGCGGCGTTGTCCGAGCCGCCTCGAAGTTCGCCTGGAGTTCCATCAGCAGACTAGCAGGCACTTCGCCTGCCTCCACTGCTCGGGCCACGCGGCGGAGGGGCCAGGTCCCGAAGGCATCCATCGGGCCAGGTGCGTCGTTCTTCACGCGGGCAGCCTTTCGTCTTGATGCCGTACCCGTCGGGACGGCAAGGCGTCACCCCGGCAGCCGACCATCCGGCAGAGGGGTCCCCGAGCTAACCCTCTCCACGGCCTCGGCCAGGGCGGCCTGCTGGTCCGTGGTGAGGTCCACGAAGGCCAAGCCGCTTTGATAGATGACATGCCGCTCCCCCTCCAGGGTCTGCTCCCCGCCATAAATGGCGCTCCAAACAACTCGGGCGGAAAGCGTGAGCGATCCGAGCCCGGGCGGAAGTTGGAGAGAGCAAGCGGAACCATGATGCAGCAGCTCGCCGAGCGTGATACGGGCCCCGGTGGCGCTGAGATCGGCGAGCCAGACCTCCAACGTTTCACGCGCCCGGGCGCCGGGACGCCCGACGAGGGCCATGCGCGGCACTCCGCGCCGCTCCTGCGACTGGGCCATGGTCACTCTCCTCGCACTCCCCGACCGCCTCCCGGTGACAGTCTACCTTCGGCCACGGGCGCATTCTTCCCGGGGCGGTCAGTCAATTCACCGGCTCAGAACATCTAAGATACGCCAACGCTTCCCGCTCGGCCTCTTCTCGTGTTGCACCAAAGTAGTTGATCCCCTTCAACTCACCCGGTCCCGATCGTAGGTCCTCCTCCCCCCACAATCATCGCGGCCCAGACCGCCTCGATCTCGTGAACGTAGAGGCGCACCCAGCGGGGCGCGTTGTCGGGGCGGAGGGTAAGGAGGCTGGGCACTGCCATAGAGCTTCTTCTCTGATAGGCGTGACCTTGGTCTGGGCACACCCCAACGCAGAGAGACACGGCGAGCGCAAGTCCTGACCCCAGAACTGAGGAAGCCGTGGGAGCCTCGCTCCGGCAGTCCTTTTCTTCACGTGCGCGACTGCGTTGGGTATGAGAACCAGGGGCTAGCGGGTGCCCTTGGAGTGCACAACCGGACGGGAAAGGAACTCGAAGCCAACACGGCCCATTCCGCGCGGTAGGGAATGGTGCGGGCGAGTCGTCCCGCGAAGTGGGGTGGGTGCTGGGAGACTCGGACAGGAGCGTATCGCTCACCTAGAGCTGATGCCAATACGCAACCCTCATCATGTGCGAGAGGACATGACGACTGGCTAGGACGGTCGCCGGCACACCGTTCCAGGTGATGGCTACCACGTCGTCATTCTGCTCAACCTCGCCAGTGAGATCCAGCAGGCGGTTCTTGGCCTTGGTAATCGGCACAAACCGATCAATGGGCGCCACGGTTACACCTCCAGGATACGGGCATGGTCACAATAACAGCCAGAATCATGGCGGTCAATCGCTATGCGCAGGACGGACCGAACATAGACTACACGGGCGACAGATCTAGGCCACGAATGGTAGTCATCTCCTGCGACTCCGAAGCTGCCGATAGAATACTCAAACGACCTGGCGCAAGATTTCCGAAGGTTGTGCGGAATCCCCGCGCAAGAACTCTCTGATGAAATCTGCGCAATCTGCGGATCCCTGGTCTACTCCTTGTTTTCTGCGAACGCGTCGCGGAGGAGTTTGCTTTGGCGGTCGAAGGCCTTGCGGGGATCGCGGGGCGCATCCTTCATCAGGGTGATTTCCTGCGTGAGGAGTCGCGCCAGATGCATGGTATGGGTCTCGGCCTTGCGCGCCTCGCGCCGATAGAGGGGGTGGTCGCGGTTGATGTAGATGACGATCCCCTCGCTGAAGCACTCCGGCCCGTCCTCGCCGAAGTGATCCAAGCAGCAGGAGACGCCCTCGTGTCCGACCCGCAGCCGCTTCACGACGGCATCGGGGGTGAGCCGCTTCACCTTGGGCTTCCTGACGGTGCGCTTCCGCTTGGACGGCGCCACCTCGGACCCACCCACAACCTCTTCCCGGGGCTTGCCCGTGCCCGTCCCGGAAACCGCAGCCCCGCGCCCCTGACCCCCGGCGCCCGCTTCTGGCAGCGGTCCGAACGGGGAGAGATCCGGATTGCGGATGAGCGCTCGATGGATCCGCTCCAGCGCCTCGCGGAGGGCCTTGCTGGCGGCCCGCCGTTCCCGCTGACCGGTGAGCTGGCGCAGGATTGCCCGCACCTCATTCATCACCCGGCCGACCGTCTCGAGGAACGCGAGGTACTCGGGCGAGTCCTGGACAAACCCGCTCCGATCCGTGGTCACCGGCAGGAAGTCTGCGTGTAACTCGCCCCGCAGGCGCTCCGCAGCACGCCCCCACCCCTCGGCCCCAAAGAGGTCCCGGCGGACAGTGACCTGCTTGACCTTGACCTCGATCCCCGGCGGACCCGGATCGGAGGCGGATGCGGGCAGGACCAGGATTTCGCCAAAGACGGGGCCATAGGCCGTTCCCTCTAGAACCGGGATCCGGTGACCCGACAGCGTCCGCGGTCTCACCCGCTCCCCGTTCAGAAAAACCTGGAAGCTTGGTGCCTTGAGGGGGACGCCCTCGACGAGACGCCGCTCCACCTCTTTGGGATCGAACCGCCGCGTGAGCCGGAGCAGGGTGACTGTCGTCCCGTCGCCCCGCTGCGAGTCTGGCTCGCGGTACTCGAGCGGAAGGTGCCACGCCTCGCCCGCCTGCTCCCAGGTTGACTTGTCGAAGATCACCCGGGCCGCAAACGAACCCTTCTGCGTCTCGACCTCGAACCGTTCGCACGCCGAGAGACTGGCGAACTTTCCGATCCCGAACTGTCCGATCCGATCCCGGCGAAAGCGCGGGGACTTGGGCTTCTGCAACTTCTCCGGCGAGCCGATGTTGAAATACTGGCGGAGCCCGTCGAAATCCATGCCGGCGCCATTGTCCTCCACTCGGACGACGTCGTCGCTCAGGGTGACCCGGACCTCCGTGGCATCCGCGTCGTAGGCATTGTTCACCAGCTCCCGGATCAGCTCGATGCTCTCGGTATAGAGGCGTTCCCCGATGGTGATCAGGTGGCTCTTGTCCACCGTCACGGGCAGGAAGTTCGGCTTAGACATCAGGGGTCCTTCATTGGCGACCCGAGCAGGCCAGCAGGATCATCGCCGGCTCTCCGGGCTCTATGGCTCAACCGATAAACTGTATCACTACTGCTCCGGATCCCGCCACGCCAAATGCGTCCAGCCGGAGCCACCGTGGCTGTCCACCTGGGCTCACCGAGCAAAACGTACCACGAAGAAGGCGGCCAGGATCAGCCCACCCACCGCCAGGGCGAGGGCGTCGCCGGCGTGGAAGCCGATCTCCAGGTAGGAGGTCCGCTCGCGGCGGGCGCCGAAGCCGCGGGACTCCAGGGCCTTGGCCAACTGGTCGGTGTTCCGCAGGGTGTGCAGGAAGATTGGGACGAGCAAGGGGATGTGCTTCCGCAACCGCGCCACTGGTCCACCGCTCGTGAGATCCAGACCGCGCGAGCGCTGCGCCTCGGTCACGGTCACGGCGGTGCCGATGATGGTGGGCACCATGCGAATGGCCAGGGAGAAAGCGAAGGCGGCCTGATACGGGACGCGCAGACGGATGAGGCCCAGGACGATTTCCTCGGTCTTCGTGGTGCTCAGGAAGATGAGCCCGGCGATGATCATGCTGTCAATCTTGATGGCGGCGCCGAGGCCGTAGAGGAACCCTCCCCAGGTCACCCACCAGAAGACCGGCGGGGACCCTCGGGCGAAGACCGACCAGCTCACGATCGAGACAATGGCGATGCTGAGCAGGAGAAGCCAGATCCGCCGCAGATTCTGGAGGGCCCTCCCGGTCGCCCCATAGACGAGCAGGACGAGGAGGAGGGCGAAGAGCGGTCCAGGCTGGAAGAAGAGGACCGCCGCCACGAAGCTTCCCAGCAAGAGGAGGATCTTCGTCCGCGGGTCCAGGCGGTGGACCGGGCTGTCCCGATCCAAGTAAAGGAAGAGATTCATGACTGAGAACTGAGAGCGGGGGGGCTGGGGGGCAGAGGAACTGGCGTGAGGCAACCCAGGAGATCGTCCAGGGTCAAGGCCGGCACTCCCAGACGGTTCGCCACCTGGACGGCCGGCGGCGGCGTGAGCCCCAACTCCAGCAGGCTCGACTCGTCCGAGAAGATGTCGCGCGTCGTGCCGTCGCGGACGATGCTCCCGTTTCGCATCAATATCACACGCCGGGCGTACTCGGCCGCCACGGCCATGGCGTGCGTGATGATCAGAATGGTGTGACCCGCCTGGTTCAGGCGCTGGATCAGGGCCATCATGCCTTCCAGCTCTCGGTGATCCAGGCCCGTCGTGGGCTCGTCCAGGATGATGACCTCGGGCTTGGTGGCCAGCGTGCTGGCGACCGCGACGCGCTGGCGGCTCCCCTTCGTCAGGATGAAAGGATCCAGGTCTCCTGCACCCGTCAAATCAACCGCCTCCAACGCTTCGTCCACCAGCCGGGCGATCTCGCCTTCGGCAAGACCCTGCAGGCGCGGTCCGAATGCCACTTCGTCTCGGACGCGCTCGGCGAATATCTGATGATCCGGGTTCTGGAAGACGAGCCCGACGAGCCGGCTCAGGCGGGTCGGCGGCTGTCCACGCAGACTCTGTCCCAACAGCCGGATGTCGCCAGCCGTCGGCGTGAGGATCCCGTTCAGGTGTTTCACCAGCGTCGTCTTGCCGCTTCCGTTCTGCCCGAGGATCGCGACGAACTCGCCCCGGCAAATGGAACAGCTCACGCCGGACAGCGCCTCAGTCCCGTCCGGGTAGCGATGGGTGAGATTCTCGATCTCTAATAAGACCTCCCCGCTCGTTCGGGAAACATCGGCCCGTCCCAGGTTTGCCGTGGCTTCCTCCCTCACCCGCCACCCCGCGTTCTTTATCGCCACGGCCGCCTGGTCCGCGTCCTGCCATTCTTCTTGAACACCAATGGCCGAGGCCAGCCGGGCCAGGGTGAATCCCTTGACGCCCAGCCCCTCCAGCATTCCGGTCGCGCGCCGAAGTTCGGATGGCGTCCCGGAGAGCGCTACCCGTCCCCGATCCAGGACGATGAAGCGGTCCACCCAGCCGATCTCGTCGGTTTCCGGATCGATGATCACAAGCGTCAGGGCACGCTCGCGCCGAAGGTCCCGGACCGCAGCCCACAGGTCCTGCCGGCCCGCCGGATCCAGGTCACTGGTTGGCTCGTCCAGCACCAGCACCTGGGGCTCCAGGGCCAGGACCGAGGCCAGGGCCAGACGCTGCTTCTGCCCGCCGGAGAGGCCGGCCGGGGCCTTGTGGCGGAGCGCCTCCAGTCTCACGAGGCGGAGGTAGCGGTCCACCCGCCGGGAGATCTCCTCGCGGGGTACTCCCAGGTTCTCTGGACCGAAGGCGACCTCCAGCGCCACGTTCGTGGAGAAAAGCTGCGCCTCGAAGTCCTGGAACACGAAGCCGACCCGGTCGGCCAGGTCGCGAGGACGCATGGCCCGAATGTCCTGACCCCCGATGTGTATCCGGCCTCGCAGGTCGCCCCGGACCAGGTGCGGGATCGTGCCATTCAGGGTGCTGGCCAGTGTGGAGCGTCCCGAGCCACTCCGCCCGAGCAGGCCGACCAGCTCCCCCGGCTGGATGTGGCAGGTGATCTCGGAGAGGGCCGGCTCCATCGCCCCGCGGTAGCGGAAGGAAACGTCGTCGAGACGGATTACGGGCATGGAGGTTCCAGGTTGTCCGACGGGACGCGATACCAAAAGGATCCGCTGGTGTCTTGCGCGGAGGAACAAGAGGCGTGGTCGGGGACAGCCGCGCTCATGCGAGGAGGCAGCCCAGGACGAAGAGGACGAGGAAGGGGAAGACGCCCGCCACGACGCCGAGGCCCGTGGTCCCGGTCCCGAAATGGAACGGAAGCGCCGCGTGCACGCCGGTTGAGATGGCCACCCCGACCACCAGGCCGCCGATCCCACCGACCCACATCAGCACGACCCCGATCCAGGGATGCCCTGCGCGGGAGATCTCATCGGGTTCCAGGATCTCGGTCCAGAGGATGTCCCACCGCTTGGCGCGTGGGTACATCAGCCAGAGAAGGAACGGTCCGAGGACGGCGGCGGCGATGAAATTGTTGAGCGTGATGATGGGAGCCAGGACCCCAAACGGCACCAGGCCGAACAGGTCCACCCCCCAGGAGATGATGATAGCGCATGCGGTGCTGGCGAGGAACGCGACCAGCAGGTACTCGAGGAGGTGCCGGCCCGAGCGGACGTCCAGCGCTTTCCCCGATGAGAGAGGACCCATCTTCCCCCAGAGCTTGTACGGCACAGCCCCGTAGAAGAAATTGCCGACGAAGCCGAAGATGCTGCCCAGCCCCAGCGTCCCGAAGAAGTCGCCGATGAGGTTCCCGAAGGCGGAACCCCACGCCCCGGCCGGGCCGAAGAGCAGGCTGAAGACGACGGGTACAACGTTGGCAGGACGGATCTCGGTGAAACCGGGAATTAACGGAATGCCTTTCAACGGGATGAGGATGGCGGCGTAGACCCCTGCGGTGAGGGCGACCAGGACAACCATCTTCGTGTGGCGCCACATCGTGACGACTTCACGCATCGGCCCACCCGTTTCCCGCTCCCTCCACGACCCTCGGTAGGCTATCCAGCCCCCACGCATGTGTCAAGGTGAAACGGGAGGCTCGTGAAACGTGAGGCGGCCTGCTCCCCCTTGCGCCTCACGCTTCACGTCTTGGGGTTTGCCCTTGCGTCTGAGACGAACGCCCGGATAGAATGCCGTACGCTCCTCGCCTCAGGAGACAGGAGCTGACGAGGACAGGGAGTGCTGCTGGCAGTTGCGCCAGGGCAGGACTCGGTGTCGTGGTGACGGGGAAAGGAGAGCCGTCCATGCCGGACTGCATCTTCTGTAAGATCGTTGCTGGCGAGATGAAAGCTCACACCGTGTACGAGAACGAGAGCGTCCTGGCTTTCCTGGATATCCACCCCGCCTCGCGCGGCCATACGGTGATCATCCCGAAGGTCCACGCCGAGCGCCTAGATGGGCTTCAGGATCGGTACGTCGGCCCGCTCTTCATCGGGGTGAAAACCGTTATGGGGCTCCTAGAGACAGCGCTGAAGCCCGCGGGGCTGAATGTCGGCTGGAACCACGGCTGGGCCGCAGGCCAAAAGGTGAACCACCTGCACGTCCACGTCTTCCCGCGCTATGGGGGCGACGGGGGGAGCGGCGTCCAGTACATCGTCCGCAGCTCGGTGAAGGAGGATCTGGCCAGCGTCGCCAGTCAGATCCGTGCGGCGGTCCAATAACCGGAGCTTGCACGAGAGGAAGGTGCCCCTCGCGTCCCCTCCCGAAGCATGAGAGGGGCGGCGAGTTCCTCACATTCGATCATTCGATCCTGCAAACCGAAGATCCCCCGATCCAGGCCCAAGCCATGTTTCAGACGGGGAACCTTTTCCCCTGCCTCCGGGTTAGCCTTTATTGGGGGAAGTATTCATATCCCCTTGACTAAAGAAAGGACTTTTCGAAACTTCCTTGTCATGGCAGGATTCAATTCCAACATTCCCAGTGTTTCTCGCGGTGCTGTTCTCGACCGATAACAAGGGAGGGGGATATGCGCAAACCACGTCAGCTCATTCGGGGGATTCTTCTCACCACGGTGGCCTGTCTGCTCCTGGCCAGCGCGGCGCAGGCGATCGAGGTGGGCCAGAAGGCGCCGGACTTCACGCTGGCGGCGCCGGACGGAAAGCCCGTCAAGCTGGCCGATCTCTTGGGCAAGGGCCCGGTGGTCATCTTCACCTTCATCCAGGCGTTCACTGGCGGCTGAACGCGGGAAATCCTGGGCTTCAATGCGGCTCTGCCGCAGTTTGAAGCCGTCAACGCCCAGGTCGTGGGCGTGAGCGCCGATGCGGGAGCGACACTCCTAGCCTTCACGAAGACGAACGACATCCGATTCCTGCTCCTCTCGGACTTCCGCCGCCAGATGTTGCCGGCCTACGATGCCATGGTGACGGACGAGAAGAGCCCGATCTACCGATACGCGAAGCGCGCCTATTTCATCCTCGACCGCCAGGGGATCGTTCGGTACATCAAGGTCCAGGAGAACCCCCTGGAAATCCTGACGCCTGAGGAGGTACTGAAGGCAGCAAAGGAGAGCGGGGCTGCATGAAAGACAGTCTTCTGGCCCTGGGTCTGGTAGCTTTTCTCCTCGCAGCGCCGGCGGTGTGGGCGAAGCCGGACTTCGCCTCGATGCAGGTCGCGCCTTACGACCCCCCCAAGCCGGCGCCCACCCTGGCGCTTCCGGACCTCCAGGGGAAGACGGTTCGTCTCGCGGACCTCAAGGGTAAGGTGGTCTTGGTCTACTTCTGGGCAACCTGGTGACCAGACTGCCGGGAGGAGTTGCCTTCCGTCAACAGGATTTACAGCGAGTTCAAGAACCAGGGCCTCGACGTCCTCCTCGTGGACATCCGGGAGA
>JBIOJT010000016.1:0-26408 GCA_044451055.1 Methylomirabilales bacterium (SeqCode)
AAAACTCCCACCCCTCGCGGACCGTGACATGGGTTCGGCATTCCTTGGGGCGGAACCCTTTGCCAGGTTTTTTCGCTACTTAGAAACACACCTGGCTGTAGTGCCTTTCCCGCCGGGCTGGTACAACCCTTGCCTTAGGATACAACGGAGGACTGGGGCGGTCGGAAAGACAATCGATTGCGGTCCACTGCAAATCCCGCACAGCCAGGCCGTACATCATGCATATCATTGTATGTTCTAACAGCCCATTGATTGTTGACGCCGTCTCGCTGGCGTTTCAATCTCGTCAGTCTCGTTTGACGGTTTGCGAGTCGGGTCTGGAGGTTCTGGGTGCCGTCGAGGTCGTGGACGCCGATCTTCTCGTCATGGATATGCAGACGCCCGGGCTGAACGGTCTCTTGCTCATCTCGGCCATTCGGGAACTCGCCCCCAACCTCCCGATCGTGGCCGTGTCTGCGAGGCCCGAGCAGGATGCTCGGTCCTTCTCCCACAAAGGGGTGTCGTTTGCCAGGCTACCCTCTGGATCCGGGGCGGATGCCCGGGCACTGGTGGCCACGCTGGCCCAGATCGGCGAGGTGAGTGGAGTCGGCATGTCCTCCGACGAAGGTGCCCGATGATGGGTGTCAGGATTGTTCCACGGCACGGCAATCCGGATCCGGCTCGGGGACCGGGGAAGGAAAGCAGAACCCACGAGTAAGCCTCGCGGGCTTGCCAGAAGAACGCTGGCAAGGCATGATAGATAATAGATCGATCGACTCGACGGAGACGCGAAAGGTTCCAGGCATGCTGACAGAACAGGCGGTGCTGGGGGCCCTGGCGACGATCCAGGACCCGGACCTCCATCGCGACATCGTGTCCCTCGGTTTCATCAAGGACGTGCGCATCGCTGACGGGAAGGTCTCCTTCACCATCGAACTCACCACCCCGGCCTGCCCGGTGCGAAAGCAAATGGAGGAAGCCGCACGGGCTGCCGTGGCGGCGCTCCCGGGGGTCCACGAGGTGAATGTGACCATGACCTCGCGCGTGACCAGCTCCCGCGACCAGCGTTCGAGTTACCTGCCGGGCGTTCGCAACACCATCGCCGTGGCCAGCGGGAAGGGCGGTGTGGGCAAGTCCACGGTTGCGGCGAACCTGGCGGTCGCGCTGCGACAGGCCGGCGCCACGGTCGGTCTGATGGACGCGGACGTCTACGGTCCGTGCATTCCAAAACTGATGGGCGCATCCGATGCGCGGCAGTTCACGGAGAACGGCAAGGTCATCCCGCCCTCGCAGCACGGCGTGAAGATCATGTCCATGGGGTTCTTCCTGCCGAAGAACGAAGCGGTGATCTGGCGCGGCCCGATGCTGCACAAGATGATCCAGGAATTCCTGGGCCGGGTGGAGTGGGGCGAGCTGGACTACCTGGTGATCGACCTGCCGCCGGGCACGGGCGATATCCAGCTCAGCCTGTGCCAGACGATTCCCCTCACCGGAGCGGTGATCGTCTCGACCCCGCAGGATCTGGCGTTGGAGGTGGCCTCCAAGGCCATCCTGATGTTCCGGAAGCTGAACGTTCCAATCCTAGGAATTATCGAGAACATGAGCTATTATATTTGTTCCCACTGCGGGCAGCGGGATGAGATCTTCGGCCACGGGGGCGCCCGGGAGGCCAGCGCCCGGGCCGGCATCCCGTTCCTGGGGGAGATCCCCCTGGCAGCCGCGATCCGCGCCACCAGCGATGCGGGCCGGCCGCTCGCCCTGGAATCCACCGACGGGATCAGCCGGTCATTCCACGAGGTGGCGGACCGGTTGGCCGCCCGAATCAGCATCGCCAACGCCGGCACCGGTGCCGGCGGGCCCGCAAATGAACCGGTGTTGGTGATCCAGTAATCCGTGCCAGGGAAGCGACGGAGGCCCCTCCTGAGGAGACACGATGAGCACTTCGACCGACACGATTGAGGCCCTCGCAAACCAGGAATATAAGTACGGCTTCGTGACCGAGGTCGATGCCGACACGATTCCTCGCGGGTTGAACGAGGACGTCATCCGGATGATCTCGGCGAAGAAGAAAGAGCCCGAGTTCATGCTGGAGTGGCGGCTGCGAGCCTACCGGCACTGGACCAAGTTGGAAAAGGCCGAGGCGGAGCCCAAGTGGGCGAACGTGAAGTATGCCCCCATCGACTACCAGGACATCATCTACTACTCGGCGCCGAAGCCAAAGAAAAAGCTGAACAGCCTGGACGAGGTGGACCCGGCGGTGCTGCTGACCTTCGAGAAGCTCGGCATCCCGCTGGAAGAGCAGAAGCTCCTGACGGGGGTCGCCGTGGACGCCGTCTTCGACAGCGTCTCCGTGGCGACCACCTTCAAGGCGAAGCTGGCCGATCTGGGGATCATCTTCGGCTCCTTCTCCGAGGCGGTGCAGAACCACCCCGACCTGGTCCAGAAGTATCTGGGCTCGGTGGTCCCCTACACCGACAATTTCTTCGCCGCTTTGAACTCCGCCGTCTTCAGCGACGGATCGTTCTGCTACGTCCCGAAGGGCGTACGCTGCCCCATGGAACTGTCCACGTACTTCCGCATCAACGCCGCCGACACCGGCCAGTTTGAGCGCACGCTGATCATCGCCGATGAGGGAGCGTACGTGAGCTACCTGGAGGGCTGCACGGCCCCCATGCGGGACAGCAACCAGCTGCACGCGGCCGTGGTCGAGCTGGTCGCCCATGACGATGCCACCATCAAGTACTCGACCATCCAGAACTGGTATCCCGGCGACAAGGAGGGGAAGGGCGGCATCTACAACTTCGTGACGAAGCGGGGCAAGTGCCTGGGCAAGAACTCCCACATCTCCTGGACGCAGGTCGAGACCGGCTCGGCCATCACCTGGAAGTATCCCAGCTGCATCCTCCAGGGCGACCACTCCGTGGGGGAGTTCTACTCGGTGGCCCTCACCAACAACTTCCAGCAGGCCGACACCGGCACCAAGATGATCCACATCGGGAAGAACACCAAGAGCACCATCGTGTCCAAGGGCATCTCCGCGGGGCATGGGCAGAACACCTACCGCGGGATGGTCAAGATCCTGAAGGGGGCCACGGGCGCGCGCAACTACACCCAGTGCGACTCTCTGCTCATCGGCGACAAGTGCGGGGCCCACACCTTCCCCTACATCGAGGTGCGGAACGCCACGGCCCAGATGGAGCACGAGGCCTCCACGTCGAAGATCGGCGAGGATCAGATCTTTTACTGCAACCAGCGGGGGATCTCCAAGGAAGACGCGGTCAGCCTGATCGTCGGCGGCTTCTGCAAGCAGGTCTTCCGCGAGCTCCCCATGGAGTTCGCCGTCGAGGCGCAGAAGCTGCTGAGCGTCAGCCTCGAGGGGAGCGTCGGCTAACACCCTGCATGACTCATTCATACGAGGGCGACCCATGCTCGAAATCAAGAATCTGCACGTCAAGGTCGGGAATCACGAGATCCTCAAGGGGGTGAACCTGAGCGTCAAGGCCGGCGAGGTTCACTCCATCATGGGGCCCAACGGCTCGGGCAAGAGCACGCTGGCTCAGGTCCTGGCCGGGCGCGATACCTACGATGTCACGGCTGGAGAGGCGATCTATCAGGGGAGGAATCTGCTGGAGATGGCCCCGGAGGAACGGGCCTGCGAGGGTCTCTTCATGGCCTTCCAGTACCCGGTGGAGATCCCGGGCGTCGGCAACACCTACTTCCTCAAGGCGGCCCTGAACGCCCTCCGCAAGTCCCGCGGCCTCGAAGAACTCGATGCCATGGATTTCCTCGCGATGGCTAAGGAGAAGATGAAGCTTCTGGAGATGGACGACCGCCTCCTGACCCGCTCGGTGAACGAGGGCTTCTCGGGTGGGGAGAAGAAGCGCAACGAGATCTTCCAGATGGCGGTGCTGGAGCCCAGGTTCGCCATCCTGGACGAGACGGACTCCGGTCTGGACATCGACGCCCTGCGCATCGTCGCCAACGGCGTCAACGCACTCCGGAGCCCCGAGCGAGCCATCCTCGTCGTCACCCATTACCAGCGGCTGCTGAATTACATCATCCCCGATTACGTGCACGTGCTGGTGGACGGTCGGATCGTGAAGTCGGGGGGCAAGGAACTCGCCCTGGAACTCGAGGCCAGGGGCTATGCCTGGGTCGAAGCCGAGGCCGGGGTCGCCAGCGCGGCCACCGCGTGAGGAGGGGAACGACGGTGACCGCTGTGATGCAGGAAAAAGACAGCTACCTGGAGCGCTTCGCGCACTTCGAGCCACAGGTCGCAGGGCGGGACTGGGCCCCCTTCCAACCGGTTCGCCGCGCCGCGATGGCGCGATTCGCCGAACTCGGGTTCCCGACCACCCAGGACGAGGACTGGCGGTTCACCAACGTGGCGCCGATCGCCAAGACCGCTTTTGCCTTCTCCGCAGAAGGCGGCGTCGATCCGGCACGGCGGGACCTGGAGCCGTTCACCTTCGCGGGGCTCGACTGTTGCCAACTGGTGTTCGTGAACGGTCGATACTCGACGGAGCTGTCGTCGCTCCGACCGCTCCCGGGCGGCGTGATGGTGAGCAGCCTGGCCAGCGCCCTCACGATGTATCCGGAGCTCATGGAGGCGCACCTGGCTCGGTACGCGGACTATCAACGCGACGCCTTTACTGCCCTCAATACCGCGTTCATGGAAGACGGCGCGTTCGTCCACATCCGTCGAGGCACGGTGCTCGAGGAGCCGATCCACCTGCTGTACGTCTCGACGAGGACGGCCGTCCCGGTGATCACGCACCCCCGCAACTTGATCGTCGCGGGCGAGGGCACCCAGGCGACCATCGTGGAGGACTACGTCTCACTGGGCGATGACGTCTGTTTCTCCAACGGGGTCACGGAGGTCGTGGTGGGGCAAAGCGGCGTGTTGAGCCACTACCTGATCGAGCGGGAGAGCCTGCAGGCCTTCAACGTCTCCACCCTCCGCATCCAGCAGGATCGCAGCAGCAACGTGACCTCCCACTCAGTCCTGGTCGGCGGCGCCCTGGTGCGGAACAACGTGCACCCGGTCCTGGCCGGTGAGGGCGGGGAATGCCTGATCAACGGCCTGTTCATGGCCACCGGCCGGCAGCACATGGACAACTACATGAAGGTCGAACATGCCAGCCCGCACTGCGACAGCCGCCAATTCTACAACGGCATCCTGGACGGCCAGTCGCGTGGCGTGTTCCACGGCCGGATCATCGTGCACAAGGACGCGCAGAAAACCGACGCCAAGCAGACCAACCGGAACCTGCTGCTGTCCGAGGATGCCCAGATCGACACCAAGCCGCAGCTCGAGATCTACGCAGATGACGTGAAATGCACCCACGGGGCGACCATCGGCCAGGTCAACGAGGAGGCCATCTTCTACCTCCGTTCCCGGGGCATCGCGAAGGACGCGGCGCGCGCGCTCCTGCTCTTCGCCTTCGCCGAGGAGAGCCTGCAACGCATGAAGGTCGAGCCGATTCGCAGGCACCTGGAGGGTCTGGTGGAGCGCTGGTTGCCCCAAGGGGCGCTGTTGGAGGCCGTCCGATGAGCATTGCGCATCGCCGGGTCAGCGAAGAGCCCTGCCAGGACTGTCTGGTGGGTTTCGGCATCGAGAAGATTCGGCAGGATTTCCCTGTGCTGCAGCAGAAGGTCCACGGGAAACCGCTGGTCTATTTCGATAACGCCGCCACCACTCAGAAACCGCAGGTGGTCATCGACACCATCGCCCGCTACTACCTGTCGGAGAACTCCAACGTCCATCGGGGCGTCCACTTTCTGAGCGATGTGGCCACCCAGGCCTACGAGGCTGGGCGCACCCGGGTGCGGCAGTTCCTCAATGCGGCGCACGACCGGGAGATCATTTTCACGCGCGGGACCACCGAAGGCATCAACCTCGTGGCCGCGAGCTACGGTCGGAGCCGCATCCAGGCGGGCGATGAGGTCATCATCTCCACCATGGAGCACCACTCCAACATCGTTCCCTGGCAGATGGTGTGCGAGGAGAAGGGCGCGACATTGCGGGTTATCCCCATCACCGATGCCGGGGAACTGCTGTTGGAGGAATACGAGCGGCTCCTGAGCGATCGGACCAAGCTGGTTGCGATCGTGTACGTCTCGAACGCGCTGGGTACCGTCAACCCGGTGAAGCAGATCATCGCCATGGCGCACCGTCGGGGCATTCCGGTGCTGGTCGATGGCGCGCAGGCCACGCCGCATATGCCCGTGGATGTCCAGGATCTCGGCTGCGATTTCTATGCATTCTCCGGCCACAAGCTGTTCGGCCCCACCGGGATCGGCATCCTGTACGGCAGGACCGAGTTGCTGGAGGCCATGCCCCCCTACCAGGGCGGCGGGGAGATGATCAGCGCCGTGACCTTCGAGAAGACCATCTACAACTCGCTGCCTCACAAGTTCGAGGCGGGGACTCCCCACATCGCCGGGGTCGTCGGCCTGGCGGCCGCCATCGAGTATGTAGAGCGGATCGGGCTCAACCAGATCGCGGCCTATGAGAGCGAACTCCTGACCTATGGCACCGACCTCCTGTCGGCCATCCCCGGCCTACGCATCATCGGCACGGCCAAGGAGAAGGCCGGCGTCCTGTCGTTCGTGCTCCGGGACATCCATGCGCACGACATCGGCACCATCCTGGATCACGAGGGGATCGCGGTCCGGGCGGGCCACCACTGCGCGATGCCGGTGATGAAGCGCTTCGGGGTCCCGGCCACCGCCCGGGCCTCGCTGGCGTTCTACAACACGCGGGAGGAGCTCGAGGCGCTGGCCAAGGGGATCCACAAGGTCATCGAGGTGTTCGCCTGATGTCCGACCTGAACGAACTGTACCAGCAGGTCATCCTCGACCACTACAAGCGCCCCCGGAACTTTCAGAAGCTGCCGAATGCGAACTGCAAGGCGGAGGGACGCAATCCGCTGTGCGGCGACGAGCTCACCGTGTACCTCCACCTGGATGGTGACGTGATCACGGACATCAGCTTCGAGGGGGCGGGGTGCGCGATCTCCAAGGCCTCGGCCTCCATGATGACCGCCGCCCTGAAGGGGAAGACCAAGGCCGAGGCGAAGCTCCTGTTCGACAAGTTCCACAAGATGGTCACCGGAAACCGCGAGGGCACGTCCGACCCGATCGGGCTGGGGAAGCTGGAGGTCTTTTGCGGCGTGTCGGAATTCCCCGTGCGGGTCAAGTGCGCCAGCCTGGCCTGGCACACGCTGAATGCGGCGCTGGACGGGAAGGGCGAACCCGTCTCAACGGAGTGACGCCGCGGCGCAATGAAAAATTTCAAACCGACAACTTACAACTGAAAACCGAGGAAAAAGTTGGCCGGTTGTCCGTTGTCGGTTGTCAGTTTTGCATTGGAAAGTATCCCATTATGAATGCCCCCGGGCTCCAGGAGCAGGTCATCGACGTCCTGCGTACGTGTTTCGATCCGGAGATTCCGGTCAACATCTACGAGCTGGGACTGATTTACGATGTGACGGTTGAGCCGTCCGGTCACGTCGGAATCCGGATGACCCTGACCTCCCCCCACTGTCCCGTCGCAGGATCGCTGCCGCCGGAGGTAGAGGAGAAGGTGCGGGCCCTCCCCGGCGTGACGGCCGCCAAAGTCGAGATCACCTGGGATCCTCCCTGGGACCCGAGCCGGATGTCCGAGGCGGCCAGGCTCCAGCTCGGCATGCTGTAGCCCTGAGGTCCGTTATCTCGGAAGGTCAGAGGAGGGGGCCGTACGAATCGGGGGACAGGGGAGCCCATGCCGACGTTTGTCAAAGTGGCCCAACTCGGCGACTTGGCCCCTGGCCAGGCCAAGCGCATAGATCTGGCGGGTCGAAGTCTTGCCCTCTTCAACATTGACGGCCGTTATCACGCCATTGATGACGCCTGTAATCACCGGGGCGGGCCGCTGTCCGAAGGCCAAGTCGAAGAGGACGCTGTGGTCTGTCCCTGGCACGGGGCCAAATTCAGCATCACCACGGGCGAGCTTCTCGGTGCGCCCGGCCGAGGCCCTGTGAGGTCGTATCCGACGCGCGTGAACGGTCAGGATGTCGAGATCGAACTCTGAGCGACCCATGAGCGACGCAAGCGCCCAGCACATCCCGAACAGCGCCGAGAAGAAGCACCGGGTCAGATTGATCGCCCTGGTCAATGGGTCGTGCACCGGGTGTGAGGTCTGCATCGACTTTTGCCCGGTGGATTGCATAGACGATGCGTCCTCCGCCGAACACGCTGGCGCTGGGATCCTGCCGATCCGGATCCGGGTGGAGGAGTGCATCGGATGCCAGGTCTGCGCCAAGGTGTGCGATGAGCTGACCTGGAACGCCATTGAGATGGTGTCCGTTGACGAGGTCGAGCGCCGATTCGGGATCCGCGTCGACGATCACATCGTCGGAGATGGGGCGGTACTCGCGGCATCGGCGGCCGTGCGCTGACCGCGGCCCTCACGACTTCCTCTCGTTTCCTCCGAAGACAGTCCCACCCAGCCAACCGTGTCTCCCTCGATCATTCCAGGCAGTCCATCAGCTGTGATGGTTCCTTGGGACATGCCGTGCGTCCCTCCCGAGGAGTCTCCAGAACCGATGCGTGGAGGAGTGGCCCTACATCTGACGCCCGGGAAAGCGGCGACTGAATCTGGCCGGAAGGGAGCTCAGGCCGGGGGACGAGGGGAGGAATCCGGCGGCGAGGGGGCCACGGAAGAATGGCCGGCGCGGAGGGCCTCGAGCTCCCGTGCCTGCGCTCGAAGCCTGCGGCGGTCCCGGATCCATCCGGGGAGCCCCGCCAGTGAGGCCATGGCAGCCCCAGCCGCCGCGGCCACGAGGATGACGACGACAAGAGACGTCTCTGCTGACCAGAATCCGAATCGGAGAGTCACGGGTCCGGCGTTCTGCACGGCAAACAGCGCCACCAGGATCGCCAGGATGAAGGAAAGAATCAGTGCCGTCTGTCCCATGCGTCGCTCCTCCAAGAGCGTTTCCCCCCCGTGCACGCTACCACAGGCTCAAGAGGCTGGCAAGCATGGTGGGCGTCGCGGTCTGTAGGAGGAATGGAGACCTCTTCCGGACGATCGGCCCTTTGGCTTCCAGCGGCTTTTCCTTGCCGGAGGAACGGAAGATGTATATCGTAGACCTGCACGGCAAGCGCCTGGAGGGACAGGATGGCTGCGCGACGGGGATGGCTGCGGCGCGTGAGCGGCGAGGTGCTCCGCCGACTCAGAGAGCACGACGTGATGATGATGGCAGCGGCCATCGCCTTCTACTGGCTGCTGGCCCTCATCCCGCTCCTGCTCCTGGGCACATCGGCCATCGGGTACCTGTTGGGGTCCTCCGATCGCGCGGCGGATGAGATGATAGGAGCGGTGCGGCGGGTGATCCCCAGGGCGACCGCCCGGGATGTGGGGGACTTCCTCCGCACCCTCATTCAGAGCCGCCGCGTCACGGGTGTCCTGGGGGTTGGGTTCCTGCTGTGGGTGGCCATGGGGGTCTTCGAAATGATCGCCAGTTCACTCACGACGCTCACCGGCGAAAAGGAAACCCGTTCGTATCTCCGGCGGAAGCTGGTCGCACTGGTCTTGATGTCTACCGTCGGCCTTCTTTTCTTCATCACCCTCTTGAGCGGATGGGTCCTGGCGGCGTGGCCAAACGTGGAGGACCTCTTGGGGGTACGTCTCGCGCTCCCGAGATTCCTGATTGATCCCGCCTTCCGGCGCTACTTCACGTCGATCCTCATGGGGATCCTCCTGACCGTTGTGTACCGCATCGCCCCGGTGGAAGGCATCCGCTGGCCCGCTGCCTTGGCTGGCGCGACCGTCGCTGCAATCCTGTGGCATCAGGCCAAGGTGGTCTTCAACTGGTTCGTGACCCACTATGCTCGCTACAGTATCCTCTACGGGATCCTCGGTGGGTCGATTGGCCTTGTCCTTTGGATCTTTTACACGGCCATCATCCTGTTGTTTGGCGGGATGCTCGCCGACGTCCTGGACCGGGGCGGTCGCTCCCAGAAATCCCGCACCTGACCTTCTTCCCTCCACGATAGATTGGCGTCTGCTGATCGGATTGCCTGAAAGCCAGGACCTGCTCCCGAATTAGACAGCGTTCATACTCTGCCGAGGGTTGCGGGGAAGCCTGGCACGTGTTAGCCTCTGGCCGTCGTGGAACTCATCAGCACCCACATCAATGCCGACTTCGACGCCCTGGCCTCCATGGCGGCGGCGAGCAAGCTATATCCCAAGGCCCGCCTGCTTTTCCCGGGCTCCCAAGAGCGGAACGTGCGCGAGTTCCTGCGCGAGACCCGGTTCCCCCTCCACGCCGAGCGCCTCAAGGGATTTTCCCTGGACCAGGTGGACCGCCTCGTCCTGGTGGACGTGAAGCGGATCACCCGGATCGGCCCGATCCGCGGTATCGTGGGCCGCGCGGGACTGGAGGTCCACATCTACGATCACCACCCGGCCCATCCCAAGGACATCGCGGGCAGCCTGGAAGTCCTGCGCGAGGTCGGCGCGAGTACCACGATTCTCCTGGATCTCTTGCGGCAGCAGGAGCTGCCCCTCACGCCTCAGGAGGCCACGCTCTTCGCGCTGGGGATCTACGAGGAGACCGGGTTCCTCACGTTCACCAATACGACCGAGGCGGACCTCCACGCGGCGGCCTTTTGCCTCTCCCGGGGCGCGAATCTTAGCTTGGTCTCCGACTTCATCCGCAGGGACCTCACGGCCGACCAGGTGGGGCTGCTCAACGAGCTGATCAAATCGGCCGAGACCTACACCATCAACGGCGTCCGCGTGGTGATCAGCACCGCCTCTCTCGACCGGTACGTCGGCGATCTGGCGATGCTCACCCACAAGCTCCGGGACATGGAGAACATCAACGTTCTTTTCACCCTGGTGCGGATGGACAACCGGGTCCACATGGTGGCTCGCAGCCGCCTGGAAACGGTGGATGTGGGCGAGATTGCGGACGCCTTCGGCGGAGGGGGCCACGTCACGGCAGCGTCCGCCACGATCAAGGACCTCACGCTCTTCCAGGTGAAGGAGCGATTGCTCCAGCTCTTGAAAGAGCGGGTGCGCCCGCTCAAGCAGGCGCGGGACATCCTGACGGCGCCCGTGAAGGCGATCCCGGAACGCTTCACGCTGCGCGGGGCGGCCGAAATCATGAACCGGTTCAACCTGGCCTACCTCCCCGTCGTACGGCGCGGAGAGATGGTCGGCCTGATCACCCGCGAGGTGGTGGACAAGGGCATCTTCCATAGATTGGGCGACGCGCCGGTCCGGGATTACATGTCGGGGGAGTTCCCCCGTGTAGGACCCGACGCCTCGCTGGTCCAGGTGCAGCGACTCATGGTCGAGCGCAACCTGGGCTTCCTTCCCGTGGTGGAGGGGGGACGACTACGGGGGGCGGTGACGCGCGCCGACTTGCTCCGTCACACGTACCAGGACCTCCTCATGCGGCCAACCTTCCCGGCGGCTGACGAGCGGGAATTGGGCGAGCCCGTGGCGCGGAAGGTCGCCCCGCTTCTGGCCAATCGCCTTCCGCCGCGGATCCAGCAGCTCCTGCGACTTGCCGGCGCGGTGGGGGACGAGGTCGGGACCAAGGCCTATGCCGTGGGTGGATTCGTCCGGGATCTCCTGCTCCGCGAGGAGAACTTGGACGTGGACCTGGTGGTTGAGGGCGACGGGATCGCCTTCGCCGAAGAGCTGGCCCGGCGCCTCGCGGCCAAGGTCACCAGCCACCGGACCTTCGGCACCGCCATCCTGACCCTGCCGGACGGGTTCAAGATCGATGTGGCCACGGCCCGCACCGAGTACTACGAGTACCCGGCGGCCCTGCCCACGGTGGAACACAGCTCCATCAAGATGGACCTGTACCGCCGGGACTTCACCATCAACACGCTGGCCGTGTGCCTGAACGCCGAGCGATACGGCGAGCTGCTGGACTTCTTCGGCGGGCAGCAGGACCTCCGGGACAAGACCCTGCGGATCATCCACAATCTGAGCTTCGTGGAGGACCCGACCCGCATCCTGCGCGCGGCGCGGTTCGAGGTCCGCTTCGGCTTCCACCTGGGCCGGCACGCCGAGCAGCTTGCCGCGAACGCCGTCCAGATGGGGCTGCTGGAGAAGCTCGCGGGCATCCGACTCACCACCGAGCTCCAGCTGATTCTGCAGGAGGCCCGACCCTTCGCGATCCTGCAGCGGCTGGACCAGTTGGGCGTCCTGACGGCCATCCATCCCCGATTGACGCTGGGGCCGGCCATGGAGCAACGGTTCAAGCGCGCCGGAGAGGTTCTGACCTGGTACGAGCTCCTGTACCAGGAGCCCTCAGCCACCTCCTGGATTGTGTACTTCCTGACCCTGCTGGGGGAGCGCACCAGCGCCGAGGCCCGCGCCATCCTGCGGCGCCTGAACCCGCCCTCCCGGATCGCGGCAACGGTCAGCCGCGATTTGGCCCGGCTCCGGACGCTGTCGCGGCAGTTCCAGCAGGGTCGCGACCTTCTCCCCAGCCGGGTCTACCGGTGGCTGATCGACACCTCGCTGGAGAGCATCCTGGCCCTCATGGCCCGGATGGAACGAGCCGAAGTGCGCAAGGTCATTGGCGACTTCCTCACCACGAGGCGACAGGTGCGCCCGATCCTTCGCGGAGACGACCTTCGGGCGCTGGGCATCCGACCGGGACCCATTTACCGCGACATCCTGAACTCGCTCCTGTACGCACGACTGGACGGCCACGTCCAGAATCGGGACGACGA
This sequence comes from Methylomirabilales bacterium (SeqCode), assembly GCA_044451055.1. GTDB lineage: Bacteria > Methylomirabilota > Methylomirabilia > Methylomirabilales > 2-02-FULL-66-22 > 2-02-FULL-66-22. Next base: position 12,727 of record JBIOJT010000016.1, read on the forward strand.
GCTGCGATTCATCCGCCGCCGATTCGCCAAGGTGCTGCCCGGCAGCGAGACGGAAGCGGGATCTCGCAGATAAGTTTCACGCAGCGGAGAGCCCGGGGCTTCCGAAGCCTGAAGAGAGGAGCCTCGACTGCAGGGCGACCAACCGAGGGGTTGCTCGCCCTCTCCAAGCCGGCGAGACCATGACCTTGAGGATGGAAGGGCTCGGGCGGGCCTCACCGCGCCCGGTGCTGCGTGTCCGAACACACATCCCGCGCTAGGAACCGAATGTTGGCCTGGGCCAGCAGGAGCGCGCTGGAGGACACGAGCCGCACCGGGGGGACCCCAGCCGGCCGGCGCTCCCCCATACGATTCCCGTCCCCGCCGCCATCGCCCGGTTCGTGGAACTGGTACTGGTAGAACAGGTCGAACCGGACCTCGCTGCCCGTCGTCCGCAGGGTCAGCTCGAAGGGCGTGGACCGCATGGTCCCGAACTGGAGTTGTTGCGCCGCCCCGCTCGTCTCGGACACGGTCGCACCATGCGCGTCGATCCCCACCAAGTCGAACTCCAAGAAGCGAATCTCAGTTGCGTACCACGGGTTGAACGCGATCCCTTCGAGCCGCAGGGTATCTGACTGGGGATGCGCACAGTTCCAGAAGAGCTCCACCGCCGATGAGGACACCTGATGGGCCAACCCTGGTGGAGGATACGGGGTGGGATCTGCGGACGGACGTCCCAGCCCTCCATTCGCCGCGCAGGCGGACAGGCTGATCCCGAGAAATGCCAGAAGCCCGGCACGAATCCAGCGCATCCACTTCATGTTCCAGACCTCCTCTGCGGCCGCCTTTTCCCTCAGGCCGGCACAGCGTGTGCGACCGTGTGCGTTCGTTATCTTCTCCTCTACCCAGCCGGCGGGCCGGGAGGCGGCACGACCGTCTGCCACCCACCCGGACACTGCTGGACGTACGGGTAGTAGCCCTGCGGGTTCTGGCAGTAGTACCAGTAATACTGGGGTTGGGTCTCCGGCTGGGTGTACAGCGGGGGCTCGGCAGAGGGAGGATACCCAGGGCCCCACCAGTCGGGTGGCCACCAGAAACCCGGGCCGACAAAGACGTCCGTCTCGTGGTGCCGGCGGAAGCCAGGATGCTCGGAGAACTCGTGCCGCCCGCGGACACCAGGGTGCCCATGGAACTTGGGGTGCTCGCGGGACTCACCATGCTCGCGGGCTTCGGGGCGACCCTGGACGCCAGCGTGCCCCCGGGATTCGCCCATCGCATAACCCGGTTGGGCGCCGACGAGCAGCAGGACCACTGCCGCCAGAATCGGACAGATGACCTTCTTCATCTCAGTTCCTCCTCGCACGACCTGATCGGAGCATCGGGGGGTTGCGCAGCTCCCCTCGATGTGCGCAAGACACACTATCGACGCCTACTGGCACTCAGCCACTTCATGGGAGTGGCACTGTGGAATTCACCCGCTCCGGATCGGGGTCGGAGTCGATCTCAATTGGGTCCCTCCTATGTTGGAAACCACTGCGCGGCCCGGAAAGTTTCAGGTCATTCCGCTCCTCGCTATTCCACCCGGTCCCATTGTCTGTGAGGATGCCCCTTTGCATGATTCTTCTTCACCACACGCGCGTCAAACACCGACGGGACGCCATGGTTCGACGGCTTTGTCGAGGCAGAACCTCCATCCAGAGGCACGCCTTCTCTATTGTGCTCGACAGCACAGAACGGCCTTGATTGAGGCGTTTTATCCGCTCCCGGTCCACCCTCCCGCAGGGCTTCCGTTGGAGGAGGCCAAGGATTCGCCGTCGTGGTTCATCGGGTCTCCTTCTGGCCCACCCGCGGTTTCCAGTTCTGGGGGCTCGCGTCTCAGGCTTTCCGTTCTCGTGTTCTGCAACTTCATGCCCTCCAAATTTCTCCCATTTCCGTCACCGGTGCCAGTCGACAGTTCGCCTGACTCGCTTGACAAACCCCGGATACTCCGTTATAGGCATTCCATCCACCGGGCGCCAGCGGGAGGCTTCCGCGCCTTCCGGGGCCGTCGCGTGGCGATCCGTTCGCGCGATCGTTGTTGGGGAGGGGGGAACCGTCGTGCACGCCGCGCAACCCGCCGGCCCGTGGGCACGGCTGTGGCCGCGATGACCGCGGAAGCCATCGCCGTGCGCGGACTCTCGAAGCACTATCCCACCCGGGATGGCCGCATCACAGCCCTGCAGGACATCGGCTTCACTGTCAGTGAAGGAGAGTTCGTCGCAGTCGTCGGACCCTCGGGCTGCGGTAAATCCACCCTGCTGAAACTGCTGGCCGGCCTCATGCCTCCATCCAGCGGCGAGGCCGTGCTGGGCGGCACCCTCATCACCGGCCCCCGCCGTGATATCGGCGTCGTCTTCCAATCCCCCGTGCTGTTCCCCTGGCGGACGGTGCTGGACAACGTGCTCCTGCCGGTGGATGTCCAAGGCTTGGACCGCCAGCGCCATATGCAGGCCGCCCTCAACCTGCTGGCCCTCGTCGGTCTGAAGGAATTCGAGCGGCGGTACCCCTGGGAACTCTCGGGTGGGATGCAGCAGCGCGTCGCGATCAGCCGCGCCCTCATCCACAGACCGGCCCTGCTGCTCATGGACGAGCCCTTTGGGGCTCTGGACGCCATGACCCGGGAGCACATGAACCTGGAGCTGCAGCGCATCCTGCTCGAGGAAAGGAAGACCGTCCTCTTCATCACTCACTCGATTCCCGAAGCGGTCTTCCTGGCCGACCGGGTCCTCGTGATGAGTTCCCGTCCCGGCCGGATCCTGGACGACGTTCGGATGAAAATGGCACGGCCGCGGTCCCTGGACATAATGAGTGACCCCGCCTTCGGCGAGTGCGTTCGAGAGATCCGGGCGCAGTTTCGTGCACGGGGTGGATTCGACGAATGAGGAACACGCGGAACGTTGCGCTCACCGTCCTTCTCTTCTGCGTCTCCGTCGCCGCATGGGAGGGGATCGTCCGCGCTCTGGACGTGCCCGTCTTCATCGTGCCGCCGCCCTCGAAGATCGCGGCCGCCTTGTGGCGGGGATTCTCGACCGGGGTGTACATCCGGCACCTCGCCTACACTCTGCTGGAGACGATTCTCGGCTTCCTCCTCGGCTCGGCCCTGGGGTTCACCCTGGGCACCGCCGTGGCCCTCAGCCGCTACGTGGAGTACTTCCTCTATCCCTATATCGTGATGTTCCAATCGCTCCCCAAGGTGGCCCTGGCGCCGATCATCGTGATCTGGTTCGGCCTCGGGATCAGCTCGATGGTGGTGAACGCCGCCCTGGTAGCCTTCTTCCCCTTGCTGGTGAACACGATGGTCGGCCTGCGCTCGGCCGACGAGGACCGGGTGAACCTGATGCGGTCTCTGGCCGCCACCGAGCGGCAGATCTTCTGGATGCTGCGCCTGCCCAGCGCGCTGCCCTTCGTGATGGCGGGACTGGACGTGGCCATGATCTTTGCCCTCATCGGCGCCATCGTGGGCGAGTTCGTGGGGTCGCGGGCGGGCCTCGGCATGCTGATCCAGAGCATGAACTTCAACATGGACGTCGCGGGCCAGTTCTCCATCCTCATCGTGCTGTCCGTCGTCGGCCTCGTGCTCAACAAGTGCATCGCGGTGATCCGGCGTCGGGTCCTCTTTTGGGACCCCTCGGAGAAGGCCCGGACGGAGCGCTGGCTGGGAGACGAGGCGGCGGAGCGGCAGGAGCTGGTGGCCGAGCCCGGACGGCCCGAGGAGGCAAAAGCATGATGATCCAGCGGAAGGTCCGTGCGTCCATCCTGGCTGTGGCCCTGGCCGCGTTGGCTCTGGGGACCTGGGCGCCAATGGTCCTCGCGGCGGCCCCCCTGGTTACGGTCAAGGTGGGTTTCTGCTCCAGCAGTCTCACCTCGGCCGTGGTGCCCTTCGCCGTCGCCACCAAGCTGGGCTGGTATGCCCAAGAGGGGATCGCCGTAGACCTGGTGCCGGTGCCGGGCTCGGGAGACTGCGTGCGGAACGTGGCCACGCGCGAGCTGGACTTCTCGCTGCCCAGCGTGGAGCCGCTGGCCATCGCCCGTGCCCAGGGGATGCGGGCAAAGATCTACTACACCGCCTACCAGGGAAACATCTACGGCCTGGCCGTCCCGGCCGAGAGCCCGATCAAGAAGATTGCCGACCTGAAGGGCAAGACCATCGGCGTCACGGCCATGTCCTCCGGGGGAGTGATCGTCGCCCGCGCAGAGGCGGCCACGGCCGGGTTGGACCCCGAGAAGGACATCACCATCGTGGTGGCCGGAGAAGCGGCCAAGGCGGCCGCGCTGGTGCGCAGCAAGCAGGTGGACGCCCTGAGCCTGTTCGACACCCAGTATGCTCTCGTCGACAACGCCGGCATCAAGGTGCGCATGCTGGACGATCAGACGGTCGCCCGGTATCCCTCCAACGGCTTCCTGGCCCTGGAGGAGGCGTTGAAGAGCCGCCGACGGGAGGCCGTCGCCCTGGCGCGCGGCTATGCCAAGGGCACGGTCTTCGCCCTCGCCAACACCGAGGCCGGGGTGCGAATTCTCTACGAGGTTTATCCGCAGACCCGGCCCACCGGCAAAGACGAGGCCACGGCCGTCCGGGACGACACGAAGGTGCTGCTGGCGCGGGCCGACAAGTGGAGCCTGGAGAAATGGGGGATCAAGCGCTGGGGCGAGAACTCGGAGAAGAACTACACCGCCTATGTGGATTTCATGCTCAAGTGGGGCATCATCAAAGAGAAAGTTGACGCCAAGGATCTTATTACCAACGAGCTGATCGACGAGATCAACAAATTCGATCCAAACGCGATTGCCGCCGAGGCGAAGGCCTACAAGCTGGGCAGGTAGCGCAGGTGCTCGGCGCCCCGCCGGGGCCGCACCGCTCCTCGGGTCGGGCGTCGGCCGCCCCTTGTGTCCCTCTGAATAACCCGGGCCATTCCTCCTCTTCGTTCTTCCCTTGATGGACACAGTCGGGCTTCTCGTGATAAAGAGACACAATCCTCGGGGAGGCAGAGAAGGTCGTGGCCTCCCTTCCCGCCCTGCGTGATCGGCAGGGGTGGAAGGTGGGGACCCCCTCCCGAGGGGGGACTGAGGACACCGCTATGGGTGAACGTCGTGAGATAACGATCCCGGTGGAGACCACGGCGCAGGCCTACCTGGAGCTGCTTCGGGCCCGGGGGTTCGACTACTTCTTCGGAAACGCGGGAACGGACTTCGGTCCCCTGGTGGACGCCTTCGCCAAGTTCGAGGCCGAGGGAAAGGACCGGCCTCGCCCAATCACGGTCCCTCATGAGTTCGTGGCCGTCAGCATGGCCCACGGTTTCACCATGTGCACGGGCCGGCCCCAGGTGGTGATGGCCCATACGATCGTGGGGACAGCCAACTGCGCGGGCGCCCTGATCAACGCCGCCCGCGCCAACATCCCTCTCTTCATGACCGCCGGTCGCACGCCGCTCGTCGAGTCGGGTCTGCTGGGGGCGAGGGACCTCTACATTCACTGGGCGCAGGAGGCCTATGATCAGGCCGGGATGATCCGCGAGTTCCTCAAGTGGGACTATGAACTGCGGAACTTCATCCAGCTCGAGGCGGTCGTGGACCGCGCCCTGTCCGTCGCGACCAGCGAGCCCCAAGGGATCGCCTATCTCACCCTTCCGCGCGAGATCCTGGCCGAGCCGCAGACCGAGTTCAGGCTGAATGGCGCGCCGGCCGATTTTCGGCGGGAGCGGCTCCAGCCGGAGCCGGCGCTGGTGGAGAAGGCGGCGGCTGTCCTCGCCACGGCGGCCTCGCCCCTCCTGATCACCACGTCCCTCGCGCGGGATCCGGACGCGGTCGAGGCCTTGGTAGGGCTCTCGGAGGCCCTGGCCATCCCCGTCGTGGAGTTCAATCCGACGCACGTCAACTTTCCCTCGAGCCATCCTCATCACCTCGGTTTCGATCCGGCCCCCTTCCTCGAGGGATCCGACGTCATCATCGTGGTCGAGAGCGACGTCCCCTGGTTCCCTTCGCGGATGCGCGTCAATCCCGAGGCAAGGGTGATCCACGTGGGCGGCGACCCGTTGTTCGCCCGCTACCCGATTCGGACGTTCCCCATGGAGCTGGCCATCCGCGGCGACGCCGCGGCCACCCTCGCGGCGTTGGCGGCCGAGGGGACGCGCCACGGCACGAACCATGACCCCAAGGTCAGCTCCCGTTCGGCGGCGCTCCGGGCCGAGCACGATGCCCAGCGTGAGGCGTGGCGCAGCGCCGCCTTGGCGACGCAGGGAGACTCTCCCATCGATTTCGACTGGCTCTCGTGGTGCATCGGTGAGGTGGCGGGAGAGGACACCATCCTCGTGAACGAGTACGACCTCCGCCTGACGCAGGTCCCTCGCGATCGGCCGGGAACCTTCTTCTCCCATTCTCCCGCCGGCTGCCTGGGCTGGGGCGTCGGGGCGGCCCTGGGGGTCAAGCTGGCCCGCCCAGACCGGACCGTCATCGCGACGGTGGGGGACGGCGCCTACATCTTCAGCGTGCCCACCGCCGCCCATATGGTGAGCGCCACCTATGACCTGCCGATCCTGGTCGTCATCTTCAATAACGAGTGCTGGGGCGCCGTGCGCAAGACGACGGAAGGGCTCTTCCCGAAAGGGTGGGCGAAGAAAACGGGGGTCTTCCCGCTCAGCGATCTGAAACCGTCTCCGGCCTATGAGAAAATCGTCGAGGCCCATGGCGGCTATGGGGAGCGGGTTGAGAAGCCCGAGCAGGTGGGGCCGGCGTTGCGGCGCGCATTGAAGGCGGTCCGAGAGGAAGGGCGCCAGGCGGTCCTCAACGTGATTTGCAGGCGCGATTGAAGGACCTGGCCCGAGAGCGCTGCCGCAGGGCACCCCTCGCGAGGCGCGTGATCCCGCCACCGTCGAACATTCTGCGGAGAGGCGCATGACCATACCGGCGAGCGACCCGCTCTTCAGGAAGATCAACCAGGACCCCTTCGCCAAGTCGATGGGCATCGAACTCCAGGAACTTCGACCGGGTTACAGCCGGGTCGCCATGACGCTTACGCCGGAGATGGTGAACTTCCACGGCACCCCCCACGGCGGGGCGATCTTCAGCCTGGCCGACGCCGCATTCGCCGCGGCGGGAAACTCCCACGGGCAGGCGGCGGTGGCCCTGAGCATGACGATCCAGTACCTGGCGGCAGCCGAGCCTGGAACGCGCTTGGTCGCCGAGGCCCAGGAACTGCGCAAGGGCAATCGCACGGGGTTCTACCAGATCACGGTCAAGACGGAGAGCGGCGAGCTCATCGCCACGTGTCAGGCGGTGGTGCATCGAAAGAGCGAGCTCCTCATCGGAGGGTGAGTGCTGTGGTTCGTTCCAGACAGAACCACATACGAATTGGTCAGAGCCAATGCAAAACCGACAAACGACACCTGACATCCGCGCAATGAATTGATCGGCTGTCGGTTGTCAGTTTTTCTTTTTCAGTTGAAAACGGGCGAAGGAGGTGGCGATGCGGGAGGCGGTGATCATTGATGGCGTCAGGACCCCCATCGGGAAATACGCGGGGGCGCTCAAGGATGCGCGGCCGGATGATCTGCTGGCCCATGTGATCGCCAGTGTGGTGGAGCGTACGCGGGTGCGGGTCGAGGCCATCGAGGACGTGTATGCGGGATGCGCCAACCAGGCGGGCGAGGACAACCGGAACGTGGCCCGCATGGCGGCCCTGCTGGCCGGATTGCCAGTCGAGATCCCTGGGGCGACGGTGAACCGCCTGTGCGGCTCTGGGCTGGAGGCCGTCAACGAGGCCGCCAGGGCCATCCAGACCGACAGCGGCGATCTCTTCATCGCGGGCGGGGTGGAGAGCATGACCCGGGCACCCTTCGTGATGCTGAAGGCGACGGAGGCGTTTCCGCGAAGCGCCATCAACATGGCCGACACGACCATCGGCTGGCGATTCACCAACCCCAGGCTGACCGCGCTGTTCCCTCCGGAGAGCATGGGCGAGACGGCGGAGAACCTGGCGGAAAAATACCGGATCACCCGGGAGGAGCAGGATGCCTTCGCCCTCCAGAGTCACCAGCGAGCGGTGGCGGCGACGCAAGCCGGGCGGTTCAAGGACGAGATCGTCCCGGTGACGCTTCCGCAGCGGAGGGGAGACCCGGTGATCGTCGATGCCGACGAGGGCCCCCGCCCCGACACCAGTCTGGAGAAGCTGGCGAGGCTGAAGCCGGCCTTCCGCGAGAAGGGGACGGTCACGGCGGGAAACGCGTCCCAGGTGAACGACGGCGCGGCCGCCCTGCTGCTGGCCTCTCGGGAAAAGGCGCGAGAGCTTGGCCTTGCGCCCATGGCCCGCATCCTCGCCACGGCCGTGGCCGGCGTCCATCCCAGCTACATGGGGATCGGCCCGGTTCCGGCCACGCGCAAGGCGCTCAAGCGCGCGAGCCTTCGCCTGGACCGGATCGATCTCGTCGAGCTGAACGAGGCATTCGCCGCGCAAAGCCTCGCCTGCCTTCGCGAGCTGGACCTGGACCAGGGGCGCTGCAACGTGAACGGCGGGGCGATCGCCCTGGGGCATCCCCTCGGGTGCAGTGGCGCCCGGATCCTCACCACGCTCCTCCACGAAATGCGGCGACGTAACGCTCGCTACGGCCTGGCCACCATGTGCATCGGCGTCGGCCAGGGGATCGCGACCATCGTCGAGCGCATCTGAACCACAGATTGAGGAAAGCCGCAGGGACTCAACTCATTCACAGATTGCGAAACCGGAAGGGGTTTTAGGCGGAAACCATCTAAGAGCCCGGATGATGCGGACCGTGGAGCCCAACATCGCATCCGGATTACCCATTCCCGCCGCTTTCTCTGGGGGTCTTAGGCTGACCCCCGGGCATGCATGGGGTTAGGCTGCGAGGGCGCTCGACCAACTGGCCCGGGGAGTCAAGATGGACGGTAGAAAACGAGCTGACATCAGCCCGGGAACCCGGGTGCAGGTCGTGCAGAAACAGGATCAGCGTTCTGGGAAACTGACAGAAGGAACCGTTCACGAGATTCTCACCAATTCGGCCACTCACCCTCACGGCATAAAAGTGCGCTTGGTAAGCGGAGTGGTCGGCCGGGTGAAGGTAATAATCCCTGACCGCTAGGGATCCACGACGAGGCGAGCAGCGAGTCCCGGCAATCGCCTCGCCTTCTACTACTGAGCAAGCTGCCGTTGTTGACGAAGCGGAATAATTCTGATTGCGTTCCCTGCGACACCAGACGGAGGATCAGGTCGCGGGTGCCGAGACAGGCGCGGCTGGACGCCCCAGGCACATTGCACCACGCCATCCTCGACGCGGCGCGCTGCCTCGGCGTCTCGACCTCAGGGATCGCAAAGCCCGTTGCGAGGGCGGAAGGAAATAATTCCACTCAGTCAACAACGTCCCTCATTACACGCCTGCGCCGGCCCGGCTGATAACCAGACCCCGGTGTCGAGGAGAGCAATCCCACGTATAGGGAAGAGCTCCCCTCTGCATTCCCACCCTCCAGGTCTTCCTTCCCGGTCAATCCGCCTCGCCTCCATTGACACGGCTGTGATTGTGGGCGACGATGCGCGATGGAAGCCTTCGACTCCGGCGCACGGCAGAGGTGTGGCCGCCATGGGCGACCACCGTTGCAGAGCGCCCGAAGGAGCTGCAGACGGTCCGGCAGCCCACCCGACGTGGTGGTGGTTTTCCTGCTTCCGGAGAGGGACCCGAAAGGCATCTGGAGACCGCAAGTCTGGATGATTGGAGGAGGCCATCATGTCTCGTGAAATTGGAGGACAGGGAGGACCAGCCCTGACGTATGCCGGGATGCAGGATCTTTTCGAGAGAACCCTCAAGCTTCAAACCCCACCGGTGGCGGTCAAGTTTATCAAGCCGGGGGAGGAGAAGCCCTCTGGGCTGGTGACCAACATCAAGGCGATGACCTTCTGCCAGGCGGTGACGGTGGCCCGGCAGGGGGGATATCCCGTGTATCTGGAAAGGCGGACGCTGAGCTGTCATAACGCCCGGATCGCCTTTGGGCTGGGGACACCGGAGGAAATCGAGAGGGATATCCAGACGGCGATTGAAACCACGACGGGCAAGTATGCGCCGACGCCTGAGCTGGCGAGGAAAATCGTCTTGACCAAATTTCGCATCGGGGCCGGCGAAGTTGCAGGCGTGGGTGTCGCGCCGATGGGAAAGGCGCAGTTCGTGCCGGATGCCCTGATCTTCACGTGCGCACCGTGGCAGGCGTATTATCTGACCAATGCCTATCTCTGGATGACGGGGGATATCCCCGTCCGTTTCGAGGCCGCCACCAACTCGCTGGTCTGTGCCTACAGTGCCGGCCTGGCAGGCTGGAAGAAGCAGCTCAACTGCTGCACGGCGTGTACGGGAGGAAGGGCGTACGGCGGGACGGAGTCCACGGAAGTGTATTGGTCGACCCCATGGGGGCTCGTGGATCTGCTCATCGAGGGGGTGAAGCAAAGAAGCCGCAGGACCCCGTATCCGTCCCTCATCACGATTCCCCTGCCTGCCCCGGCTCCCGAGAAACACTTCTTCGGGACCAGGGAGGAAGCGTAAGAGGAGGTTGAAGAGACTCGGACAGGGGTTCGAATAACTTTCATAACTGCGCTACGTCCCGCCCCCCATCCATCCGGACAGCCGAGATTTCCTCCTACGGGTCCGCTAGGCGCACGCATGGTGATCTCGGATCCGCGCGTGGCGCTTCGGTGCCGATGGGACGAGCGAGAGGGCGGCGATGACACTTTGGATTTCCAGAGGGCTGGCCGTGGCTTTCCTCCTGCTTTGGATCCTGGCAGGGGCCGACCCGGCCTCGGCGCAAGCGGCCGGTCGCGAGGATCCGCTCGATGCGAGGGTGCAGCGATTCTTGGATGGGGCCAGGAATCAATGGCGGGACTGGAACATCCCGTACGAAGACGGCAAGGTGCTCCACGACCTGATCGTCAAGAACAACTTCAAGCGGGCGCTTGAGATCGGCACCTCGACCGGCCACTCGGCAATCTGGATGGCCTGGGCACTGAGCAAGACCGGAGGCAAGCTGATCACCATCGAGATCGACAGGGCACGGTACGAGACGGCGGTCCGGAACTTCGAGACGGCCGGCGTCGCATCGTATATCGACGCGCGGTTGGCGGATGCCCACCGGTTGGTGAAAGCCCTGGAGGGCCCGTTCGACTTTGTCTTCTCCGATGCGGACAAGGACTGGTACCCGCAGTATTTCAAAGACCTCGATCCCAAGCTGGTCATCGGCGGCTGCTACACCGCGCATAACGCGCTGAGAAGCGGCGGGCAGGGCGTCGCGCAATTCCTCGCATACGTGAGGAGCTTGCCGAACTATCAGACGCGCATTGATCGGACAAGCAGTGAGGGCATCTCGATCAGCTGCAAGGTGGCGAAGTAGTCGTCACGTCTTCCGTCGTCCCCCAAGCTTTGTCTCTCACACCCCACCCTTCGCCCGGGTGCGCTCAGGGGGGCTGGGCGGTCAGGAATCGGCGCCCCCTCGCTCGCGAGTGGTCGGAGCTTGACTCCATGCCCATGACACCTGGTCAGAAAGGCCGCTAGGCGTCGATCCGCCCAAGCGGTCGCCTGGCCTGTTTTGCCTGCCCTCGCCGCCGTTTCGCCTCCAGGCGGCGCATCCTCGAAGCTGCGGATGGCTTGGTCGTGCGGCGCGCCCTTGGCTTCTCGACCGCACGGCGAAGCAACTGCACAAACCGTTCAATCGCATCCCGGCGATTCGCTTCTTGGGTACGAAACCGTCTGGCCTCGATGCGCAGCACGCCATCTGCCCCAACTCTTCTGCCCGCCAGGCCCATCAGCCGCGCGCGAACATCCTCCGGCAAGGAGGAGCAGGCGAGGACATCGAATCGGAGGCGGACAGCCGTTGAAACCTTGTTGACGTTCTGCCCGCCAGGCCCGGAGGCGCGAAGGAAGTCGAAATGCATTTCGCTTTCGTCGATGGCGATGCCGCGGTTGACTTGGATCATTTCTGTGGGTCTTTGGGGCGGCCACCTTCACCGAGTTGCGCACCTTGCGAAAGGGGGTGAAGCCCCTGTCCTGACAGCAGTAGGCCCTTCGATCGGAAGGGAGGATTGTTTGCCGTGTTGGCCGGTGCCGCGCGCCGGCACCGCTGAGCATGCCGCTGTCCCAATTCGATTGTCAAGGAAGAATCTCGGTTCAGCTCCAAGCACGGGCCTCCCGGAGGGGCAGAGAGCTTTCGAAGAGCCAAGGCTCCACCTGCGTGTCAGTCTCGCTATCTTGCCCCCGGTGGAACGACCCAGTAGTACACCGTGCCCCGGCTGACGCGAACCGTTTTGTCCGGAGCCCAGTCACCGAGGTCGTACTTGTACGAGACGATCCGTGTGCCGGGCCGAAGCTCGGCGAGGAGCTTGGGGAGGAGTTGCCGATTGACCTCCGGCAAAAGGTACAGGGTGATCACGGTCGCCTCGCGCAGGTCCGCCATGAAGAAGTCGCCCTCTACAAAGCGGACGAGGTGGGCGACCCCGGCCTGTCCGGCGTTCTCGGTGGCCTCGCGGACGAGGTCCGGATTGACTTCGATGCCGACGCCGCGGGCGCCGAATCGTTTGGCCGCGGCGATGACGATGCGGCCGTCACCCGAGCCGAGGTCATAGACGACGTCCTTCACGCTGACCTTTGCAATCTCCAGCATCTCGTCCACCACCGCCTCAGGCGTGGGCACGTAGGGCACATACGGCACCTCGTCTAGACCCGTCTCCGCCGTCGCCGTCATGAGGGAGGCGAGGTAGGCGATGGCAAAGGACACGAGGAGGGCCGAGAGAAGGGCCGGGGATGACGACCTCCTTCGCATTTCACCATCCATTCGGAAGGCTGAGGCATGAGCCTGTGCCGCCGCTCCGCTTCCGTCCCATGGGCTGTGCCGGTCGATGTGTCTCCGTTTCCCCGTTTCTCCGATTCACCGTTTCTCCGTCTTGAAGTGCTCGCGGAGGAACTGCGTGACTCGCAGCCTGACCTCGTTGCGGTGCGTAAAGATAGCCGCATGCTCGCCGCCCTCGAGGGCGAGAAATTCTGCCCCGGGTATCCGGTCCACGAGCATCTTCGCGTGCTTCGTGAACGGCACCAGGGGGTCGGCCGTGCCATGCACGACCAGGACAGGCACCGCGATCTGTTCCAGCGGGTAGGTGGTGGCGCGCGTCACCCTGATGTCGTTCTCCGTCCCGGGCAGCCGAAGCGCCATCCGGTCGAGGGTGCTCGCCATCAGCGCCGCCAGCAGCGGCCCCGTGTGCGGGTCCTGGACCGTGCGCGCCCGGAGGACCGGGTCCGTGATCGAGCGGCGAGCCGCCCGCTCCGGGTCGCGGGCCGTTCTCCGGCGCATCATGTTGCCGAACGCGGGCCAACGCGCCAGCAGCTTGGTCAGGTGAAACGACAGAGGCAAGCGGGTATCGATTCTCCCGCCACACGTCGAGACCAGGACGAGGCCCCGGCACCGGTCGCGGTGGCGCAGGGCGAAGTGAATCGCGCTCGGGTCGCCACCGGAGATCGCCAGGACGGCCGCCTCGCGGATGCCGAGCGCGTCGAGCAGGTGGGCCAGGAGATCGGCCTGCTCCTCCGGGGCCCGTCCGGCGGAGAGCGGGGTGCCGAGGTAGCCGGGGCGGGAGACCGACACGAATCGGTGCCCCGGTCCGCCGATGGTGCGTGCGAGGATCAGCCCCTGGT
>JBIOJT010000017.1:0-25990 GCA_044451055.1 Methylomirabilales bacterium (SeqCode)
CCTGCCCCCGAGCAGGCAGTTTCTTAGGAGGGTCCGTGGGGAGGGCCGAGACCTTGCGGCGTGCCCTGCAAGGGCGAGGGCCTTCCCCGCGAACGAAGCAGCGCGGGGAACGGTGTAGCCATTATTCCGCGCTGCGTAGTAAGGTTGGGGGAGAGGGACTGCAGAAAAAAAGAAAAAGTTTCCTCAGCGGAGCTCGATGATGGGCACCACGGACATGCCGGGGACTAGGAGGTGGCGGGAGTTTTCCCCCGGTTCGAACACGAGCTTGACCGGGACGCGCTGCACCACCTTGACGAAGTTGCCGGTGGCGTTCTCGGGGGGCAGGAGCGAGAACACGGCTCCCGAGCCCGCCTGGATCGAATCCACCCGGGCGTTGAAGACGGCGCTGGGGTAGGTGTCCACGGTGATAGTCGCGCGTTGCCCTGGCCGCACGTCTGTGAGCGCCGTCTCCTTGTAGTTGGCGACCACCCACACGTTGTCCAGGTCCACGACCGACAGCAGCGGCTGACCTGGCTGGACCACCTGGCCGGCCTCTACGGCCTTATTGGTGACCCGGCCGCCCACCGCCGCCCGAATGGTCGTGTAGTCCAGGTTCAGCTCGGTCTGCCGGAGATTGGCCAAGGCCTGCCCCACCCGGCTTCGCGCCGCGTCCACCTGGGCCTGGCGCACCTTCACCTGCTGTCGTTGACTGCGGGCATTGGCGAGCGCAGCCTCCGCCTCTTGCTCGCGCCGCCGGGACTGGGCTACGGACGCGGTCTGGCTCCGCACCGCCGCCTCCGCCTGGAGGGCCTCTTCCTGCGCCTGGTTCACCTTCTCTCGGGCGACGTCCAGGGCCGCCTGCGCGCTCTTGAGCGCCGCGTCGGCGTGGTCGTAGTCCTGCTGGGCGACCATGCGCGCTTCGACCAGCTCTTTCATCCGGTCTCGGTCAAGCCTGGCTTTCTCGAGGTCCGCCTCGGCCATCCGGACTGCCGCCTTCGCCGCCGCCTCGGCCGCCTGGCTGGCTTTGAGCTGGCCCCGCCGCTGCTCCAGATCGTGCGTGGCCACCTGACTTGCATCCTCCGCTCCCGCCAGCGCTGCCTCGCTTTGCTGGACCAGGCTCCGAGTCGTCTCGTCGGTCAATGGCACGTTCACGAGCGCATTCTCGAGGTCTGCCTTCGCCGAGTCGGCGGCAGCGCGCGCTTGCTCCAAGGCGACCTCATAGTCCTTGGGGTCGAGGCGGACCAGGATGTCCCCGGCCCTCACGTCCTGATTGTCATTTGCTCGCACCTCGATTACCGTGCCGGGGATCCGGGCGCTCACGGGGGCGAGGTGCGCCGTGACGTAGGCGTCGTCCGTCGAAACATGCCTCTGCCAGTAGTGCAGGAGATAGGCGCCATAACCGAGGGCGCCAAGGAGGATGGCGGCCACGGCGACCATGGCCAGGAGACGCTGCCGCGGCATGTGCCGCTGGGTCCAGTGTTCAATCATGGTGGTTGTCTGTCGACGCGTCCAAGGCGCACGGCGTGGGTCGATTGTGGCGCGCACCCCGGGTCTGCGGGTGGTGTGAGCCAGAGAGGCAACGACGCCAGCCCGTGGTTCGCCCCATGACACCCGCCTGCGCGTCGTTCCAGTTTCGCGAGCCAGTTTCATACATTATAATGTTCTTCCCTTGTCCGTCAATTTATGATGTTGGAATTGTTCACCACACAGGAGCAGGGATGACCCTCCCGAGCGGCATCCGAAATCTGGGCACACAGGACGCGCCGATCGCAGCCCTGGGGTCCCGAGCGTGAGCGCCGGGGACGGGCCGGCTTCTTCGACACAAGACCGGGCTTCCGAATGGCGGCCACGCCACAACCCGTGGCTGATCGCCTTCTCCGTCATGCTCGCCACCTTCATGGAGGTCCTGGACACCTCCGTGGCCAACGTGGCGCTTCCCCACATCGCCGGGAGCCTTTCGGCGACGCCGGAAGAAGCCACCTGGGTGCTGACGAGTTACCTGGTGTCCAACGCCATCATCCTGCCGACCGCGGCGTGGCTCGGCACGGTCTTCGGCCGCAAACGCTTCCTGCTCACCTGCATCGTGTTCTTCACGCTGGCATCCGCTGGATGCGGGGCGGCACCCAGCCTGGGTCTGCTGGTGTTCGCGCGGGTCCTCCAGGGGCTGGGCGGTGGGGCGCTGCAGCCCATCGCGCAAGCGGTCCTCCTGGAGAGCTTCCCGCCGGCCCGGCGGGGCGTGGCGATGGCGATGTATGGGATAGGGGTCGTCGTCGCCCCGATCCTGGGCCCAACCCTGGGGGGCTGGGTCACGGAAAACTACTCGTGGCGATGGATCTTCTACATCAATCTGCCGGTGGGCGTCCTCGCCGTCCTGATGGCCCAGGCATTCATCGAGGACCCGCCGTATATCCGCCGCCGCACGGGGTGGAGTCGGATCGACTACATCGGCTTCGGCCTCATGGCCATCGGCCTGGCAACCCTCCAGGTCATGCTCGACCGGGGGCAGGAGGACGACTGGTTCGGGGCAGTGTGGGTCCGCTGGTTTGCGGCGATCGCGGCCGTCTCGCTGATCGCGTTCATCATCCGGGAGCTGCGGACGAGGGATCCCATCGTGGACGTTCGCATCCTCCGCAACCGTAATTTCGCCGTCGGCACGCTGTTGATCACAGTGCTCGGCTTGGTCCTCTACAGCATGGTCGCGATGCTCCCCCTCTTCCTCCAGATTCTGATGGGCTATTCGGCCCTGCTGAGCGGACTCGCCATCACCCCGCGCGGACTCGGGGCGCTCCTCGCGAATATCGTCGTGGGCCGGGTGATCGCCTTCGTTGACGGTCGGGTCCTGATTGGCATTGGCTTTGCCCTGGTCGCCTGGTCCGGGTTCATGTTCAGCCAAATGAACCTCCAGATCGCGATGTCGAACGTCGTGTGGGCGAACTTCCTGAATGGGGTCGGCACGGCATTGGTCTTCGTCTCGCTGGCGACCACGACGATGGGAACGCTGCGGAACGAGCAGATGGGGAACGCCGCCGGCATTTTCAACTTGATGCGGAACGTCGGCGGGAGCGTCGGCATCGCGGGAATGGCCACCTTCCTGGATCGGTGGGCGCAATCGCACCAGGCGATTCTCGTGTCTCACCTGACGCCCTACGATCCGGTCTACCAGCAGTGGCTGAATACCGCTCAAGGCGGACTCAGGACCCAGGTAGGAGGGATCGCCGCAGGTCCGAAGTCCCTAGGAATCCTCTACAACGTCCTCGGGCAGCAGGCACATCTCCTGGCCTTCATGGATAACTTTCGAGTGGTCAGTTACCTCAGTCTTCTCGCAGTCCCGGCGGTTCTTCTCTTCAAGAAGGCGAAGGCGCGCGGGGCTCCGGCCGCGCATTGACCATCGCCCGTCGAGGGTGAATGGCGAAAGGCGTGTCACCGGTCCAGCCGCGGAAGGCAGCAATGCGGGGAGGCCGGCCGAGTGGGCGACTCCCGGTCGCGGACGGTCAGCGGCGTTCACGCAGATACACGGTCTGGAGGCCGACGATCGTTTTCCCGTCCCGGATCGTGCCATCCCCGATCTGGGCGATCGCCCTCTCCAGCGGCAGCTCGATCACGTCGAGCACTTCATCGCGGTCGAGCTTCTGGATTCCCGGCGTCAAGCCCGTCGCTTTGAAGATGTGGATGACCTCGTCCGTGAATCCGGGGGTGGTGAAGAAGGTGATCACGGGCTCCAGCAAGGCCGCTCGGAACCCGATCTCCTCTTCGAGCTCACGGGCGGCGCAGTCCCTTGGATCCTCACCGGGATCGAGCTTGCCCGCCGGGATCTCCAGGATAAAGCCGCCGACGGCATGGCGGTACTGCCGGATCAACATGACGGTTCCATCGTCCTTCATCGGTACGATGGCGGCGGCGCCAGGGTGGTGGATCAGCTCCATCTCGACCGTGGCGCCGTTGGGCAGCGTGACGGTTTCGAGCCTCAGGTTCACCACCCGCCCCCTGAAGATATGCCTGGTCATGCAGCCCACCTTTCTTTGCGCGGGGCCGGCGCGCTCAGATACGGCCGATGCCCCCGAAGAACCTTTCCAGCGGCACGTTGACCGGATGCCCGTGGACGAGGACGTCAACCAACATGCGGAGGATCGGCAGTTCGTCCGGTCCCAGCTTCCCTCGCTCAACCAGTCTGGGCAGGGCCTTTCCCATCTCGCGCACGATCTCGGCCGACTCCAGCGTCTCGCCAGCCATGATGTGCTGCGCTTCGCTGAAGCAGTGACCCATGCCCAATAGCCTTCCCAGCCGCACCGTGCGCCCGCCCTGGCAGGTCACGTACATGTCGCCCGCGCCCGGCAGCCCATAGGCGAAATGCCGGCTGCCGCCCGCGATCTGGAGCATACGCTCGATCTCGGTGCAGGCCTGCCCGAAGACCGCCGCCGCCAGATTGTGCGTGTGGGCGCCGGCCGCATCCACGCCACCCGACGTCTCCAGGATCCCGGCTGCGAGCCCGACGGCAAGCGTGTACGCATTCTTGAGTGCGGCGCAGTATTCCAGTCCGACTAAGTCCGTGGTCGTCCAGACGTGGTAATACGGGGTGCGAAAGATGCTGGCAAGTTTCTCAACCGCCTCGCCATCCCGCGAGCCGAAGAAGACACAGCCATGACGGCGACCGGCCAGCTCGCCGGCGATACAGGGTCCGCCAATGGCGGCCAGCCTGACCTTATCCCGGATGGCGGCAGGGAACTCGCTCGCCAAGACATCGGGCAGGATCATCAGATCGCCCTCGGCCGTGCTCTCCAGGCCCTTGGTGACCGCGATGATCAGTTGGCCTGGGACAAGGTGCGGCCCGATCGTTCGTCCGATCCAGTGGACGCCCAGGGAGTTCACGCCGCTGACGATGACGTCCACACCCTTGAGAGCCTCTGTGACCTCCTCCACGTAGTACGGTCGGACGTTGGCCGGGAGTTCGCGCTTGAGCCGTGGATGATAGTGTTTTTCCTTGCAGCTCCGGATGATCTCGGCGTCCAGGTGTGTGCCGATTAGCCGAACCGCGTGTCCGTTGTCGGCCAGGGGATACGCGGTCGCGGTGCCCATCATCCCGGCGCCCACAATCGCGACATGTGCCATCATGCTCTCCTGTGCGGTTATGGGTCAGGGAATGCGCGTGACGCGGCCGTCGACGCCCGGCGCGATGGGGCCGGCCTTGAGCCGTTCGATGAGGAGGTCGGAATCCATGGGGCCGTTCTCCGCCTTGACCAGGACCTTCCCCTCCTTCAGCATGGTGTCCCCGTCCCCGCCGCCGAGGATGAAATCAAAGGTAGCCAGGGTGTAATTGGCTCGGGGATCCAGGGGCTGCCCCCCCACGCTGACGGTGACGAGCCGCGATCCCGCCGGTCGCTTGGGGTCGAAGACGTACCGGAGGCCCGACACCTGGGGAAAACGGCCGGCCGTCCTCTCCACCTGGCTCAGCCCATTCTCGAGCGCGGCACGCAAGATCTCGCCGGTCACGTCCAGCTTCACGGCCTTGTTGCCGAAGGGCAGAACGGCCAGGACATCCAGCCGGCGCAGCGGGCCCGCCGGCAGCACCGCATTTCCGCGGATTCCGCCCCCATTGATCTGGAGAATGGTCAGGCGGGTCGTCCGCTCGGCCGGCGCCGCGGCCGGACGCGATGGGACGACGCCGAGGAGCACGAGGCTTCCGCAGAGAAGAGCAAGGAAGGTGCAGCGATTCAGCCTGCGCATGCTGGCACTCCTCTCGATGGCATTGGTGGTATCTCCCACTGCCGGCTCTCCCACGGCCCAAAAGCATTTCCTATTTTGTGGTGGTCTGTCAAAGGATTTTCTCCGATTTTCGAACCCCCCAGCACAGGAGCATCGCAATTGCGATGCTGGGATGAGTGTGGTATGAAGCGGACACCATAGCTGAGAGAGAACTGCTCATCCTCAGGCGAAGGAGTCATGGGATATGGGAAGCGCGAAGATCCGGGTGGGAATCATCGGCGCGGGACGCATTGCGGGGTTCGTGCATATGCCCTCGCTGCGGTTGTGTCCCGACACGTGTGAGGTGGTCGCGGTGGCGTCCCGCACGGAGGAGAAGGCCAGGGCCTTTGCGGACCACTGGGGAATTCCGCGGGTTTACCCGGACTGGTCTTCTCTGCTGGCCGACAGGGATGTGGATGCCGTGGTCATCTGCCCGCCCAGCGGCACGACCTATTCGGTGGCGAAGGCGGCCATCGCCTCGGGGAAGCATATCCTGTGCGAGAAGCCGCTCGGGTTATGTTACGCCGAGGCCCGGGAGCTCCAGGCGGCGGCCGAGCGGGCCCCGATCACCCACATGGTCGCCTTTACGTTTCGCTTCGTGCCTGGTCTTCGCTACCTCAAGAGGCTGGTGAGCGAAGGCCACTTCGGCGAGATCCGTCACTGGCGGCTGTCGTATTTCACGGATTTCATGCTGGATCCGTCAACGCCCATCGCCTGGCGGAACCAGCGGGCGCAGGCGGGAGGCGGGATCCTGTGGGATATGGGATCTCACGCGATTGATTTCGCGCGCTACCTCCTCGGGGACATCGTGGCGGTCAGTGGTGTCAGTCGTCTGTATGTCAGCGAGCGACCGAGCCGCTCCGGCTCCGGGATGGAGCCCGTGGACGCCGAGGATGCCTACGCCTTCACTGTGGAGTTTGCCAGCGGCGCCATCGGGACCTTCGACCTCAACCGCGCAGTCGCGGGACGCGGAGGGACAGGACGGGCCAACTATCAGTGCATCGAGGTGCACGGAACCGGCGGGGCCGCCATCTACGAATTGATCCGTCCTTTCGAGTTGCAGATCAGCCTGGGCCCGGCGATGACCCGCACCCAGCAGTGGGTCCGGGCCGAAGTGCCCCCGGATCTCCTCAGATATCCCGGATCACCCCGGAACCCGCACATGGACGATCCGCTCGTCGGGTACAAGCTGGACCAAGGGGTCGCGTTCCTGCAGGCGATCCAGGGGGAGACGCGGGACTATCCCACCTTCCGCGATGGCGCCGAGGCCCAGCGGGTCATTGACGCCGTGGAGTTGGCCGCGAAAGAGCGGCGCTGGGTGGACGTGCAGGGCTGAGCGATATTACGAGGCTATCTCCTGCCGGGGGAGATGCCGGCGCCGGCCGTCTTCCGAATGGCCCCGATCTGCTGGGCGCTGATCGCGCCCCAGCCGACGATTCCGACACCGATCTCCTCTCGCAGCTAGGCCACCCGTTCGATCAGCTGCTGCAGGCCACGGAAGGATTCACGGACGCCGTCCTCTGCACTGCCGCCCATCGGTGTGTAATGGTTCTCCATGGTGAGGACCCCGCGGTACCCGTCCTCCGCCAGAGCCTTGACTTGCCCCAGCAGGTCCACCTCCCCGGTGCCCAGTGCCACCCACTGCGCCTTGCCGGCTGCAGGGTCACGGACAGCATCCTTCAGGTGGACGTGCTCGACCAGATGCTTCACTCGGCGGTACCCATCAGGGAATGGGATTTCCCCAGCGAAGTAGGCGTTGCTCGGGTCCCAGAGCAGCCGCAGGTTCGGCGAGGCCAGCTCGTCGAGCAGTCGAGCAGCCTCCGCGCCTGTCCGCAAGTTGCACTCGTAGTCGTTTTCCAGCACCAGGGTGATGCCCTCCCGCCGGGCAAGCTCCAGGGCCTCTAGGAACCGCTGGCGGAGCGCCGGCCAGAACGCGGCGGGGTGCCCCGCGATGTGCCAAAAGGAGAAGCATCGGACCAGCGTCGTGTCGAGTGTCTTGGCGATGCGAATCACCCTGCGCAGAATCTCCATCTCGCCCGCTTCGTCCCGGGGGGCGGCATGGTGGGCCTCTGCCGCGGCCGTGCCCATTTGTCCAAGGTGACACTTGAACACGGGCGCAGCCACGCAGCGCACGCGCAAGCCGCGTTGCCGGATGGTCCTGCAGACCTCCAGGACCGTTGGCTCCGTGTGGTCCGCCAGGTTCTTGCCCCACGTGCTGCGGATCTCGACCCACTTCAGGCCGAGACTCTGGATCACGTCCAGCGCATGATCCAGGTCTTGGTCGATATCATCGGCAAAAACTGCGAGGTCGAACACAGGACACCTCCTCGACACTCCCTACCAGGCTGCTCGAATTCTACAGGAACTGCATCGTCGTCGGTCCTGCGGGCTCGATCGAAGTAGACGCGGGTTCCTTTCTACCGCCAGTGAATGACGACGCCCAGGTGTGTTTCGGGTTCCGCACGGAGCATCTCGTGCGCGGATAACGCCCGGTCGAGGCCGAGGTGGTCGGTGATCAGGCCGGTTGCCTGCACATCACCGCCGGCGAAGAGTTGCCTCGCCAGTTGGAGGTCGCGAAGCCTGGACCACTCGCGGTCCGATTGGAAGGGCAGGGCCGTCTCGTGGGCGCCAATCAGGCGGACTGCCTTCCGGTGAATCTGGCTGTACACGTCCAGCGATACGACGCCGCGGGTGGAGCCGAGCAGCACCACCCTGCCTCCCCGCGCCGCCGTCTCGAGGGCCAGCGGCACCAGGGTGGGATGACCCGTCGCCTCTACGACGATGTCCGCCCCGCGACCACCCAAGATATGCGTGATCCCTCCCGGCAGCGACTGCTGCGTGGCGTCCAGCGGGACGATGCCGAAGGACTTGGCCAGGGCCAGCCGGGCGGGCAGCCGATCGACGCCGATGACGGGCCGGGCGCCTGCCAGACGGTATAACTGTCCGGCCAGCAAGCCCACCAGGCCAAGCCCTATGATGACCGCGCCCTCACCCAACTGAGGCGGTGCCAGGCGCAGGGCGGTGAAGCTGATACCAGCCATCCGGGCCAGCGGCGCCTGCGCATCGGCGATGCCATCCGGTACCGGGATGACCGCATGCGTGCGGATATCGGCGGTGGCGAAGGTGCCGTGTCCTGCTTCCATGAGGACGCGCTGTCCCACGGCCAGGCCGCTCACCTCACTGCCCAGGGCGGTGACCTCGCCGACCAGGGCGTACCCTGGGCGGTGAGGCATCAAGGGGAAGGGCGGCTCAGGCAGACTGAAGCCGATGTGGGTCCCGGTGTAAATCGCCAGCTCTGTCCCCGGGCTCACCAGGCTGCAGATGGCTCGGGCCACGACCGTGTGGGAGTCGGGCACGGCGGGCAGCTCAAAGGTCTCCCAGGTTACCTGCCCGATCCGGGGGAAGAGCAGCCGCCTCGCCTGCACACGAACCTCCTTGGGCCTGCTGTCGCAGCGCTATCCCTTGAGTCCCGTGGTGGCGATGCCACTGACCAGATAGCGCTGCAGGAAGGCAAAGACGAACGTGATGGGCAGGATGGACAGGACAGTCATCGCCAGGACGTAGTTCCAATCGGTCACCAGCTCGCCCCGGAAGCGCGCCAGTCCAAGTTGCAGGGTGAATAGGCGGTCCTGGTTGATCACGATCAGCGGCCACAGGAAGTCGTTCCAGCGCCACATGATCGAGAAGACGGTGAGCACTGCCAGGGCCGGGACGGCCAGTGGAAGCACCACCTGCCAGTAGATGCGAAACTCGCCCGCGCCGTCGATGCGCGCG
Source organism: Methylomirabilales bacterium (SeqCode) (assembly GCA_044451055.1). Lineage (GTDB taxonomy): Bacteria > Methylomirabilota > Methylomirabilia > Methylomirabilales > 2-02-FULL-66-22 > 2-02-FULL-66-22. The sequence continues at coordinate 9,493 of JBIOJT010000017.1, forward strand.
GCCTCGAGCAACTCATCGGGGATCGTCAGCATGTACTGCCGCAGCAGGAACACACCCGTGGGCGTGGCCGACGGGGGGATGATGATCCCCCAAAGAGTGTTGGCCATCCCCAGCTTGGCGATGACAAGATAGACCGGCAACATGATGACCTGCAAGGGGATCATCAGGGTGCCCAGGATTATCAAGAAGATGATGTCCCGTCCCCGGAAGACGTACTTGCTGAGGGCGAACGCCGCCATGGAGTTGATCGTCAGAGTGATCAGGGTCGCGACCACCGTCACGGTCACACTGTTCACGAGGTAGCGGAGGAATGGGAACCTTTGCAGTGCTTCGGCATAGTTCGTGGTTATCCACTTTTCGGGAAAGAATGTCGGCGGGAAGCGGTAGATCTCGCTCAAGCCCTTGAAGGAGGAGAGGACGATCCACAAGACCGGGGCAAACATGATGACGGCGCCCAGGATCAGGCAGGCGTATGCCAGAAGCGTGGGGAGATCCACTCGCCGTGCTCTCCGGAGCCGTGGGGCAGATGACGCGGGGTGAAGAGCGTCGCTCATTGGGTGGGCCCTTTCACATGGCCTCGCGGCGCCGGCCCAGGAAGTACTGGAGGACCGTTAAGGAAAAAATCACCACGAACAGGACCAGAGACGCAGCCGCCGCCAGTCCAAACTGATCGAGCTGGAAAGCGGCGCGATAGATGAACTGTACCACCATGAGGGTCGCCGTCCCGGGCCCACCCCCGGTCAGGACATAGATGTGGTCGAAGATTTCGAAGCTCCGGATCGTGCTCAGGACGAGGACGACCATGAGGGACGGCATGAGCAAGGGGAGCGTCACATGACGGAAGCCGGCCCAGCGACCCGCCCCGTCGATCACGGCGGCCTCGTAGAGTGTCGGCGGGATGGATTGCAGCCCGGCCAGGATGACGAGGGCGAAGAAACCCAAGGTGGCCCAGACGTGGACGAAGATCGCCCAGAACATCCCCCAGTTGGGTTTCAGGAGCCAGGGCTGCCGGGGGAGGCTGACCAGCTCCAGGAGGGCATTCAGCGCCCCGAACTGGCTATTCAGGATCCACTGCCAGACCAGGGCGACAACCACCGGCGAGAGAAGCACGGGGTAGAAGAAAGCGCTGCGGAAGAAACCGCGGCAGCGGATTTCCTGATTGAGCAGGACGCCGATCAGGACCGAGAAGACAGTGATGAGGGTCACGTCCCCGATCACGAAGACAGCGACATTCCGTGCGGCGCGCCAGAAGAGATCGTCGCGCTGGAACAGATAGAAGAAGTTCTCGGTGCCCACGAATTCCGGAGAACGGAACGGCGAGGTCCGGAACAGGCTGAGGTAGAAGTTGTAACCCGCCGGGACGATGATGAAGATCAGGAAGACGGCCAGGTTGGGGGTCAGGAACAGGTACGGGGCCAGCCCGGCCCGACCACGTCTGCGATTCTGCATCACGCCCTCGACGCGGGACATCGAGCAATTCCTCCGGGTACCACGCCCGGACGGTCCAGGCCTGGCGGGCGCGCCAAACGTCCCGACCGCGGCCGATCGGCCGTCAGGCCACGTCCAGAGCAGAGGAGCGGCATGAACCGCCGGAGGGAGGCTATCGCCTGATCAGGTCCTTCGCCTTGGCCTGGGCCAGATCCAGCGCCTTCTCCACGCTGAGCTCGCCGACGATGGCCTGGGTCACCCGGTCGCGTACCTCGTTGGCCACCGGGCCGAACCACAGGCTGTAGTTATCCACGTAGGCCGACTGTGGGAGCATGCCGATGCCCTTGATGAACACGTTCATATCCTCGTTGCGCGCCGGATACTTGATGCCCTGCTTGATCAGGTCCTTCCGCGTCGGCAGGAACATCGCCTTGCCGCAGTACTCTGTCATGGCCGCGGCGCTTCCCAGAAACTCGACCAGCCTGGCGACCTTGTCCGGCGCCTTCGTGTTCTTGAAGGCGAGCACGAACTTGCCGCCGGGCATGCCACCCGCCTGCGTGTTGTATCCGTTCAGCACCGCCTTCCACTCGAACTTGTTTCCGATGCCTTCGTTGAACTGGGCGATCTGCCAGTTGCCCGAGAGGTAGAAGACCAGTTGCCCGTTGACAAATTGCTGGTTGGCCCCCACGTAGCCCGTGCCGCCCGCCCAGATATCCAGCGGCATGATCGCGTCCCTGTGAAAGCCGACGAACGCCTGGATAGCCTTCCGGGTCTCCGGACTGGTGATACGCACGTCCTTGCCGTCCCGGGTGAAGAAGCCGCCCCCGTACGATTGGATGAATCCATCAAGACGGTGGCCGCTCCTGTCCGCGGTCGCAGCGAACGGGACGCCGGTGGCCTTCTTGACCGTGGCGACGGCTGCCATCCATTCTTCCCACGTGACCCGGTCGCCCTTGGGCAATTCGACCCCAGCCTTCTTGAACAGGCTGACGTTGACGAGCGGACCGTTCATCGTGAGGTCATGCGGGATGCCGTACACCTCGCCCCTCTCGCCGGTGATCGACTTCAAGGGCTCGTCCAGGAACTCCTTGGGAAAGTTGCCGTTTATCAGGTGCGGGCGCAGGTCGAGGGCGTACTGAAAGAAGCGATACGGCTCGGTCACGCGGGCCAGGTCAGGGGCCTGGCCAGCCGAGGCCTGCGTCACCAGGAGCTGGTTCAACTCGGCAAAGGGGACGATGGAAAGGTCCACCCTGACGTCCGAATTGGACTCGTTGAACCGCTTGACCAGCCCTTCAATGGCCGGCCTGTCGGGTCCGTCCGTAAACCAGACGAACCGCAAGGTCGTGACCTGCGCCGCCGCCGGGCCGACTCCCAGCAGCAGCATCCCCGCCAGCACCAGCCCGATCCCCAATCCGAATCGACGCATCATGGCACCCCTCCGCCCGTCGTCGGGCTCTCATCGCGTTCCCCCACGCTCAGCGCAATCCGGGCGGCAAGCCCGTGCGCACCTCGGGTCCGCTTCTCCGTCTCCGCAGATGCCGGGGCTCTCGCACCGTGACGCTTCGCCACAGGAGCACCCGACCTTCCGGACGATAGCCTGGCCCAGACGAGGAGGCTGGATCGTGTCAGCCCTTCCCTCGTGAGACGCGAAGAGATCCAGGGGCTATCGCCTGGCCCAGTCCACCGCAGGATTCCCGGACGACCAAGCGGCACGGGAGCACCTCAGTCCGCGGGGGGGAGCGACGGTTCGCGATCTGCTCCAAGACGCCTTCCGCCGCTCGCGCCCCGGCCTCTTCCACCGGTAACGCCACGGTAGTCAGTGGGGGGTGAGCAAAAGCCATGAAAGGCGGATCGCCGATCCCGACCACGGCAATATCCTGCGGACAGCGAAGGCCAGCCACCTGGACGCCCCGCAGCACCCCCATTGCCATCGCGTCATTAGCGGCCAGGATGGCCGTTGGCCACCGTCTCAGGTGGCAGAGCCGGAGCGCTGCCCGGACGCCGGCTTCCACGGAGTAGTCGCCTGGGACGATCAATGTCTCGACGGGGGTCAGGCCGCCTGCTCGGTGGGCCAGACGAAAGCCCTCCAACCGCCGGACGGCAGACACCCGCGTCGCGGGGCCCCTGCTGGGTCCGGCGACGAACCCGATCCGCGCATGGCCGAGGCGCAGGAGATGCTGCACCGCTAGGTGTGCCCCGGCTCGGTCGTCCCAGAGGATGCGAGTCAGCCGCCGTGTCACGCCGTACCGGTTGATTACCGCGATGGGGAGCCGGCTGGCGGCTTCGGCGAGGTGGTGGTTGTCCTGGCGGATGGACACTGACATGAAGATAATCCCCTCCACCGGGTGAGCGGCCAGGGCAGCCAGCGCTTCGCGTTCGCCGGTAGAATCCGGCGCGTGCGCGAGAAGAACCTGGTAGCCTGCACGACGGGCCACGGCCTCAACCCCCCGGGCAGCCGGAGCAAACAGGGCGCTGGTGGCGTCGCAGATCACCAGGCCCAGGGTGAAGGTTCGTCTCTGCCGAAGGCTTCTTGCCACGCCCAGCGGCCGGTACCCGAGCTGCTCGATCACCCGCCTCACCCGGCGGCGCGTGGCCTCACCCGCGTGGCCGGGATGGTTGTTGATCACGTGGGACACAACGCCCACGGAGACGCGTGCGCGCCGAGCAACGTCGAGAATCGTGGGTCGGGCCACGGATGCCTCGTTGGGCGGCCGGCCTCAAAGGATCAATGGAACTGCGGCAGGTGCGCCGCGGTCCCGCGCAGCATCTCGTCAAGCATCGGCGCCGCAGTGGACCAGGCCTGGATGGCCGGATCCATCAGGAGGGCCTGGAGGGCAAGGCGGCGGTCCCCGCGAATCGCGGCGTCGATTGTCAGCTCCTGCTCCGCGAGATGGCTCCGACATACCTCCGCAGGTCCATGAGGGAGCGGGCCGGGAAACTCCGGGTGGACCCCTGCCCGGTCGATGGTGGCGTAGCATTCCACGACGGCGCCCAGCGGGAGATTCGGGATCTGCCCCCGGTTCGGGATGTTGACGATGAACCGGCCGGGGGGGCCCCCCTGAAGCGCCGCCAAGATATCGGCGAGTTCCTCTATCGACCGGGTGAGCGGTAGGGCCCCCTCTCCCTGCAGGCAACGGAGAAGCCGGTCGCGCTCGCGGGCGTGACGCTCTTGCCGATGGGCGATGGTGGTTGTTTCCACTCCGTAGTCGAGTCCCCAATTCGTTTCCCGCCTGATGAAATGAGGGAAGAACTCGGCCACGTGCCGGTCGCCGGCCCCAGCCAGTACACCATAGACCTCGAACAAGCTGAACTTCACCGCATGCCGATCCTCAAAGACACTGTCACAGGTATTGTTCAGGCCCTCCTTGGCGTAGCGGAGCGCCCCGTTTTGCGCCAGCCAGTCGCGGAGGAAGGCGAAGCCGTCTTGCGGGCCGACCCGCATCTCGGTGATCCAGGGAAGGTGGTTGATTCCGGCAACCTGGAACCAGAGGGACTCCGGCGCAACGCCCAGAGCCTGCCCGATCCGGTGGCGGGAGTGCAGGATCTCGTGGCAGAGGCCGATGGTCTTGATGCGCGACTCCCGGGTGGTGGCCCGGGTGAGCTGGGTGAGTGGGTTGGACAGGATCAGCAGCCAAGCCTCCGGGCAGGCGACCTCCATCGCCCGGCACACCCGAAGGATGTGGGGGATGTGGCGGAGGGCCCGGTTGATCCCGCCGGGTCCGACATTCACGCCAACGGGTTGGACCACCCCGTATCGGACCGGGACCTCCAAGTCCACTCGCATGGCCTCCAATCCCCCGATCCCCACGCAATCAATGACAAAGTCGGCATCCTGCACCGCTTCCGCCAGATCGGGGACCGCCTCCATGCGGAAGCCCGCTCCGGCGTCGTCCGAGATCTTGCGACCCATAGCGGCCATCAGGTCCAGGGCAGGACGCTCCACGTCCTGGAGCACGATCGTGGCCCCGTGCAGGGTCTTGGTCAGTGCCAGATCCGTGAGCAGCATCGTCCCCCAGACCAGACTGCCGCCACCGACGAAGGCAATCTTCATGGCTCGTCCTTTCCCGTCGCCCCGAAGCCCTTCACTCTCGTCGCCATGCCCAGAATTGGTAAAACGTTTTCCCAAAATTCAAATTACTTCGAAAGCGCGGGCGATGTCAAGAGCGACTTTGAGCCGGGGAAAGCAACGAGCGTCCGGGAGAGTGAGCTGGGGGGGGCTTCGGTGTTCTCCTGAGGTGCTGGGTCAGGCTGATCCCTTTATCTGCACGATCGTGTTCGCCATGGCCTCCAGCACGGTCATGACCACGCACGAGTCCAGATCCCCCTTCCCCTGAGACTTCGCCGCCCGCAGGATCTCCCGAGCCGCGCTCGCCACCGGCAGGGACACGCCGCATTCCTCGGCAAGCTTCAGGGCGGTGGACAGGTCCTTGTACATGTTGTTGGCGGAAAAATGGGGGGTGAAGTCGCGCTTCACCATTCGAGGACCGCGAGTCTCCATGGCTCCCGTGCGGGCCCCGCCCACCGAGGTGATCTCGATGACGGATTGTGGATCCAGCCCCGACTTCACCGCCAGCACCAAGGCTTCCGCCGAGGCATGGATGGCCACCCCGAGGATCAGATTGTTCACGAGCTTCAGCGTAGTTCCCATCCCGTTCGCGCCGGCGTAGACGATCTTCGCCGCGAGTTTCTCGAAGACCGGACGGCAGGCCTCGAATGTCTCTCGAGGGCCGCCCACCATGATCCCTAGCTTTCCCTCGATGGCAACCCTGGGCGCTCCCGTCACCGGGGCATCCAGCATGGGCACGCCCTTGGCCCTGGCCCGGTCCGCGATGGACCGGGACACCTCGGGCGCAATGCTGCTCATGTCGATCAGGATCAGGCCGGGGTGCGAGCCGTCCAAGACGCCGTCCCGCCCGCAGATGACTTCCTCCGACGCCGCCGAGTCGCTGACCATGGTGATCACGACCTCCGAGGCCTGGGCGACGGCCTTGGGGGAGGCCACCCAGACCGCTCCTGCGGCTAGCATGTCCTTGGCCTTCTCCGCGGTCCGGTTCCACACCGTCAGGGAATGCCCGGCATCCAGGAGGCGACGCGACATGGGTTGTCCCATCAGGCCGAGTCCGATGAAGCCGACGCGTTGCATGGGCCCTCCTCGAAAGCTGTTTCTTCCATTCAGACGACGATCACCAAACACGGCGAGAAGCAACCGGCTCCCCAGCCACGCTCCGACACGGGGTCGGCACAGTTGAGGTCAGACACCCTGAAGACCGATGGCATCGAGGATCCGTGGAACCCCTGGCGGGCGGATTATGTTCATAGGGGGCATTGCTCTGTCAAGGCACGTCGATCCTACCGCACGGTGTCCACGGCCAGAGGAGCCGGGATCAAGGCGAGCGGCGTCCTCACCACGCTGCCCGTCGTCCTCATCCCCATGCTGATCCAGCCGGTGCGGGTGCAGGGCGTCACGGCCGGTGGCCTGAATTCCTGACAAGCTGAATCCCGCCTGCCCCAGCGGTTGACCGGAAGGAGGTGGCGTGTCACCATGGCGAAGCTCTGTGCTGCATTCATGGGTTGTGTCCTCATCGAGTGGGTAGTCCGCGAGGGCCACCGGCCGGCAGGACGTTCGTGGGCGAGACCCCTTCAGGGCCCTGGAGGGCGTCGAAGAAACAGGAGGATGAAGATGGCAAGGCGAGTGCTCGGTGCGTTGGTCGTCGGCCTGGCCCTGGCGGCCGGTCCGGCCTGGGCCCTCAGCGATGCCGATACCGGCACCCAGTGGGTCCAGGCGTCGTCGCGACAAAAGATCGAAGTGGCGAATATCCTCTCCCGAGGACTGGGCGGTGATCCCGGGAAGTACGTGCAGTGCCTGGATAAGGCCTTTGCGGATCCAAAGAATGCGGGAATGACGATACGAGAGGCCGCCCAGCAGTGTAAGAGCCAGCAATAGAGCGGCCCCGGGATGAAGACGCCGCGCAAGTCGCTCCGACGGATTGTGGGTATTCCCGCCAGCCGCGATGAAACCATCCATGCGAGTCGCTAAAGTCGTCGCGCCGGGCCAGATCCGACTGGAAGACGAGCCGATTCCATCTCCGGGCCCCGGTGAGGTCCTGGTCCGGATCAAGGCTGTGGGCGTGTGCGGATCGGATCTGCAATACTACGCGCACGGACGGATCGGTGACTTGCAGTTCGCGGCCGGCCACGTCCTCGGACACGAGGCGGCGGGCGTCGTCGAGGCTCTCGGGCCAGACACGGAGGGCCCCGCTCCCGGGACGCCCGTGCTGGTGGACCCGGCCATGCCCTGCGGCGGCTGCCGATACTGCGCAGCCGGGCATCCCAACCTATGCCGCCGCCTCAAGTTCTTTGGCAGCCCGCCCACTCCCGGTGCCCTCTGCGAGTACCTGACCCATCCGTCGCACCTTGTCCTCCCGCTCCCCGCCGGCACGACGTTCCCTGTGGGCGCGGTCAGCGAGGCGCTCGGCGTGGCGATCCATGCCGTGGACCTCTCGCATCTCCGGGTCGGGGAGTCCGCGGCCGTGTTCGGCTGCGGGCCCATCGGCCTCCTGATCGCCCGGGCGGCACAAATCGGAGGGGCCAGCCCGGTCCTGGCGTCGGAACCCCTGGAGCATCGGCGGGAAGCGGCGTCGCTGTTCGGCGTGTCCGCGGCGCTTGACCCGGGCCGGGACGACGTGGTCGGCGCGATCCGGGAGCGGACCGGGGGCGACGGCGTGGGCGTCGCCTTCGAGGCGGCCGGGAGCGAGAGCGCCACCGTGCAGGCGGTGGACGCGGTCCGGCCCGGGGGCACCCTCGTCCTCGTCGGATACTGGAAGGCGGACCAGGTCACGCTCCCCGGTATCCGGGCCATGCGGAAGGGCCTCACGATCCGATTTGTCCGCCGCATGAAGCACACCTTTCCCCGCGCCCTGGAGCTGATGCGCCAGGGGCTGGTGAATCTTCCTGCGCTGATCAGCCACGAGTTCCCACTCTCCGACGTCGCCGAGGCTTTTGCGCGCGCGGAGACTCGGAGCCCCAACTTCCTCAAGACAGTCGTCACATTATAGGAGAGCGGCAACGCGCCAGGGTCACCGGCGAGGGCGGGCATGATCTCCGTTCGTGTTCGAGGAATTCTCTTCGACTTTGACGGCGTGTTGGTGGACAGCGAGCCGACACGGTTCAGGGCCGGGGCGCAAGTGCTGGAGGACATCGGCGTCCCTCTCACGTGGGAGAGTTTCCTCACGGTCTGGCTCGGCCGGACCGACCAGGCCGGCCTCCGCGACATCCTGGGGGATCGCTACGAGGCCGAGGGGGAGCGGGTCGTGGCGCGCCGGAACGTCCTCTACGAGAAGTGGTTGGACGAAGTCCCACCCTATCCTGACGCGGCTACACTCCTGGGGCGGCTCCCAAATGGAATCCGGCTGGCTGTCGCCACGGGCTCGCGCCGGATCGAGGTGCAACGGATCCTCACGCGCCTCGGATTGTTCCAGCGCTTCCAGGCGATCATCACGGCCGAGGACTACCGTCGTGCGAAGCCCGCCCCGGACCCGTTCCTGGCCGCGGCCCGACGGATGGATCTGGCGCCCGCCTCGTGTCTCGTCATCGAGGATAGCCCGGCCGGCGTGGCGGCGGCGCACGCAGCCGGGATGCCCGTCCTGGCGGTGGATCGCGGGCGCGTGGCAGCGGGGCTCGACAAGGCCACCTGGACGGTGGCGAGCCTGGAAGAGCTTACCGTGACGGACAGCGGGGAAGTCCTGGTAAAGGAGTAGCAAACAGCTTATCTGGATGATGAGCTGATTGTTCAGGATGGCAAATTCCAGGGAGAGTTTGCTTGAAAACGATGGCTGAATTCGGTATCTCTATTGCCAGCCTACAATGATTCGGCTGCCCAGCATCTCATCTCACACCATCGGAGGAATCTGCCATGAAAGCCTTGGTCCACACTGAGCCGTACAGGTTCGAATTCAAGGACGTTCCCCAGCCCCAGCCCGGCGACGAGGAGATCCTGGTCCGGGTGAAGGCGGTCGGTATCTGCGGCTCCGATGTCCACGGCTACACCGGCAAGACCGGCCGCCGGATCCCCCCCATCATCATGGGTCACGAGGCCTCCGGCGTCGTGGAGGCGGTGGGCAAGAACGCGCGAAACGTCGCCGTGGGGGAACGAATCACCTTCGATTCCACCGTGTACTGCAACCAATGTCGGTGGTGCCGGCTGGGCCGCGTCAACCTGTGCGACAACCGGAAGATCCTGGGGGTGTCCATCCCGGCCTTCCGCCGGGACGGCTGCATGGCCGAGTACGTGGTGATGCCGTGGTGGATCACCTACAAGCTGCCCGACGCGGTCTCGTTCGAAGAGGCGGCCCTGGTCGAGCCGGCGGCGGTCAGCATGCACGCCGCCCGGATCACGCCCATTGACGTGAACGACGTGGTGGCCGTGGTGGGGGCGGGGCCGATCGGCCTCTTCGCCATCCAAGCCGCGAAGGTGAAGGGTGCAGGGAAGGTCATCGCCCTGGACGTGCGGGAGGAGCGGCTGGCCATCGCCCGGAAGCTGGGCGCGGATATCACCATCAACCCGAGCCAGGGAAACATCAAGGCCGAGGCGCAGCGGCTGGTGGGTCGCCCCGACGTTGATGCCGTTCTGGAGGCGGTGGGCACACCGGCCGCAGTTCAGCTTGGCTTCGACCTCGTGAAGCGGGGCGGGCACCTGACCCTCATCGGCAACGTCACGCCGAAGGTGGAGGTGAACCTCCAGGATCTCATCATGCGAGAGCTGAACATCCGTGGCTCTTTCGCCATTGCCGGCGAGTACCGTGCGGTCCTGGATCTGATGGCGCAGGGCCGGATCCAGGCCAGGTCGCTCATCAGCAAGACCCTGCCTCTTTCCGAAGGGCAGGGGGCCTTCGACATCCTGCACAAGGGCGACCCCCGGCTGTTCAAGATCGTGCTGCACCCGTAAGAAGCGCGAAGGGCGCCGCGCCCCGATCGGCCTCTCCCTGGTCGCGCCAGGCTCGTAAGGAAAGACGCTCTCGGTCGTGGCGTCGAGTCCCACGAGGCCCCACTGTCTCAACTGGGGTGCCAGGGTCCGGCCGATCATGCGTGATGGGCCAATCGCCCTCCGGGCGGCCACCTGCCGCGGATAAGCCCGTTCTTGGCGGGCTGAATCACGAATATGGCCTTGCGAGAATTGCCGCCTGAGATTGCGGTACCGCTTAGCCGGCGTGGGAGGCTTTCCGGAGGACGGGGTCGGCGGCGGGGTTCTGGAGGCGGCCGCTTCGGTCGAAGATGTCGGCCAGCATCCCGCCAAACAGCAGAATGACGGCGGTGTAAAAAATCCAGAGCACGAGAACGATGAACCCGCTGAGAATCCCGAAGAAAAGGCTGATGCGCGAGTAGTGAAGCACGAACCAGTTGAAGACCAACTTGGCCCCGTGCCACAGGATCGCCGCGACGGAGGCACCGGCCATTGCCCCAGGCCAGCCGATGTCCCGCATCGGCGCGACGCGGTACACAATCGTCAGCAATATCGCCATGAGGACAGAGGCCGCGTAGCGGGGGAAGTCGGGATCAGTCAGGAAGGCGGGCAGGGCGAGATGGATTCCCAGGAGATCTTCAATGTTGGGCCAAGCTGCCAGGACCCAGCCGCCCATCAAGGCGACGACCAGCAGGAAGCCTGCCGTGCACATCAGCACGAACGCGATCAGCTTCCGACGGAGGAACGACCGGGCCTCCCGACCTTCAGTTAAGGTTGTCAGGGAACTGGCAATAATATCGAAGCCGCCCATGGCCACCCCGAGCAGTGCCCCAATTCCCAGGATGCCTGTGGCGTGGCGACTCCTGATGAGGGCCGAGAGGAACTTGCTCACCTCGGGGCCGGTTGCCCGGGGCGCCAGACGGAAAGCCGCGGCCATCACATCGTCCACCGCCCGGTCAGAAGAGCCCAGCAGGTAGCCCACGGCCGATGTCCCCAGGAGCAGGAGCGGGATCAAGCTGAGCAGCCAGTAGAAGGCAATGGCTGCCGCCATCATCATGAGATCGTGCTCCCTCAAGCGGTGAACGATTTCGGCCCCTACTCGCCACAGCCATGCTCGCTGTGCGGCCATCGCGGGCCTCCAGGTTCTCCTCCTAGCCCCAGCAGCTCCCGCCTGCGCCGCGAGCCAGAGGCATTGGAAACACGAGAATACCCTCTCGCTTCCAGGGGCACCACGCGGACGGTGCTATCTCTCCCCCGGAATTGTCTGCCCAAAGTTCTGCATGAAGTCTTGGTAGGCTTGGTCGTCAGCCGCGATGATCAATGTGTCCCCCTGCTCGATGGGTCCACCGTGTCCCGGAGGCAGAACCTCCTCGCCGCGCACCACGGCTATCAGGGCGAGCCCCCCTTTCGTGCCGTTCACATCCGGAGCCGGACGCCCGATCAAGGGGCTATCGGGTGATGCGAGGGTGAAAGCGAAGATCCGCCCCTTGCCCCCATGGATGCTGATGGATTGGCCGAGGCGGAGGAGATTGTTCAAGTCGGGCAGACTCACACCTCGGAGATCCTGGATCGCCGCCGTCTCCAGAATCCGGAAGGCCCCCTGGACGAGCCGGAGGTGGTGGACGGGCGAGTCCAGACGGGCTTCCACCTGTGCCTCATACAGGCGGGGGTAGCGCGCTCGCGCCGAGAGACTTCGTTGGACCATGAAACTCAGCGACGAGGCCAGCATCGCGGGGACGATCAAGCCGTACCCGCCCGTCATCTCGGCGACCATGATGAGGGTGGCCAAGGGCACGCGTGCCGTTCCCGCGAAGACTGCGCCCATGCCCACGACCGCAAAGGCCGCGGGGACGAAATGGGCTGCCGGGAACCACTTGTCCATGACGAAGGCCACCCATCCCCCGAGCATGGCCCCGATGTACACGTTGGGGCCGAAGACGCCGCCGGAGCCGCCCGAGGAGATCGTGAGGGACATGGCGAGAATCTTCACGAAGACGAGAAGGATAAGGATGTGGCCGACATACCCACTGGTCATCGTCATCTGCACCCAGCCGTACCCTGTGGACGCAGACTGGGGAAACGCCATGGCCAGGAGACCCATCAACAGACCGCCAATGGCCGGTTTGATATGGTTGGGGACCTGGATCCTGCGGAAGAGATCGCGGATCCCATAGAAGATGCTGGGCTCGATGGCACCCACGATCCCGGCCACGACCCCCAGAAGCCCATACCCCAGCAACTCAATGGGCCGGGTGAATGCCAGAGTGGCTGGGATCAGGAAGATCGGACTCCAGCCCACGAAGAAACCGTTCACGGCGTACGCGACCACTGCGGCAACCAGCGTGAAGGGAAGGGCTTCGTACTCCGACGCCATGCTAGCATACAGGATCTCCCCGGCGAAGATGGCCATGCCCAGGGGTGAGCGGAAGATCGCGGAGAGACCCGCGGCCATACCCGCCAGGACAAGGACACGTCGCTCAGCTTCTTGCAGATGGAGGAGGTCGCACAGGATGGAGGCGGCGCCCACGCTGATCTGCGCCGTGGGCCCCTCGCGGCCTGCCGCGCCGCCCGACCCGATGGTAATGGCCGAGGCCACCGCCTTGACCGCCGGCACGATGGGCCGCACTTTGCCCCCATGGAAGTGATACGCCGCCACGGCCGCGTCAGTACCATGTCCCTCGGCCTCAGGTGCGAGCGAATAGACGAGCAGGCCGCACAGGAGCCCCCCGAGCGTGGTCGCCACGGGAATCAGCCAGACGCCCCAGGGACCATAATGTGGCGTCGGATGCAGGACGCCGGAGGCCGGGTGGGTGTAGCCGGCGAGCCCGACCGAGAAGATCCGCTCGCCCCAATCGAGCAACCAGGTGAAGAGCTGCGCGCCGAGTCCTCCAAGTACTCCGACCACGGCCGCATAGAACAGGAGGCGATTCGAGCGCCACGTGATCCGCACGGAAACGCGGAGCCGCCGCCTCACTCGATCCGGTGAGGAGAAGGACGAGAAAAAGCGCGCTCGCCGGTGGTGTTCAGCGGAGGAGCTCACGAAATCGTATCCTCCTGCGCATCGGATGAGACTTCCCACCCGCAGGACACGCCCTGCGGAATGGAGTTAGAAGCCCTCTGGACCGAAGGCGGATCGACAGAAGTCTTGGCCTCAGGCAACCGGTTGAACTGCACCGTTTGGGTTTATAGCTGGATCCCGCGTCCATCTTCATCTGTTGCGAGGCTTCTCGAGAACCGCGCGCTCATAGGCGGCGAGGAGGTCGCTATGAGAGATGACCCCAAGTAACGTGGTGGGGCTTTCCCGTGAGACGACAGGAAGCCGTCCGGCGCCGGTCACCCTAAATTTCTCCATGACCTCGGTCAGGGTCTCGTCCGGGTAGCTGACCGGCGGAGGTGACCGCATCAAGTCCCGAGCACTAAGAGCGCCTTCGGGACGTTCAGAGGTCAAGGCCTCCCGGAGCTCGTTGTAGCCGAGGATCCCCACCAGTGCGTTGTTGCCATCCGTCACCGGAAAGCTGGTGAAGGGATGACGGCGGAGGTGTTCCAGGATGGTGCGGAACGGGAGCCTCTCGTCCAGGGTCACGACCTCACGGACCATAACGTCAGCGACACGGATGCGCGCCAACGGGTCCGGTCGAGGCGGCGCAAGGATGTCGATTCCCCGCCGGCGCAACTTGATCGTGTAGATCGTCTCTCGGCCGAGGAAGTGAGAAACGAGGCTGCTGATGCCGACCGCGGTCATGAGGGGAAGAATGATCCGGTAGTCGCCCGTCATCTCGAAGAGGATGAGGACAGAGGTGATGGGGGTCTGGGCCGCCCCCGCAAACACAGCCGCCATACCCACGAGGGCGTAGGCTCCCCAGGGCGCGGTAATGGTGGGGAAGAGCGAATGGAAGAAGCTGCCGAAGGCTCCTCCCAGCATGGCACCCATGAACAGGGATGGAGAGAAGATGCCGCCCGAACCCCCTGACCCGAGGGTGAGCGAGGTGGCGGCGATCTTCGCCACCAGCAGCGCGCCCATGAGGACGGGGGCCAAGTGGCCCCGCAGCGCGACCTCCAGCGTCTCGTACCCCACCCCGAAGACCTGAGGGAACGCCAGGCCGAGGGCGCCGACGCAGAGCCCCCCAACAGTCGGCTTCAGATACTCGGGGAACCGCCATGCGTCGAACAGATCCTCGCAGCGATAGAGCGACCAAGTGAAGGCCCTTGCCACCAGAGCTGTCAGCACGCCAAGTCCAGCGTAGAAAAGGAGTTCCCACGGGCTCCGCAACTCGTACGGCGGAACGAAGAAGGCAGGGTTTTGGCCCAGGAGGGCCCGGGAGATTACCGTGGCCGTCACCGAGGCCAGGACCACCAGGGAGAAGGCGCGGGCCGAGAAGTCCCGCAAGATCACTTCCAGCGAGAAGAACACCCCCGCGATCGGCGCGTTGAATGTGGCGGCGATCCCGCCGGCGGCACCCGCCGCGACAAGCGTCCGCAGGATCTCAACGGGGACCTTCGTGAGTTGGCCGAGGCTGGAGCCCAGGGCCGACCCGATCTGCACGATGGGTCCCTCTCGCCCAGCGGATCCTCCGGTCCCGATGCACAGCGCGGAGGCCAGGGCCTTCACGAACACCACGCGGAAACGCATCCGGCCCTTTTCCTCGGCAACCGCCAGCATGACCTCCGGCACGCCGTGGCCCTTGGTCTCGCGGGCCAGAAAGTACACCAGGGGCCCTACCAGGGCCCCGCCGACCGCTGGGATCAGAACAGTGGTCAGGGAAGCCCACGGAACCAGCGAGGCCCCTTGCTTCCAGAATACATTCTGGACGAAACCGATGAGCCAGCGGAAGCCATACGCGCCGAAACCGGCCCCGACCCCGATGCACAAAGACAGAGAGACCAGGATCGGCGTCTTATCGGCTATCCCGCTGAGAGGGAGACGAATTCGCATGTTAAATCACATTCCTCCCGGACCGCCAGGTCGGCCGACGAATAGGATCAGTGCAGCCGTGCTGCCGATGGTTCACAACCATTGTGGATGGCAAGAAGTTGACGATATTCGTGCGAGCCCTCACGATCCGGCAGCCACCTCGACGACTGGAAGACAGGTTGTTTTCGGCGCGACATTAACGATATACAGCGCAAAGATCAAGAACAGCCACTGTAGCCCCAGGACCCGCGGTCCCAAAGGTAAGCCCACATGAGCGTTCTCCTTTTCGAAGCTCGGAATTCCGCCTGGTGATTGCCCCGCCGCCTTGGTGCCAGGACTCTCGTGGTAGCCTGCCAGTCGTGACAAAAGGTCACCCTCACGGCCCTCGATGATCGTTCTGTCCGAATGGGTCAGAGCTCAGTCGCCAAAATCTTCACGGAGTGCATCGCAATCCAGCCGCAGTTTCGGCAGGTGAGAGAAAACACGGGCACGTCGGACCGGGAGACCTGGGGACCAGTGACAGGATACGAAAGAACAGGAAGCGCCAACAAGTCGGTGTACCACTCATTGGTACCACACCGAGAACACTCGGCAACGACATTCTTCTCCTGAAGCATCCGGGCGAGTTTCTCGGTTAATTGCGGTTCCACCTTCTCGCTGCCGAAACTCTTCGGAACGGATTCGGTTGGCTGGGCATTCGAAGACTCACTCATCGTCTGCTCCTGAAGGCACCAATCCCCCTGGATGCCTTGCACCTCTTATGACTCTCCTCCGTGCCAAATCCCCTAGCATCCGCACCCCCTCATTCTAACTCCGGATATCGTCAGCAGCTTCTCCCTTCTCTCCACACCGGATGCATCTCCTCGAACCCTGTCTCGCCTCGTGAACCGGCCGCAACGTCTGGCGGAGGATCAGAATAGGCACGCATCGACGCTGCGGCCATCCCTGCGCGGCATTAGCCGAGGTCCCTCTTTTTCTGTTCAAATTCCTCTTTGTTGATCTCGCCGCGGGCGTATCGCTGCCGGAGAATCTCGAGGGCTGAATCTGGCTGCGACCCCTTGCCCTGGCTGACCAACCAGCGGATCCCGAGGACGATCGCCGCGATTACGAGAACCCAGAAGAGCAGCATCATGAGCATCATGCCGATCCCCCAGGCCCCCCACATCCACCCCATCGGGTATCCTCCCGACCACCAACCG
>JBIOJT010000018.1:0-24695 GCA_044451055.1 Methylomirabilales bacterium (SeqCode)
GGCCTCATGAGGTGTCCAGGGCGGGGGCCGGGAGGTAGCCCGGGCAGATGGGACCTACCCCCGCCTCCTCGCAAAGTGCGCCCGCGTGGATGTCCTCGTCTTGGACGACCTCGGCATGACGCCCCTCCTGGATGCAGAACGGCGGGACCTCCTTGAGGTGCTGGAGGACCGGTACGGCACCCGCGCGACGATCGTCACGAGCCAACTGCCGCCGGCGCACTGGCATGAGGCCATCGGGGAGCCGACCCTCGCGGATGCGATCTGCGATCGACTGCTTCACAATGCGCACCGACTCGTGCTAAAAGGGCCCTCACGGCGAAAGGAGGAGAAGCTCGGATCCTGACGGACTCCCAGCGTCGCTTCGCTCCGATCATGATGACCGATCGGCGTGATCACGATGAGCGGTATCCCGCAGAACCTGAAGGGGCTAACGTGAATATCCAGGAACTGACTGGCTTCTTGGGCATTTGGACGGACATCGACAAAGAGTTTATTCCGACATTCCGGGACTGGCACAGCAAGGAGCATATGGTGTTGCGCATCAATACCCCGGGATGGTACGTGGGGCACCGCTATGCTGGATTGGCGGGGGCGCCTGGTTTTTTCATCGCCTATGAAACGTCGGCGGTCTCCGATTTGGCTGGCAACGCCTATCATCAATCGTTGAATGAACCTGATCTGCGAACCCGCGAGGCCCTGAGCCACTACCGAAACTCCGTGCGGACCATCTACGGTTTACGAAAACATGCCGGGGAGGCGCTTCCCACCGATGCCCCGTACTATCTCGCCGTCCGCTTTACTATCGGATCGGGGAGCGAACGCATCATAGAGTGGTTTGGCACAGAGCATCTGCCAACCGTCTGCAGAATTCCGGGAGTTCTCCGGGCTCGCCTGTACGAGACCGATGAGGCGATCTCGCAGATCGTGACGGAAGAGCGAACACTGTATGGAGCCGGCCCGGGGAAAGAAAGATTTCTAGTCACCTATGAACTTACATCTGCGGACATTCTCAAATTCCCAGCTTGGCGAAACGCAATGATCGGGAGCGTGGCACATGGAGAGGTCCTTCGCGAGATAAGGATTAGCCATCATGACCTCTTTGTCCTGGAGTTCACCATTTACCCTTCGCATCTAAGGAAAGGACGTTAGGAGAGACCGCTTTGATGCCTGGGCTATCAGAATAATGAGTTGACCCATTAGGGTGCCGGGGGAGGGAATCGAACCCTCTCATGGGTCCCTCGGGCGGGCAATTCGAGCCACGACTATACAGATCGGCCAGGGGTCACGGACGCTATCGTGTGGGCCGAGCAGTGGCCAGGAACTCGGTGGTGGAGAGAACGCGGGTCAAGGAGTCGCAACACTTCCCGGCGGAACTCCAGGGCTTCCGGGTCGTCGTCGAGGCCAACTCGCACCGGATGCACGATTCTGTTGCGAATCCCGGTAGGCCTTCGCCAAGGCGTCTGCCGCCCAGGCCTTGTCCTCCTTGGTGACCTTCGCGTAGATCGTGGTGGTCTTGATGCTGGCGTGGCCGAGCTGCTCCTGGACGATTTCCAGGTCGGCGCCGCTGGCCCGATACAGGTGAGTCGCATAGCTATGGCGACACGTGTGCGTAGCGTACCGGGGATCCAGGCCCACGGCCGCCATGAGGCCCTTGACCACCCGCCACACCCCATTGCGGGTAAGAGGCCCCCGCTGCCCAACGAATACCGGGGCACTGTCCAAGACATCTTCCCCACAGGCTCGCTTCTACGTCAGGAAGGCCTTCAGGTGGGCTTTCAGTTCCTGGGGGATGAAAGACCTCGCGTTGCTTTCCTCCCTTGCCCTGGCGGACCACAATCGAGGCTTGGCCGTAGCCCAGGAGGCAATCCCCGACCCGGAGGGCTGCCGCCTCGGAAGCCCGCAGGCCGGAGGAGAGTAGCGTGTCGAGGAGCGCCCAGGCGCGGATGGCGCCCACGGTGCACCGCTCTCGCGCTTGAAGAGCTCTGGCTTCGGCATGGCGGCGCAGGCGAACGAGTTCCTCGGCGGTGAGGTAGTGGATCTCGTGCTGGACGGTAGGCATGGCTGCATCTCCTTGCATCGCATCTGGCCCAACCGCCTACTGTAGCGGGCCGGTGCGGAGATCATTGCCCGGGACACCCGGAGTGGCCACCCGAAGTAGCCACCCCGGGGTGATCGGTCGTCGGGCCACAGTGTTGGCTGTACGTCCTCGGGAAGAACGAGCTTTCTGGAGGCGGTCCGTAGCCGCGCGCCGTTGCTCCACAGTCCACGCCTGGCCTTGCGCTGGCTGGCGCACCCGGATCGCGGAGAGGGGAACCACCCAGAAGGCCGCGGTCGCTTTCCCGTCGCGCTCCGTGACCTTCTTCAGGGACCCATACAGCCGTTCGAGCTTCCGGCTCCACTCCGGCCAGGTGGAGCAGATGTGGGCCTGCCGATCCTCACGGTCGAGCCGGATCGTGACTTCCATCTCGTCCTGCGAGTTTCCACCGTAGTTCATCCGGTCTCCTTTTTCAGTTGCGCGGGGGTTGTGTCTCCGCGCATCGATATGCTATGTTTTGCCAGGTCCCGCCCCCAAGTTCCCGCTATTTCTGGGCCCCGAGCCATTTTGATTTTGACAGGCAGACCCACCTGTGGTACCCATTTTGCCAGTTCATCGGCCCGCAGGGATGCCGCCTCCCTCCGTCTCGTCTCGAAGAAGGGCACAGGTGCATGCACCATTTCCACTACCGTGGTGACGACCTCTACTGCGAGGAAGTCCCGGTGTCCCGGATCGCCTCCGCGGTCGGTTCGCCCGCGTACATCTACAGCCACGCCACGCTGACCCGGCACTTCCGGGTGTTCGACCAGGCTTTCGCGGCCGTCCCCCATCTCGTCTGCTTCGCCATGAAGGCGAACGCGAACCTGGCCGTGCTGAAGCTCTTCTCGGACCTGGGGAGCGGCGTGGACGTGGTGTCGGGGGGCGAGCTGTTCCGCGGCCTCAAGGCCGGGGTGCCGCCGCAGCGCATCGTGTACGCCGGCGTCGGCAAATCCCGGGACGAGATCGCCTACGCCCTCAAATCCGACATCCTGATGTTCAATGTGGAGTCGGGGCAAGAGCTCCGCCTGATCCACGAGGTGGCCTCGGGGATGGGGGCCAAGGCGCGGGTGGCCCTCCGCGTGAATCCGGACGTGGATCCCAAGACCCACCCGTACATCGCCACGGGTCTCAAGAAGAGCAAGTTCGGCATCGACATCGGCCAAGCCCTCGAGGAGTACGAGGCGGCCAAGGCCTTTCCTTCGCTGGAGGTGGTGGGAATCCATCAGCACATCGGATCCCAGATCATTGAAGTCGGACCGTTCGTGGATTCCCTGGAGAAGACGGCCGCCCTCGTCCGAACGCTGCGAGAGCGAGGGACGGCGATCCGCTACCTCGACGTGGGGGGCGGTTTGGGCATCACGTACAAGGACGAAGAGCCGCCGCTGCCCAGCGAGTTCGCGCAGGCGCTGATCGAGGTGATCCGCGATCTGGACGTGACGGTCCTCTTGGAGCCGGGGCGCGTCCTGGTGGGCAACGCCGGGATCCTGGTGACCCGGGTCCTCTACACGAAGCAGTCGCCGGCGAAGAACTTCCTTGTGGTGGATGCCGGCATGAACGACCTGGCCCGGCCGAGCCTGTACGGTTCGTACCACGCGATCCAGCCCGTGCGGCAGACCCCGGCACGCCTGGAGGTCATCGTGGACGTGGTGGGGCCGATCTGCGAGTCGGGCGACTTCCTGGCCAAGGACCGGGGTCTTCCCCGCTGTGAGCCAGGGGAGCTGTTGGCGGTGATGTCCGCCGGCGCCTATGGCCACACCATGTCCTCCAACTACAACGCGCGGCCGCGGACGCCCGAGGTCATGGTCCGCGGGGACCGCTTTTACGTGGTGCGCGATCGGGAGACTTTCGACGACCTCGTCCGGGGGGAACGGACGCTGGACGAGTTGCGGGAGGCGGGGACAGGATAGCGGACACAACGCAGGTACGGTGGGGAGGTGCGGTCATGGCAAAGCGGGTGTTTCAAGGGTCTATCGTGGCGCTAGTCACTCCTTTCCGGGACGGGAAGGTTGACGAGGTCAAGCTGAAGGAGCTGGTGGAGTTCCAGATCAAGGGCGGGACCGACGCCATCGTTCCCTGCGGGACCACGGGCGAATCCCCGACGCTGGACCACGACGAGCATAACCGGGTCGTGGACATCGTGATTGCCGCGGCCAACAAGCGGATCCCGATCATAGCCGGCACCGGTTCCAACAGCACGGCCGAGGCCATCAGCCTCACCAAGCATGCCAGGCAGTCGGGGGCGGACGCGGCCCTGATCGTTCTCCCCTATTACAACAAACCGACCCAGAAGGGTTTGATCGAGCACTGCCGGGCCATCGCGGACGCCGTGGATCTGCCCCTGATCCTCTACAACATTCCCGGGCGGACCGGCGTGAACATGCTGCCCGAGACGGTGGCGCAGCTCACGGATCATCCCAACATCGTCGGGATGAAGGAGGCCACGGGGAACCTGGAGCAGATGACCCAGGATATCGTCCTCTGCGGCGACAAGCTGAGCTTCCTGTCGGGCGACGACACCCTGACCCTGCCCCTCATGTCGGTGGGGGGACGCGGCGTCATCTCCGTCGTGGCCAACATCGTGCCCAAGGACGTGGCCGACATGACCCACGCTTTCCTCAACGGGGACTGGAAGCGGGCGCGCGAGATGCACCTGAGGCTCTTCCCGCTCTGCCAGGCCATGTTCATCGAGACCAATCCCATTCCGGTCAAGACTTCGCTGGCCATGATGGGCAAGGTCAAGGAAGAGTTCCGCCTGCCCCTGTGCCCGATGACGGAGGCGAACCGGAAGAAGCTGGAGACGGCTCTCCGGAACTATGGGCTCCTCTCGTAGATCTGAACGTGCGTACCCGGGGTGCAGGCGAAGAGGGGTGCTCTGCCGCTTGGGCCTCGGTTTTCCTTGGAACCCGGTGGGGAGGGAGGATAGGCGTGATCAAGGCCATCGTCGCTGGTGCCTCGGGACGGATGGGGAGACGCTTGGTCGCCCTGCTCCGTGAGAGCGCGGACTTCCAGGTCGTGGGAGCGGTCGAGCGGAGGGACCATGTGAACGTGGGACGGGACGCGGGCGAAGTGGCCGGGATCGGTCCGCTGGGTGTTGCCATCGTGGACGCCGTCGGCAAGGCGTTGCCCGGGGCGCAGGTCCTCCTCGATTTCACGGCGCCTGCGGCGGCCGTGCAGCACCTCGAGGCGGCCAGCCAGGCCGGGGTCGCGGTCGTCGTTGGGACGACCGGTCTGAGCCAGGCGGATCTCAAGCGGGCGCGAGAACTGTCCACCAAGGTTCCGTGCGTGCAGTCGCCGAACATGAGTGTGGGAGTGAACGTCCTGTACGGGATCCTGGCGCAGGTCGCGCGATCCCTGGGCGACGGGTACGACATCGAGGTGATCGAGGCCCACCATCACTTCAAGAAGGATTCCCCCAGCGGCACTGCGGAGAAGATGGCGCTGGTGCTGGCCGAGACCCTGGGGCGCGACCTGCGCACGGTGGGTGTGTACGGACGCCACGGGCTGGTGGGGGAGCGCCCGAAGGAAGAGATCGCGGTCCACGCCATCCGGGCCGGCGACATCGTGGGGGAGCATACGGTCCTCTTCGGGGGTATGGGCGAGCGAATCGAGATCACGCACCGGGCGCAGAGCCGGGACAATTTCGCTTTCGGCGCCCTGCGGGCCGCGCGCTGGGTGGTGGGCAAAAAGCCTGGCCTGTACGACATGCTGGATGTGCTGGGGCTGAAGAAATAACCGAGAGCCGGGAGCCGGGTGGCCTCTGGGTGACGGAGAGATCTCGAGGGCACTCGCTGTCAAATCTCGGGTTTCAAGAAAGGATCGCGCATGGGTGAGTACACGCAGGCGAAGCGACTCCAGGCGCTCCCGCCGTACCTGTTCGCCGAGATGGATCGGATGAAGCAGGAGCAGGTGAAGAAGGGGGTGGACATCATCAGCCTGGGTATCGGGGATCCGGACCTGCCGACGCCCCCGCACATCATCCAGGCGCTGGCCAAGGCTGCGGCCGATCCGGCGAACCACCCGTACCCATCCTACGAGGGGATGCTGGCCTTCCGCAAGGCGGCGGCCGACTGGTATCGGTCCCGCTTCGGCGTGACGCTCGACCCGGTCACGGAGGTCCTGAGCCTCATCGGGTCCAAGGAGGGGATCGGTCACTTCCCGTTGGCCTTCGTGAATCCGGGGGACGGGGTCCTGGTCCCCGACCCGGCGTACCCGGTCTACCAGGCCGGCACCATCTTCGCCGGTGGCGAAGCGTACCCGATGCCGCTCACGCGGGGCCGCGGCTTCCTGCCCGACCTGGACGCCATCCCGGGAGAGGTCCTGAAGCGGGCGAAGATCCTTTGGCTGAACTATCCCAACAACCCGACGGGGGCGGTGGCGCCGCGGGAGTTTCTGGTCCGGGCCGTGGAATTCGTGCGTCGGCACCGGCTGATCCTGGCTCACGATGCGCCCTATTCCGAGCTGGCCTATGACGGCTACCGCCCCGAGAGCGTCCTGAGCGTCCCGGGCGCGAAGGAGGTTGCGGTCGAATTCCACTCGCTCTCCAAGACCTACAACATGACCGGATGGCGCGTGGGATTCGCCGTAGGGAACGCGGAGATCCTGAAGGGCCTCGGACGGATCAAGACGAACCTGGACTCGGGCGTCTTCCAGGCGGTGCAATATGCCGCCATCGCCGCCTTGACCGGCCCCCAGCAGTGCGTCGCCGACAACTGCCGGATCTACCAGGAGCGGCGAGACGTCATGGTGGGGGCGCTCCGCGAGATGGGATTCGCCGTCGAGGCGCCGAAGGCGACGTTCTACCTCTGGGTGCCGGTGCCGAAGGGCTTCACCTCCAAGAGCTTCAGCATCGAGATCCTGGCGAAGGCCGGTGTGGTCTTGACACCCGGGAGCGGGTTCGGCGCGGCCGGCGAAGGCTACGTGCGCGCCACCTTCACGGTCAGCGTGGACCGCCTCCGCGAGGCGGCCGAGCGCATCCAGAAGCTGGGAATCCGAGGGAACTGACGAAAGCCGTTCGGACGTTCGAGGGTTCGGTGGGTCGGGAATGGACCCGAACGCCCGAACGCCCGAACTCCCGAGCGCCCGAGCCGCCATGCCCGACCGTATCCTGATTCGCGGCATCCAGTTCCACGGGCACCACGGCGTGCACGAGGAGGAGCGGAAGCTCGGCCAGCGCTTCCGCGTGGACGTGGAGATCCTTCTGGACCTGCGGGAGGCAGGTCGACGGGACGACCTCGCCGCCAGCGTGGATTACGAGCGGGTGCACGCCCTCGTGGTGGAGATCGGAACGCACCAGCAGTTCAGGCTGCTAGAGGCCCTGGCGGCGCGGATCGCGTCGGCCGTCCTGGAACAGTTTCACGTCCAGCGGGTCACCGTCCGGGCCACGAAGCCGTCGCCCCCGCTCCCCGGCGTCGTTGGCAGCGTGTCCGTGGAGATCACGCTCCCGTGAGCATCCGGGCGTTCATCGGGATCGGTTCCAACCTGGGAGATCGCCCGGCGCATTGCCGGGCGGCCCTGGAGCGGCTCGACCTCCTGCCCGGCACCGCCCTCTCCCGAGTCTCCCCCATCTTCGAGTCTGCCCCCCAGGAGGGCGTCGAGGGTGGGCTCTTCCTCAATGCGGCGGCGGAGATCGCCACGACCCTTCCCCCGCGCCAACTGCTCGACCGCCTGCAGGAGATCGAGGTGTCGCTGGGTCGCGCCGCGGACCATCTGCCCGGGACGGCGCGAACCATGGACCTGGACCTCCTGCTGTATGGCGATGCCGTCCTCCGCGCGGCCGACCTCACGGTCCCCCACCCCCGCATGGTGGAGCGGCGGTTCGTGCTGGCCCCTCTGGTCGCCCTGGATCCCACGCTACGCCATCCCGTCGTGCGGGTGACGGTGGCCGAATTGCTCCGGCGCCTGGGCCCGGAAGCGCCACTCCTTTCCTCGGGGGTACGGCGATGAAAGAGAACCCGGCACCGCCCCGCCACATCGTGGTGGAGGGCCCCATCGGCGTGGGAAAGACGAGCCTGGTGGACCTCTTGTCCGAGCGCTTGGGCGCGCGGAAGCTGCTGGAGGTGGCGGAGGACAACCCGTTCCTCCCGAACTTCTACAAGGACCCCCGGCGCTACGCCTTCCAGACCCAGCTCTGGTTCCTCCTGAACCGGTTTCGCCAGCAGCAGGAGCTGGCGCAGTTCGACCTGTTCCGCCAGACGCTGGTGGCCGATTACCTGTTTGCCAAGGACAAGATCTTTGCCTACCTCACCCTGGAGGATCACGAGTTGTCTCTGTACGAGCGGGTGCACGCGTTGCTCCAGGTGCGGGTGCCCACGCCGGACCTCGTGATCTTCCTCCAGGCCAGCACCGAGGCGCTCCTCCAACGGATCGCCATCCGAGGCAAGGGCTACGAGCGCGAAATCGACCGCAAGTATCTGGAGGACCTGAACGAAGCGTACACCCATTTCTTCTTCCATTACACGGCGTCGCCGCTTCTGGTCGTGAACACCAGTGACATCGACTTCGTCAACCGCAGGGAGGATTTCGAGGACCTGATCAAGAAGATCGGCGAGACCCGCTCGGGGATGCACTACTACGTACCGCTTGGATCCCGCAGGTAGCACCGCAGGGACCGAGACGATGGAAGCACTGGGCGTGCTTGCCTGCCTGCCCGGAGGCACCGGAGTCCACAGGGAACCGGGAGCCCGAAGAGGGCCGGGAGGAGGGTGTGCCAGATTCAGGGGCCTTCCGGATCGGTCCGGGAGGCCTCTGTGCTTCGAGAAGCTATCAGCGGTGAGCACTCAGCCTTGACGCTGAAAGCTGATTGCTGGTGGCTGAAGGCTGCTGCGCTTCCCGCGGAGGAGGAATTCGTGGAGATCCTAGAGAGCCTGGCGGAGATGCAGCAGGTTGCCGAGGACTATCGCCTCAGGGGGAAGTCCATCGGCCTGGCCCCCACGATGGGGGCGCTGCATGAGGGGCACCTCAGTCTGATCCGG
The DNA here is from genome assembly GCA_044451055.1 of Methylomirabilales bacterium (SeqCode). Classification (GTDB taxonomy): domain Bacteria; phylum Methylomirabilota; class Methylomirabilia; order Methylomirabilales; family 2-02-FULL-66-22; genus 2-02-FULL-66-22. The sequence continues at coordinate 9,046 of JBIOJT010000018.1, forward strand.
CGATGTCGGGCGGAGAATGACCTGGCAATCATGAGCCTCTTCGTGAACCCGGCCCAGTTCAATCGCCGTGATGATCTGGAGAGGTACCCACGGGATCTCGAGGGGGACAGCCGCATGGCCCGCGCCGCCGGCGTGGACATCATCTTCGCCCCCACGGTGGCGGGCATGTACCCGGAAGGGCACACGACCTACGTTAGCATGGAGCAACTCACGGAGCGGTGGGAGGGCGCCGCGCGCCCCGGGCATTTCCGCGGCGTGGCCACGGTCTGCACCAAACTGTTCACCATCTGCCGCCCCCACCGGGCCTACTTCGGCCAGAAGGATTACCAGCAATCGCTGGTGATCCGGCGGCTGGTGGCCGATCTCAATCTGGGCTTTGAGATCGTGGTGCTACCCACGGTTCGCGAGTCGGATGGATTGGCCTTGAGCTCCCGCAACGTGCTGCTCGGGCCCGAGGAGCGGCGGCAGGCCAGGGTGCTCTCCCAGGCGCTCTTCCATGCCCAGGAGGCCGTCCGGTCTGGCGAGCGGGATGCCGGGCTCTTGGCGGCCACCATCGAGTCCCACATCCGGAGCGCGCCCCTGGCCGTCGTGGGTTACGTCGGGGTGTGCGATCTGGAGACGCTCGAGCCGTTGAGCGAGATCACCGGGAAGGCGGTAGCCGTCGTGGCCGCCAGCTTTGGCTCGACGCGCCTCATTGACAATGTGATCCTTGAGCCGTAGACGGCGGCTCGTGGTGAGGGGCCATGCTGAGTTTCATGACCAAGCGAGAGCGGGTGAACGCGGCCCTGGCGGGCGGGCCGGTGGATCGGATCCCGATCAGTTTCTGGCGTCATTTTCCCGACATCGATCTGGATCCGGGGGCTCTGGCCGACGCGCTGCTCGACTTCCATCGGCGCTATGACCTGGACTTCATCAAGGTCATGCCCAACGGGGTGTACTGTGTGGAGGACTGGGGGTGCGAGACCGCGTATACCGGAGGGCTTACGGGCGCCCGAACGTGCGTCCGGCACGCCGTGCGGCGGGTCGAGGATTGGGGATCACTCCGCCGCCTCGACCCGGCTGCGGGCGCGCTGGGGCGGGAACTCGCCTGCCTCAGGGCCGTCCGCGCCGGCAGGCCCGACGATGCGCCGGTGCTCCAGACGATCTTCTCCCCATTCACCGTGGCCCGAAAAGTGGCCGGCCCGGACCTCACGCGCGAAACGATGCGCCGTGACCCGGGTCGCCTGCATGCGGCCATGGGAGTGATCACAGCGACGGTCGAGGCATATGTCGGCGCGTGCCTTGATGCGGGGGCCGATGGTGTCTTCTTCGCCACCCAGGCCGCGACGCCGGAGGTCCTGACGCCGGAAGAGCACGGGCGATTCGTGGAGCCCTATGATCTCCGCGTCATCGCCGCCGCACAGGCCAGGGGGGCGATCGTCATGCTTCACCTGCACGGGGATCGACCGTATCTCGCCGGCCTTGCCGCGGCGTACCCCGTTCACGCGCTGAACTGGCATGACCGGCGGACCTCGCCGTCGCTGGCGGAGGCCCTTGGCCAGGTGTCGCAGGCCCTGGTGGGCGGGCTGGACGAGCGTGGTTCGATGGTCGTAGACGGCCCACAGGCAGTCCGCGCCCAGGTTCGCGACGCGGTCTCCCAGTGCCGCGGGCGCCGCCTCATCGTGGGGCCCGGGTGTGTCGTGGACCTGCGGGTTCCCGAGGCCAATCTGGCTGCGGCGCGCCAGGCGGTCGAAGAGCTGCATGGTCCGTGAGGAGCCGCTGACGAGCCGGCTCCTGCGTCTTTCCGTACCGCGCCCATCCGAGGCGCTTTTCAAGCACAGTCATCGTCTTCCCGATGTGAAGGCGCCTCACGATCCCGCCCCACCGCACGAAGTGACCAGGCGAGAATCTTAATCCCCGCTCCCTGCCGAGGACATCGCCACATCTCCCACAGGTGCATGGCGCCGCTTCCGCCGGCGAACAACGCGCATGCGCCACCGATTGTTATTGCACAAGCACCTGCACTCTGATCCAGCGATCCAGGATGGCCTGCAGGCTTCCGTCCTGCCGCCAGCGGGAGAGCGCCGCGTTCAACTGATCCCTGAGCACGGTGCCGGTCTTCCGCACCGCCCAGGCAAGATTTTCCTCCGTCAGGGGCCTGTACAGGCCCAAGAGGACCCCTTCCCTGTCCTCCGCCATACGCCAGGCCGTCGGCGCATCGTGGATGAAAACGTCGATCTCCCCCGCGCGCAGGGCGCGCAATCCGTTTTCGACCGAGGGAAACGGCATGCCGATCGCCAGGGGCAGATTGTCCTGGACATAGCGCGCCCCCGTCGTCCCCGCCTCGTATCCGATCTTCCAGCGGCCGCGGGAGAGGGCAGAGGGATGACCGAGCCGTGCCACGTCCTTGGCCCGAATGATGGCCATCTGGCCCACCCGCAGGTACGGCTCCGTGAAGAGGACAGCACGCTCCCGCTCCGGCGTGATGGACATGCCGGACATGATGGCGTCGATGCGACCTTGCTGTAGCGCGGGAATCAGTGCAGGCCACGGGAGTTCGGCCCACTCGACTTGCCGCCGTAGGTTCTCGCCCAGGCGCGTTGCGAAGTCCGCTTCGATGCCGACGATTACGCCGTCCTTCTTGAAGACGAAGGGCGGATGATCGGGCGCCACACCGATCCGGAGCACGGGTGTTTTCGCGGGCGCGACCGGAGCCGCGCCCACAGGCGTCTGCTGAGACGAGCAGCCGACGCTGATCGTCGCCGCTAGCAGGCACAATCCGAGTAGCCGCGACCTCATGCTTCATCCCTCCGGCAGCCCATTTCGATGCCGCCCCGTCCGAATGAACCGACACGGACCGGAAGGTGGTTCATTCCAAACGAGGGCGGCAGTGAATGGATGGATCCATACGATTCCAGTCTCGCGTCCGAGAGATTCGAGTTCGGATAAAGGGACCGTATTGTACTTTCCATCTCTTTGTCAATACAAGACTCGACGGCTGCAGAGGGTATGGAGAGCCGTGCGTCGCGACGTCGCTCTCACAGCCCCGTCCACCCACGGTCCTCCCACGCTGTGCTCCATCAGGCCGGCTTCGCGGGGTCTTTCCTGCCGTCTGCCCGGCTGGCATCCTGCCGGTCACCCGCTACCACATGACGCTCTTCAACGGCGCGTTTTTCGCGGGGACGTCCCCCAGCCATCCGACGAGTGAAGGCCCACCTCTGGGGTGGCGCGTCGTGGGATGCTACCATGCCTGGGGCCCAAGCTTGTCAGACCTTCTCTGGCCGTCGGAACCCTTCGATAAATCTGAATAAATTCTCTTGACACGGCATTTCGGCCATGTATATTGTGCCCGGCAAGGTGGGATGAAGTGGGATGTAATGGATTAATATCCCATGAAGTGCCTATCCGGTGGGTGATCAAGGCGGGGCATGTTCCGAGGCCAGTACGAGCACGCCATTGACGACAAGGGGCGCCTGAGCATCCCGGCGAAGCTCCGCGAGGCGCTCAAGAAGGAGAAGATGCTGGTCCTCACCAGCTTCGACTCGTACATCACCGCCTTTCCCATGCAGGCCTGGCGGGTCATCGAGGATCGCATCCGTTCCAACCCGACGTTCAAGCGGGACATGCGCGACTTCCTCCGCGTCGTCTATTCCTCGGCGGAGGATGTGGAGATCGATCCGCAGGGGCGGATCCTGATCTCGCAGACCCTGCGCCAGCGCGCCGGGATCACGCGGGAGGTGGTGATCCTCGGCGTCATGGATCAGATCGAGATCTGGGACAAGGCCCGCTGGCAGGCCAAGGTGAGCGCGGCCCCCTCGCCCGAGGAGCTCTCGGCCAGGCTGGGCGAGCTGGGGGTATAGCCGCGTGACACGCGAGCCGAGGCGACCATCCGCAGACGGGGACGGCGCAGACCACCGCAGATGGCCGTGCACGGACTGGAAGGGAGGAGACATGACACAGCCGCGCGAGGCGCAACCGGCACCAAGCAGTCCCCAGTCCACGCGACGCTGGACCCTGATGGACACCGCGCCGGGTTGGTTCCGCCGCGTCTGGACGGAACGCTCCCGGGAAGTGCCGAAGCTGCCGGAGGGAGATCTGACCCGAATCCGCCGCATCGCCTATCTCTAGGAGGGGACACATGCAGGTCCGCTGGTCGGAAGCCCACAAGGTGGCGGTGATCGACCCGCAGGGGGACCTCGGCATCCGCACCATGGTGGAGATGAAGAACACCGTCGGCGCGCTCCTGCGCGATGGCTGCCGGACGCTGATCGTGGATTGTCGCGGGGTGCAACGGGTGGAGGCCATGGGCCTCGGCGTCTTGGTGGAGCGTCTGTGCCGTGCCCGCGAGCTGGGCGGGACGCTCGCGTTGACCAGCCTCGGCCCGGAGTTCGCAGGACGCTTGCGGGAACTCCGACTCGATTCCCTGTTCCAGGCCTTCGACTCGGTCCAGGCCGCCCTGGATGCTCTGGTACAGATGCACCCCGAGGCGGCGGCGGCCCTGGCCGCGTAGTGACCGATCACGTCCCGGTCCTCGTGGCGGAGGTCGTTGCGATCCTCCAGCCCAGGCCCGGGAGGTCTCACCTGGATGCAACGGTAGGACTGGGAGGACACGCCGAGGCCATCCTCCGGGCGAGCGAGCCGACCGGGACGCTCCTCGGAATCGATCGGGACGCGGAGGCCCTGGCGCTTGCGGGCCGGCGACTCGCACCGTTCGACCGGCGGGTGATCCTGCTCCGGGGTCGGTACGAGTTCCTGGCCGACCTGGTGGGGGCCGGAAGGCAGTTCGACGGGATCCTGTTCGACCTCGGCGCATCGTCGCTGCAATTGGACACGGCGGCCCGGGGATTCTCCTTCGGGCGCGAAGGGCCCCTGGACATGCGTATGGACCGGAGCACGGGGGAGACGGCAGCCGACCTCGTGGGCCGTCTGTCAGAGCGGGAACTGGCCGACCTGATCTTCCGCTGGGGCGAAGACCGGTGGTCCCGCCGGATCGCCCGGGCCGTCGTCGAGGCGCGCCGCCGATCGCCCATCCAGACGACCGCCACCCTGGCAGAGGTGGTGGCCCGAGCCATTCCCCGGGCCACCTGGCCGCGACACATCCACCCGGCGACGCGCACGTTCCAGGCGCTCCGCATCGCGGTGAACGACGAGCTGACGGGACTCGACCGCGCCCTGGAGGAGGCGGCGGGTCTCCTCCGGCCCGGTGGCCGCGTCGCCGCCATCAGCTTCCACTCGCTCGAGGACCGGATCGTAAAGCAGGCCTGGCGGCGCCTGGAGGCAGCCGGCGGAATGCGAATCCTGACGAAGCGGCCGATCACCCCCGGGGAGGCCGAGACGGCTGCCAACCCGCGAGCGCGCAGCGCAAAGCTCCGGGCTCTGGAGCGATTGCCGGAGGCGGCCTGACATGTCGCAGGTGATCGGCGGCACGCGATCGGAGGTCCGGGCGATTCCCCAACCGGCGGCGCGGCGGCCGGGGATCCGTTGGGAATCTCTGGAATTCGTCTCGACCATCGCTCTGGGTGTCCTGATCCTGGCGGGGACGCTCCTATACGTCTGGCAGCACATCCACGTCGTCCGTCTGGGCTACGAAATCGAGCGACTGCGAGAGACGCAGGCGGCCCTCGTACAGGAGAACAAGGCGCTCCGGCTCGAGATGGGCCAGCTCCGCTCGCTCAAGCGCGTGGAGAACATCGCTCGCACGCGCCTGGGGATGGTCACGCCGAAGCCAGGACAGGTGGTCCTGATCCCGGAGTCGGCGGTCCAGTGATCGTCGTCGCGCCGTGCCGTCGATGGACGAGCCCACGTGAGTGAGCGTCCACATGTCCCGTCCCTGATGCAGAGCCGAAGCCGACTCCGCCCCGGAACGCGGCGCGGAGCGGGGGCGGCGAACGCCTGTGGCGTTGGCCGCGCGTCCGCGGGAGAGGCCTGACCGACATGCGGCGTCGCATCATCTCGATCTTCCTTCTCCTGCTGCTCTGCCTCGGCGGCGTCGCCGCCAAGCTGTTCTTCCTCCAGATCCAGCAGCGCGACCGCCTGGCGCAACGGGCCACCAAGCAGTACCAGCGTCGTCTGCCCATCGTCTCCCGCCGGGGTACGATCTACGACCGGACGGGCCGCGAACTGGCGGTGAGCCTGAAGGTCAGCTCCATCTTCGCCCAGCCGGCCGCCGTCGAGGACCGGGCGGCGACGGCGAAGGCGCTCGCCCCCATCCTGCAGCAGCCCGCCAGAGACATCCTGGCCCGCCTCGGGAACGACAAGCCGTTCGTCTGGCTGGAGCGCCAGCTGGATCCGGCCCAGGCGGAGGCCATCAGCGATCTGAACCTCAAGGGCATCGGCCTGTATCCGGAGAGCCGCCGCTACTATCCTCGGCAAGACCTGGCCGCACATGTCCTTGGAATGGTAGGCCTGGACGACCGTGGCCTCGAGGGGCTGGAGCACCAGTACGATGACCTCCTGGGAGGCCAGCCCGAGTTCGTCGCCGCGCAACAGGATGCCCTGGGACGGGTCATCTTCCGCCAGGAGGAGCCGGAACGGCCTGCCCCCATTTTCGATATCACCCTGACCATCGATGAGGTCCTCCAATACATCACCGAGCGAGATCTCCAGCGGGCGGTGGAGCAGTCCAGGGCCAAGGCCGGCACCGCGATCGTGATGGATCCCCACACGGGCGAGATCCTGGCCCTGGCCAACCAGCCGACCTACGATCCCAACAACTACCGGACGGTCAACGCCGCCGCCCGCCGCGACCGGGCCGTCACCGATACCTTCGAGCCCGGTTCCGTCTTCAAGGTGATCCTCGCGGCCGGCGCTCTGGAGGAGGGGGTGGTCCGCCCGGGCGACCGCTTCTTCGGGGAGAACGGGGCCATCGAGGTGAGCGGCGTCACCATCCGGGATCACGAGAATTATGGATGGCTCACGGTCCGGGACATCCTGGCACAATCCAGCAACGTGGGCGCCATCAAGATCGGGCAGAAGCTGGGGAAGAGCCTCTACTACCACTACATCAGCAGCTTCGGCTTCGGGAGTCTCACGGGGCTGGATCTCCCTGGAGAGACGCCGGGTCTCATGCGGCGCCCCAAGAGCTGGTCGCCACTGTCGCTCCCGGTCCTCTCCCTGGGCCAGGAGATCTCGGTGACGCCCGTGCAGATCGCGACGGCCTTTGCCGCCATCGCCAACGGCGGGAACCTGGTCCGCCCCCATGTCGTCCATGCGCTCACGGCGCAGGACGGCTCGCTGTCCCACGAGATCGACCCGGTGGTGATCCGCCGGGTCATTTCCCCCGAGACGGCCCGGACGCTGCTCGACATGTTGCGGGCCGTGGTGGAGGAGGGGACAGGGAAAGCGGCGAGCCTCGAGGAATACACGGTGGCGGGTAAGACTGGAACAGCCCAGAAGCTGGACCCAGCCACCGGCCGGTATTCCCACCAGAAGATCGTGGCATCCTTCGTGGGTGCGGTTCCAGCCGAATCGCCCCGCCTGGTGATCCTGGTGCTGATCGATGAGCCCGAGACGCAGCGCTGGGGTGGCTCCATCGCCGCCCCCACGTTCCGGGAGATCGCCCGGGATGCCCTGAAGTATCTCCAGGTGCCACCGTCGCCGTCGCGCGATGTGCGGCTGGTCCACGCGAGCTAGCCATGCGCCTGGACCAGCTCCTCTCGGGCTGGGCGGGTGTGGAGGTCACCGGTCCCACGGCCGGGGAGATCACGGCCATCGGACACGACTCGCGGGCGGTCGTCCCGGGATCCCTGTTCGTGTGCATCCGGGGCTTTCGCCAGGATGGGCACGCCTACATCGCGCAGGCCGCAGCCCGGGGGGCCCTGGCCGTCATGGTGGAGCGGGATCCAGCCACGCTCGCCATCCCGGCGGGGAGGACGGTGATCCGGGTGCCTGACTCCCGGGTGGCGCTGGCCGTCGCGGCCTGCCGGCTCTTTGATAACCCAAGCGCCTCCCTCCGCCTGATCGGCGTCACGGGCACCAACGGCAAGACGACCAGCGCCTATCTGACCGAGGGCATCCTGGCGGCAGCCGGGCGCAGCGTGGGCCTTCTGGGCACCATCGAGTACCGCTGCGGGACCGTCACGTTCCCAGGCGAGCGGACCACGCCCGAGTCCAGCGACCTGCAATCGCTCCTCTCCCGGATGCGTGCCCTCGGCGCGTGGGGCGCGGTCATGGAGGTCTCCTCCCACTCGCTCAGCCTGCACCGCGTCGACGGGTGCGAGTTCGACGTGGGGATCTTCACCAACCTCACCCAGGACCACCTGGACTTCCACGGGACCATGCAGGCATACGCCGGGGCGAAGGCGCGGCTGTTCCGGATGCTGGGGACGGATCGGCGGAAGCCGGGCGAGGCCGCGGCCGTGCTGAACGCCGATGATCCGTGGGCACCGTTCATGGCACAGGCGACGGGGGCCCGGGTGATCCGCTACGGGATCACCGCCGAGGCGGACCTCAGGGTCCACGAGATGTCGCTCACGCTGGCCGGCATCCGGGCCACGGTGGAGTCGCCCTGGGGGGTGCTCAGGATCGAGTCAGCCTTGGTCGGCCAGCACAATCTGGCCAACATTCTGGGAGCCGCCGCCGGTTGTCTCCACCTGGGCGCAACACGTGAGCAACTTGAGGCGGGGATCCGGAACCTTCGTGCCGTGCCCGGCCGCTTCGAGAAGGTGGAAGCGGGCCAGCCCTTCGGTGTCGCCGTGGATTACGCCCACACGCCGGACGCCCTGGAGCGCGTCCTCACGTTCGCTCGGGAATTCGCGGCGGGCCGGGTCATCGCCGTCTTCGGCTGCGGCGGCGATCGGGACCGGGGGAAGCGCTCCCTGATGGGGGAGGCGGCGGCACGCCTCTCGGATTTCGTGGTTGTCACGTCGGACAATCCGCGCAGCGAGGACCCGCTGGCCATCCTGGCGGAGATCGAGGTCGGGGTGAAAAAGGTGTCCGGCGGATCGGAGCGGCATGTTACAATTAACGACCGCCGGGAGGCCATCGCCTCTGCCCTGGCCCGAGCGCGGCCCGGTGATCTCGTGGTGATCGCGGGCAAAGGGCACGAAACCTACCAGATCCTGCGTGACCGCACGATCCCCTTTGACGATCGAGTCGTAGCGCGGGAAGCGCTGGCAGCCCTGGGGTACGCAGGCACCGGCGACACAGGCGGTGCTGGCACCAGCACCGCAGACGGCGCTGGTACCGGTGGCGGAACAGCCGCGGGCCCCAGCGCCGGGCACGGCCCCGGAAAAATTCCCGGGGGCCGATGATGGGATGCGTTCGTGCTACTCCGGATCAATGGGCTGGAGACGTATTTCACGGTGGAAGGCCAGGGCGACCCGCTCGTCCTGCTCCACGGCTGGGGGGCGTCGAGTCAGAGTCTAGCCCCACTCTGCGGGGCGCTGGCCGATTCGTTTCGCGTCCTGTCCGTGGACCTGCCCGGCTTCGGGTGGAGCCCGGCCCCGCCCGTGGCGTGGGGAAGCGCAGAGTACGCGGCACATGTCGTCCGGCTGATGCAGGAGACCGGGATGGCGGGGGCGGCTCTCCTCGGCCATTCCTTCGGGGGGCGGATCGCGATTACGCTGGCGGCCAAACAGCCCGCGCGGTTCTCCCGCCTGGTCCTGGTGGCCAGTGCCGGGATCCGGCCGCGACGGCGGGCCGGCTATCATGTCCGCGTGGGGGCTGTCAAGCTGGCGCGATGGGTCTTCTCCCTGCCCGGCTGGGGGGCTACCGGCCAGCGCCTGATTTCGAAGATGTCCGGTCGCTTCGGGTCGAGGGACTACCGCGCGGCGGGGCCGATGCGTCCCACGCTGGTGAAGGTGGTCAACGAGGATCTGACGCCGCTCTTGTCGGCGATTCAGGCACCCACGCTGATCCTGTGGGGAGACCGGGATCAGGAGGCGCCGCGCAGCGCAATGGAGATCATGGCGGCGCGGATCCCGCACGCGCGCCTGATCGTGTTCGAGGGGGCGGGTCACTTTCCCTTCCTGGACATGCCGGAGAGATTCTGCGGAACCCTGAAGGAATTCCTGCGGACGGGAGGCTCGTCGTGACGGTCGCCTGGTTGCGGTGGCCGGCTGCGGCCGGCTGGTGGGTGGCCCGCGTCGCCCTCCCCTACGCCCTCGTGGTGGTGCAGCGCCATCTGGACTGTATCTACATCCTCCAGCTGGAGCGCTACAAGGCCGACCGCTATGCCCGCTGGATGCGTGCGCACCGGCGGATGGTTGTGCCGACGCCGGAGATCTGGCTGCAGATCCTGACGGTGGCTGTGGCCCTCCTGCTGGGATGGGTGGGGGTTCACTGGCTGGCGGTGTACGGGCTCTGGCTCGGCACCGGCCACATCGTCCTGGCGCGCCGCATACCGCTCCAGGTGAGCCAGCGCCTCCAGTGGACGTCACGGGCCGTCCGGGTTTCCGTCGTGGCCTTCGCCCTGAGTGCGCTCATGTTGCGAGGGTACATGGTGTTCGCCGGCCTGCTGCCATTGGCCGTCGGTCGCATTCTTGGTCTGGTGTGGGGAGCGGTCGGGGGACTCGCCGCCGCAGGCATCTTGGCCCCGGTGGTCGTGTACCTCGCAGCCCGTGGGGTGCTTCCGCTGGAGCGATCCATCGCGCGGAAGTTCCTGGGCGAGGCCGAGCGGCGCATGCGGGCCTACCCGGGCCGGGTGATCGGGATCACAGGAAGTTACGGCAAGACGACGACGAAGCTCATCGTGGCGGACCTCCTGGCGTCGCGATACCGCGTCCTGAAGACGGCTGCGGGCGTCAACACGACCATGGGGATCACCCGGGTCATCCGGGAAGAGCTGCGGGACGAGCACGAGTACTTCGTGGTGGAAATCTCGGCGTACGGCCCGGGGGAGATCCGCGAGGTCTGCGACATTATCCACCCCCGCCTGGGGATCTTGACCGCCGTCGGGGTGCAGCACCTGGAGCGATTCGGCACGCCGGAGGTGATCGCCCAGACCAAGTACGAGCTGCTGGCCTCGCTGCCTCCGGGCGGCACGGCCGTGGTGAACGCCGACGATCCCCTATGCTTGAAGCTGGCCGAGCGGGCCGACTCCGACGGGAAGCGAGTGGTCCGCTACGGCTTCAACGATGCGCAACGGGCCCTGGCGGTTCGGGGCACGGATCTGACGGTCAGCGTCCGGGGCACCCGCTTCCGGGTGGTGACAGACTCGGGAGAGGCCGAATCATTCGAGACGCGGCTCCTCGGTCGCTGGAACATCTCCAATATCCTGGCGGGCCTGGCGGCCGGCCGGGAGTGCGGCGTGCCGCTTGCGGCGATGCGCGAGGCGGTGACGAAGCTCTCGCCCGCGCCCCGGCGCCTGGAGATCCTGGAGGAGGGCGGCATCGTCAAGATCCTGGATGTGGCCAATGCGAATCCCCGGGGGGCGCAGATGGCCCTGGAAGTGTTGTCGCAGTTCAGCGGGGGCTCGCGGATCCTGATCACGCCGGGGATGGTCGAGCTCGGTCCCGTCGAGGCGGAAGAGAATCGCCGATTCGGCCAGGCGGCGGCCTCGGTGTGCGATTTCGTGGTCCTGGTGGGGCCGGAGCGGACCCGCCCCATCCGCGAGGGCCTCGCGGAGCGCGGTTTCCCGGCGGATCGGATCCTGACGGCCCGGCACGCCGACGAGGTGGCCGATCGTCTCACCCAGATCGTGCGGCCGGGGGATACCCTGTTGTTCGAGAACCGTTTGCCCGACACCTACCTCGAGGTCGGGACGTGAGTCTCACATGAAGCGCGTCGGCCTCGTCTTCGGCAGCCGCTCGGTCGAGCACGAGATCTCTGTGACCACGGCCAGCAAGGTGTACGAGGCCCTGCGGCAACTGAGCGGTGAGTACGAGGCCATCCTGCTCTATCTCAACAAGGCCGGGACGTGGCTCACGGGCCGGGCCGTCGCCCGTCTGCTGGAAGTCGAAGCCGAGGGCCGGACCGCGCAGGATCCTGCGCGCCGGAAGAGCTTGCAGCAGGCGTTCAAGCAAGCGCTGGGAGGCCTGCAAACACAGGAACCCTCCGGGGACGTCACCCCCCTCTTCCTCCCCCCGGATCCTTCGATCCGCGTCCTCTGCGGAAACCCGGAGCGTGCGGGGTGGTTCCGCAAGCAGGTGCGGACGGTCCTGGACATCGCGTTCCCCGTGGTGCACGGGACCCACGGCGAGGATGGGACGTTGCAGGGCCTGTTCGAGCTGGCCAACATCCCCTACGTGGGCCCGGGCGTCGCGGCCTCGGGCGCGGGCATGGACAAGATCCTGTCCAAGCTGATCTTCCGTGGGGCCGGGCTGCCGACCGTGGAGGCGACCTGGTTCACGCGGCGACAGTGGCTGGAGGATGAGGCGGCCACCTCCGCTCGTGTGGAATCCACCCTCGCGTATCCCGTGGTGGTCAAGCCCGCCGTGGCGGGCTCGAGCGTGGGGATCGCCAGGGCGGCGAGCCGGCAGGAACTCGCGCGCGCCGTGCATCAGGCCATTCAGTTCAGCACGCGCGTCCTGGTGGAACGGGCGGTCGAGGATCGGCTGGAAGTCCAGTGCGCGGTCCTGGGGAATCACGCCCTGACGGTCTCGGAGTGCGAGGAACTGCTCCGGGCGGTGGGGATCGTCAGCTTCGAGGATAAGTACCTGGGTCGGGCGGAGCGGGCGGAGGACGCGGACCTGGCCCCCAGCCATATCCCGGCCCGGATCCCGGAGGCTCTGGCGCGGCAGGTGAAGGAACTGGCGGCCGGCGCCTTCCGCGCCCTGGACGCCCGGGGGATCGCGCGAGTGGATTTCCTGGTGGACCGGCCCAGCATGCGCGCCTACGTGAACGAGGTGAACACGCTGCCGGGATCGCTGTGCCTGCGCCTGTGGGAGGCGAGCGGGCTGGCTCCGGTCCAGGTCGTCCGTCGGCTGCTGGAGCTGGCCGTGGAGGCCCATGCGGAGAAGACCGCCACGCGCTTCGAGTCCGAAGAGGGCCGGGCCATGGTGGACAAGAAGCACCTGATGAGCCCCAGGAAGTGACCGCGTGAGAAAGGAAGACAGTGAGCCAGTGAGCAAGTAAGGACAAGACGTGCTCTATCACCTGCTGGTCCCGTTGCACAAGTACTTTGGGCCGCTCAACGTCTTCCGGTACGTCACGTTCCGGACGGCCGGGGCGTTTCTCACGGCCCTCGTGGTTTCCATGATCCTGGGTCCGCCAATCATCCGGAAGCTGTCGGACATGCGCGCCCAGCAGGTCGTCCGGGAGGACGGTCCGCAGAGCCATTTGAAAAAGGCGGGCACGCCCACCATGGGTGGGGTCCTGATCCTCCTGGCGGTCATCTCGGCGACGCTGCTGTGGGCGCAGCTCAACAACCAATTCATCTGGCTGGCGCTGTTCTGCACGCTGGCCATGGGGGCGGTCGGGTTCGTGGACGACTCCTTGAAGCTCAAGCGCGGGACCAGCACGGGCCTGCGCCCCGGGCAGAAGTTCTTCTGGCAGATCCTCATCGGCCTCCTGGTGGGAGCATACCTGTACCGGCTTCCCACCGACATGTTCACGACCAAGCTGGCCATCCCGTTCGTGAAGCGCTGGATGCCAGAGCTGGGCCTCTGGTACATCCCCTTTGCCATGCTGGTCATTGTTGGCTGCTCCAACGCGGTGAACCTGACGGACGGGCTGGACGGCTTGGCCATCGTCCCGACCATGATGGCGGCGGCGACCTTCACCCTGTTCGCCTACGTCGCGGGCCACGCCGCCCTCTCTCGCTACCTGCAGGTGGTCTTCGTCAAAGGTGCGAGCGAGCTCCCGGTCTTCGCAGCGGCGCTGGTGGGGGCCAGCCTGGGCTTCCTCTGGTTCAACGCCCACCCGGCCCAGGTCTTCATGGGCGACACGGGATCGCTGGCGCTAGGGGGAGCGCTGGCCACCGTCGCCCTCGTGACGAAGAACGAGCTGATCCTGGTGGTAGCCGGCGGCTGCTTCGTGGTGGAGGCCCTGTCCGTGATCATCCAGGTGTTCTGGTTCAAGCGGACGGGTCGCCGGGTCTTCCGGATGGCGCCCATCCACCACCACTACGAGCTGAATGGCCTGCCGGAACCGAAGATCATCGTCCGGTTCTGGATCGTCTCGTTCGTGTTGCAGGTGATTGCCCTGACGACGCTCAAGCTGCGCTAAGAGCCGAGGAGCAGCAGGCAGCAGGCAAGAGGGATTCGGCCCATGCGCCATCAGCTCTGGGCCATGAGCCGGGAGGTGGATCCCCGGGTGAGCGGTCTTGATCTTCGCGGCAAGCGGGTGACGGTCGTGGGGCTCGCGCGAAGTGGCTTTGCCGCCTGCAAGGTGTTGGCGGAGCGCGGCGCGAAAGTTCTCGCCACCGACCAGACCCCGGCGGAGAAGTTGCGCGTGGACTTGGCGGAGCTTTCCCGGCGGGGCGTCCGCCTCGAGACCGGCGGGCACACTGCGGACAGCTTCATGGAGACGGACCTGATCGTCGTCAGCCCCGGCGTGGACCTCCGGCTGCCTCCCCTGGCCCGGGCGATCTCGCTGGGCATCCCGGTGTGGAGCGAGGTCGAGCTAGCCTCCCGACTGACAACGGCCCGGTTCATCGGGATCACCGGGACCAAAGGCAAGGGGACGACCGCCACCCTGACGGGTGACATCCTCCAGAGGGCAGACCATGACGTCGTGGTCGCCGGTAACATCGGGCGGCCGCTGTGCGATGTGGTTCCGACCCTGTCCCGCGACGCGTGGGTCGTGGCCGAGCTGTCCAGTTTTCAGCTCGAGACGATCATCACCTTCCGGCCCCACGTGGCGGTCCTGCTCAATCTGGCGCCGGATCACCTAGATCGGTATGCCACGCTGGCGGACTACTACGCGGCCAAGGCGCGGATCTTCGCGTACCAGACCCCCGAGGATTTCGCCGTCCTCAATGCCGACGATCCCCTCGTCCTGGAATATGCGCAAGAGATTCGTTCCGGGGTCCACCTGTTCAGTCGAACGCGGACAGTCGGGGACGGCACCTTCCTGCGCGGGGGTCGCCTGATCCTGCGTCAAGGCGGGCGGACCGAGCCGATCTGCGACGCGTCCGCGATGCGGGTCCAGGGGACCCACAACCTCGAGGACGCCCTGGCCGCCTGCGCCGCGGCCGGGACCTTGGGAGTCGGCCCGGAACCCATGGCCGAGGCGCTCCGAGCTTTTCGAGGACGGCCGCACTGCATGGAACTGGTCGCTGAGATAGACGGTGTCCGGTACGTCAACGACTCGAAGGCCACGAACGTTTTCGCCGTCCGCCGCGCTCTGGAGGCCTCGGACCACCCGGTCGTGCTCATCATCGGCGGGCGAGACAAGCGGGAGGATTTCCGCGCGTTGGCGCCCCTGCTTCAAGGGTGCGCCAGGGCGGTCATCGCGATCGGCGAGGCGCAGGCGAAGATCCTGGAGGCGATCGGCGGCTGCTGTCCGGCCGAGACGGCGGAAGGGATGCCGGACGCCGTGACGAAGGCAGCTCGTCGAGCCGTTCCCGGAGACATGGTTCTCCTGTCGCCGGGCTGCACGAGCTTCGACTTGTTTCGAAATGCAGAGGAGCGGGGCGAGGTGTTCCGACGCGCGGTGCATGAACTGCAATCCGGGAGGGAAGGGATTGGACGTCGCGGCTGAGCAGTGGCCGAGGGCAGGGACGTCGCCGGTCCCCCAGGCGCCCGCCGAGGGTGACCGGTCGGAGACGGCTGAACTGATCGGGTCCGCCC
>JBIOJT010000019.1:0-24587 GCA_044451055.1 Methylomirabilales bacterium (SeqCode)
CGAGCGCCTTGTGGTGACCGGCTCGTATAACTGGACCAACAGCGCCGAGCATGTCAACTACGAGAATCTGGTCGTGCTGGAGGATCCCACGCTGGTCGCCCGCTTCCACCAGGAATTCCACCGGCTCTGGCGCGAGGCGAAGGAATGAGGCGGCTTTCCGGCCCTCTGACATTCCGGCTATGGATTCTCGTCCTGGCGATCGGACTCGCGGTCCCAGCCCTAGCGCGGGACCGCATCGGCGACGTCTTGGCCCGGCCGGAGGCCTTCGACGGCCGCGAGGTGGTGCTGGAGGGCAAGGCCAGCGGCGTGGATCCCCGGACGTCGCGACGCGGCAACGACTATTTCACGTTTCGCCTTTCAGACGAGACGGGGACATCCCTGAAGGTGTTCTCGTGGGGAAAGCCGGCGATTGCCCCGGGCGACCGGGTCGAGGTCCACGGGCGGTTCCAGCGGGAGCGTCGGGTGGGCCGCTACGTCTTCACCGACGAGGTCGAGGCCTCCCGCGTTCGGAAGCTGCCGTGACGCGCCACTCAGGCGCGACGGAAAATTTCTTGCCCTCCGGGGAGCGGTCTGCTACACAGGGGCTCGAGGAGAATTTGAAGGAGGTCGGATGCGGGCACTTGGTTTTTGTGTTTTCCGGGCAGCCCTCCTATTCAGCTCTGCAGTGTTTGCTCTGACTGCGCCGGCCTCTGCCGACGAGTACGACGCTCCCAATTCCGATTTTCCCAGGCCGCCTGCCCTATCAGCCAGCGTTGAATTCTGGAAGCGGATCTACACGGAATTCGGTGTGGGGGACTTCATCCTTCACGACCGCGAGAACCTAGCCGTGGTCTATGACGTGGTGCACGTTGGCGGCACCACGAATGAACGGCGCGCCGCCGACGCGGCCGAGCCCGAGATTCGCCGCCTGCGGGCCAAGTACGAGGGGATCCTGACCAGCCTGGCCCAAGGCGTCGCACCCGAGGACCTGGGCTCCGAGGGGCAGGGGGTGGCCCAGGCCTGGGGATGCCCCTGTGCGCCTGATGTCCTGCTCCGCTCGGTCTCGAACATCCGGGTCCAGCAGGGACTCCGGGAGAGGGTGGAGGAGGGTCTACAACGCGCCCGGGCCCTCATGCCCCAGATCCTTTCCGTCCTGCGGCGCCACAACGTCCCCCAGGAACTGGCAGCCTTGCCCATGGTGGAGTCCTCCTTCAACCCTCACGCCCGGTCCAAGGCCGGTGCGGTTGGCCTGTGGCAGTTCATCACGTCCACAGGAAAACGCTACCTGAACATCACGCGGCGGCGCGACGACCGGCGGGACCCGATCCGCGCCACCGAAGCCGCGGCCCGCCTCCTCAAACGCGACTATCAGGCCCTGGGGTCCTGGCCGCTGGCCCTCCTCGCCTACAACCACGGCAGGGAAGGCATCCTGATGGCCAAGGCAACCCTGGGGAGTAACGCCGTCGACGAGATCATCGTTCGCTACAATGGCCCACGATTCGGCTTTGCCTCCAGGAATTTTTACCCCGAGTTCCTGGCCGCCCTCGATGTCATCCACCCGGTCATCCACGAATCGACCCAGCCGACCCGCAACCTGAATCGCCAACCCCGGCTCACGCCGGAGAGTTAGCTTCCGAACCATCCGAGCTATTCGAAGGAGTGTGCTGTGACGCATCGAATCCTGATCACTCTGGTCGCCTCGCTCCTCAGTCTTTTGCCATCGGCATACGCTGCCGAAGCCCCCGGAGAGTTGCACGTGGCCATTCCCTGGACCCCCGAGAATCTCGACCCCAGCATGAACCTCTCCTCCATCCGGGCCCAGGTCGATATGAGCCTGTTCGACTCCTTGGTGGGCAGGGACGCACAGAGGCGTATCGTCCCCCAGTTGGCTGAGTCCTGGAAACTCCTGGACGACAACACATGGGAGTTCCGGCTCCGCAAGGGGGTGGTCTTCCACAACGGCGAGCCCTTCAACGCTGAGGCGGTGCGCTTCACGGTGCAGCGCGTGCTGGATCCGAACCAGAAGTCTCCCAACCGCTCGAACATTGCGGAGATCACCAAGATCGAAGTCGTGGATGATTTCACCGTAAGACTGACCACCCGGCAACCCTACGCGCCGCTGCTGAATCGGCTCCTTGACTTCCCGATCCTGCCACCCAAGTACACTGCCGCGAAAGGGGACCAGGCGTTTACCGCCGCGCCGGTGGGGACCGGGCCGTTCAAGTTCGTGGAACTGGTCCGGGACGACCGGCTGGTCGTCGAGGCGTTCGACAAGCACTGGCGGGGTGTGCCCAAGATTCGCCGGATTGTCTTTATGCCGGTCCCGGAGGCCTCCACTCGTGTCGCGGGCCTCAGGACCGGCCAGCTCGACCTGATCACCAACCTGCCGCCGAACTTGGCGCGCGAGCTAGAACACGTCCCGGGCATCAAGGTCCTGCGTGTCCCGAGCACCTGGATCATCTACCTCGGACTCAACGCCTTCAAGAAGCCGCTCTCGGACGTTCGGGTGCGTCAGGCGCTCAACTATGCCACCGACGTGGACGCCATCATCAAGAATGTCCTGGAGGGAAACGGCCGGCGAACGCCTGGCCCCCTTACCCCCCTGATGTTTGGCTACGATCCCAACGTGAAGGGCTACCCGTACGACCCGGCCAAGGCCAGGCGCCTGCTCGCCGAGGCTGGGTACCCCGATGGACTGGAGATCACCCTCGACTCGTCGGACGGGCGCTACCAGGGCGACAAGGAGATCGTCGAGGCGCTGGCCGGGCAGTGGCAGCAAGCCGGGTTCAAGCCCAAGGTTCGGCTGGCGGAGTGGGGGGCCTACTTTCAGCGGTACCTCGCCAAGCAGTTTCCTGACGCCTATCTCCTCGGGCTGGGCGGGCCGATGCAGGACGGCGATGAGCTGTACACCCTCGTCTCGTCCAAGGGGCGGGGTCTTTACTACAAGAACGAGAAGGTCGACATGCTTTTCGACGCTGGGCGGAGTACGATGGACCCAGCCAAGCGGCGAAAGTTCTATAGCGATCTCGCCAAGGCCATGGTCGAGGATGCCACGTGGGTCTTCCTGATGCAGCAGGTGGACATCTATGCCATGCGCGACCGCGTCGAGTGGACGCCGCGTCCCGACCAGTGGATGGATTTCCACGGGGCGACGCTGAAGTAGGAGCACGGCCCGAAGAACAAACACCCAGGCCGGCCTCCCAAAAGCACGAATGCCGGGGTTGCTGAGACCCCGGCATTCATCACGCGCATGGCGCTACCGCTGGTGCTCCTACCGATCCTAGCCCTCTCTAGCATCCGGGAGATCCGGCATCAGCTGCAGGACACGCCGGATTCGCCCCCCAAATCCCCCCGGCCTACGAAGAGCCGTCAGGCGAGCTTCCCTCCCTGCGGGAACGACGTGGGCACGTCGAAGATGCAACGGAAGTTCTGCTGCTCGAGGATCTCCTCCTCCATGGCATGAATTCGGTCGTCCTCGCGGTCCGCGCCATTCTTCCGAGGATCCTTGGTGAGGCGAGCCATTGCCAGGACGCCGGCAAACCCCCGACCATTGCGGGCGACGCCGAGGAACAGCATGATCGCACCCTCCAGGGCGCGTCTGGCATGCTCTTCCGTGGTTGCCTGGGAATAGATATTGAGGGATGGCGCATAGGCGACGTACACCTTCGCACGCTCATCGTACCTCACGCCAGCCTTGAGGGTGGCTCTCAGAGTACTTCGATCCGGCCTTGCCGCCTGTCTTGCCGCCGTTGCCATCTGGTTTGACCCCTTATTCCAGCGAATGAATACCAAGGGGAATCGGCTTTCTTCCGCATCGAATCCTTCCGAAACCATGGGAGAAGCAAGGCACATGCCGATATCAGGCCATAATCTCATCGACACCAGACACCCGATGCTCACGCATTGAGTCAAGGCCAAACCGGATGCCTAGGCGCCATTTGAGTGTCGGATTGACCTGCGATGCTAGCCACTCATGGTGCCTTGAAGACCCACATGGCCCCCGGGCGGGTCCAGGAAAGGCAGCGGAGATCAAGAATTTTTGCCCACCTGTTGACGCTTTTTGACGGCAGTTGATTCCAGGTCGACCCGGTCGCCCGCCAGCAAATCCTTCGACACAGAGAAGTAAACCGGGTATGATCCGCTCTACGTTAGGGAACCTATGGTTGGGACACTCGAAGGAGTGCGGGCAATGCTGAACGGCACCGTTACCTCGGTCTTCGGCAATGATATCAACACGGACGACATCATCCCGGCCCTCTACCTGATCAAGAGCGACGACCCCGAGTACTTCGCGACCTACGCCTTTGCGAAGTTCGATCCCGATTTCCGCAATCGCTGCCTGAGAAGCCAGGCCAATATCGTCGTGGCGGGAAAGAACTTCGCCTGCGGCTCTAGCCGGGAGCAAGCGGTGTATGCCTTGCAGTTCAACCGAGTCGTCTGCGTGATCGCGCAATCTTTTCCCGACATCTTCTATCGGAACTCCCTTGCCAACGGCCTCCCGCTGATCGCCGTCCAGGATACGAGCGGTATGGGCCTGGGTGATCAGATCGAGATCGACTTGGATGCCGGCGCCATCCACAACCGGACTCGAAATACGAGCATCCCGTTTCAGATGAAAAACGAGGACCGCCGAACGTTCAAGGCGGGAGGAATGACCGTCCGCGTTCGGGCCCACCTCGAGGAGATCCTCGCCGGGCGGCGGTGAGTGACCGCCCGCGCTATGCCAGCGGAGAGAGCCATGGGACAGACGCTCGTCGAGAAGATCGTGTCACGCCAGGCGGGCCGGCCGGTCCACGCCGGCGACAAGATAGACCGGCTGCCCATCACCAAGCTCTTCTTCAACGACGTGATCGGGCCGCCCGCCATCAAGGGTCTCGGCAACCTGTTCGGCGAGACGTTCAAGAAGTACGGCAAGCCCGTCCGGGTCTTCGACGCCCGCCGGCTGTTCTTCATCCCTGACCATTCCGTGCCCGCCCTCTCCGTGGAAGTGGCCGAGGGCGTCGACCTGATGGAATCCTTCGGGCGTGAGCAGGGCGCGAAGGTGTACCGCGAAGGGGACGGGATCGAGCATGTGGTCCTGATCGAGGATGGGCACATCGTTCCCTGGGACATCGTGCTGGGGACCGACTCCCACACCTGCACCAACGGGGCGATGGGCGCCCTGGCCTTCGGCGTGGGCACCACCGAGGGTATCTATGCGATGGCCACCGGTCACCTGTACGACTTCGAGATCCCCGAGACGATCCGGTTCGAGCTCAGCGGGACCTTTCCCAAGGGTGTGTACGCCAAAGACCTCATCCTGCACATCATCGGGAAGATTGGAGCGGGCGGCTGCTCGCGGCGCGTCGCCGAGTTCGTGGGGGATGGCGTCCGGCGGATGGCCATGGATGCCCGCACCACGATCTGCAACATGGCCGTCGAGATGAGCGCCCGCACCGGGATCATGCCCTACGACGAGAGCCTGGGTGCCTATCTCACGGGCCGGGCGCAGTGGCCGGTGGAGCCCATCAACAGCGATCCCGACGCACGCTACGCCGACCGGATGACGGTGGACCTGTCGACGCTGGAGCCGATGGTCGCCTTCCCGCACAAGCCGGCCAATGCCACGCCGGTGTCGCGGGTGCAGGAGATGATCGCTCGCAGTCAGCAGCACCCGACCCCGGACTTTCCGGCCGTGACGAGCGACAAGATCACCGACGCCTTCCTGGGCGCGTGCACCAACGGCCGCTACGAGGACCTGGTGGAGGCGGCCAAGGTCCTGCGGGGCCACAAGGTGCACCCGGACGTCTCCTTCGTGGTGATCCCCGCCAGCCGGCGGGTGTACGAGCGTGCCATGGACGAGGGCATCCTGCAGGTCTTCATCAAGGCCGGGGCGAACGTGGAGTCGTCGAACTGCGGGCCCTGCTTCGGCAGCCACATGGGCGTGCTGTCCAGGAACGCCCAGATGATCAGCAGCAGCAACCGGAATTACCAAGGCCGCATGGGCTCGCGGGATGCGCGGATCTTCCTGGCCAGCCCCGCCACGGTGACGGCGAGCGCCATGGAGGGCCGGCTTGCCGACCCACGCAAGTATCTCTGACCGACCGCTGTAATAGAGGGAGGTCGGAGGGGTCAAGAAAGAGGGAGGAAGACTCACCGACGAGATGCTTGCCCCTCTGGGTATTTCCTAGGCGGTTTCCACGTTCCCGGCCCGAGCGACAAAGCCTTCCACCTTCGCCATCTCTGGACGCGACGTGCCCTCCCCCAGGGCGCGGTCCAGGGTGCAGAGCAACTGCTCCTCCCCCACCGGCTTGTAGAGGTAGGCAAAGGCGCCGACCTGCATCGATTCGGCCGCGAGCTCTGTATCCTCGACCCCGGTGATGATGATCACCGCGGTCGTGGGTTGGCGCTCTCGGATCCTTCTCAGCACCTCCCGACCATGGACAGCCGGCATATCCATGTCGAGGAGCACCGCATCGAACGCCCCTGAATCGATCATCTCGAGTGCCCTGACGCTGTCGCTCAGCACCGTAACCTCGTACCGTTGGCTCTGCGTCAGGAGCACCAGGAAATAGCGCACCACGGCCGCATCATCGTCGACCACGAGCACGCGCTTCATCCGGCGCTCCTCTTCACCGGGAAGTGGTAGGTGAAGGTCGTGCCCTCGCCGAGGGTGCTGGCGACTTCCACCCGGCCACCGTGCTCGGTGACGATGGTGTATGCGACGGAGAGGCCCAGACCCGTCCCGCCGGTTCGCTGTTTGGTGGTGAAGAAGGGGTCGAAGAGCCTGTCTTTGACGTCTTCGGGCACTCCGGGTCCGTTGTCGGTGATGGACAGGCGGATGTGTCCTCCTCCATCCTCGGGCCTGGTGGTCACCTTGATCATGGCGCCCGAACGTTCACCCAGCGCCTCCGCAGCGTTGATCAGGTTCGCCACCACCATCTGCTCAATCTTGCTCGTGGACGCGGTGATCTTGGGCAGTGCGGGATCGAGGTCCTCGATGATCCGGTACCGTTTGATCTTGTTCTGGACAAGCCGCAAACTGGACCGTACCACCTCGTTCACATCCACCGATTCATCCATCTTCCCTTCGTCGAGGCGCGCAAACTTCTTGAGATCCCTGACGATGTCGGCGATACGAATGGCACCGGCGTACATATCGTCGAGGAGGGTTTTGATCTGCTGCCTGAAGAAGGGATACGGGAGGCGCGCCACGCTGAAGTCCGGATTCCCCTCTGCCTGCCGGTCAAGGAGCGGGAGGATGGTCTCCATGGCCTCGTTGAGGATCCGCATGTTGCCTTGGATGAACTGGATGGGGTTGTTGATCTCGTGGGCCACCCCGGCCGAGAGCTGGCCCAGCGAAACCAGCTTCTCGGACTGAACGAGCTGTGTCTGCTTCTCCCGCAGCTCTCGATTCGCCTCCTGAAAATCCTGCGATTTCTTCTGCAGCATCCTCCGGGTCAGCAGCAATTCCCTCTCCCTGGTGCGCAAGCCATGGGCGATCGAGGAGCTGATGTAGATGGTCCCGAAGAGCGTGACCAACAGCGCCACGCCGACCACCAGGAGATAGAGGGAATTCTCATGCTGGGGGCTGGCGAACAGCCCGCCCAACGGGTAGTGGGGGATCGCATGACAATACTCCAGGATGACGACCAACAGAAACTGGGCATAGGCAACAATGCCGTGGGTCCAGACCTCGATCCGGCTGAGGAGGATGCTGCCAATGATGGCATGGAAGAGATAGAAGAAGATGAACGGATTCTCCGCCCCACCGGAGAAATGGATCATTGCTGTCAGGGCAATGATGTCCATCCCGATCTGGAGGTTGGCCTCAATCCTGGTGGCGGGGATATCCGGAGGCCGCTTCCTGGTAAAAAAGGAGTGGTAAAGATAGAGGGCGGTGTTACAGGCCAAAATGGCCCCACCCACCTCAAGAATCTGCCGGTATGGCAGAGTGATTCCCGGCAGCTGGCTGGCGACCGCAACCATCAGGCTCAGCCCAAGCAGGAACAGCCACCGCAGCCGGATGAACCAGTCGAGCCGGGCAAACAGTTCTTCTTCGCTCAGCAGCCGATCGATTTCCTGCATGGACTCCGGGCCCTCCCGAGCCTCCGGCCAGGGGCTGCCCTCATGGCCGTGGCAATCCCATCTCGACGAGCCTCCGATCCACGTACGCGTCCAGGCTCGCATAGGGGTACACGTCCGTCGTCGTTGCGGTCGAGGTCAGCCGGATTGCCCTGAGGTGCAGCGGGCGGTCTGGGTTTCGCCGCGTGGGCCAAGTCTCTCCCCGATCTCGCGCCCTTTCCATGTGATCCGGGAGCAGACCGAGATGCCCAACCAGCTCCGCTCGGATCTGTGCCGGGTCGGTGGAACCGACCGGATGGCCCAGCTGCTGTGCCAGCCGGGCGAGGACGTCGGCGGTACTGAGACCGGCGACGGGCTGGCTGGCCCGGCTGATCTTCTGCACGCGTCGGTCGAAGCTGACCACCGTGCCCTCGGACTCGACCAGGGTCGCCGCAGGCAACACCACCTGTGCCGCTTTGGCAGTCTCGGTGAGGAAATGATCGATGACGACGATGGAGCGGAGGCCCTCCAGTTGACGGCGCGAGCCGGGATCTCCGAAGGGGTTCTCGAACATCACCAGCGCGCCCCGGATCGTTCCTGGAGTGAGTGGTTCCGCGATTCCGGCCAGCCTGGCTCCCTCGCTGTTGCAGTCGGACTGCAGCAACAGCAGTCCTTCGCCCCGTTTGTCCAGGTGGTCGGTGAGCAAGAGGAGCTGAGTCAGGGCGATCAGGTCGTCGGTGGACCGTTCGAGGGTGTCGTCCAGGTCGTAGATCGCCACGATTTTCCGATGGCTGGCAAGACGCTCCGCGAGTTCCTCGATCTTGGATGCCTCGACCCCGGAGATGCTCGCCACTTCATCCAGGGCCGCGTCGCCAACAGAGCGGTACAGCGCCTCGAGCCTGTTCCGATTGCTGTCAAGGATGCGGCGGTCAATCTGGCCGCGCTGGAAGATCCGGCGGATCACGCCGGCCAGGATGATCCCTGCCGTGCCCCGCCGCGCGTCGAGCCATAGGTCGCCGGAGCGGATCAGGTCAATCTTGCTCGAACCGATCGCCGCGATCTCCGCCCCTCGCTTCGCCGCTCGCCGGATGGCCATGGCGAGGACCGGGTGGGTTGCGCTCGGGTCGGCCCCCACCAGCAGCACCATGTCCGCGGTATCGATGTCCTCTCGCACGCAGGTGGATGCCGTCTCTCCGAAGATGCCATCCAGATCGTGGCGCGGCCCTCCTCTTCGATTCTGCCCGAAGCTGCCCACCTGGGTGAGCCTCAACGCCGTGCTGGCCAGATGCCGGGTGAGACAGCACTCCTCCAGCGTCATGCGGGGGCCGGCCAGGATGGCGAGTCCTGCTGGCCCCTCCTGGTTCCGGCAATCCAGCAGGAGGTCAGCCGCCTGGCGAATCGCCTCGTCCCAGTCCGCCTCGATCAGCCGGCCGTTTTCCCTCACCAGCGGCCTGCGCAGCCGGTCCGCACCGTGGATCAGACCCGTGCCGAATCGCCCCTTCAGGCAGAGGTCGCCGCTCTCTGTCGAGGTCTCGGGCGAACTTGCCCACAACAAGCCATTTGACACCACATGGACGTCCAGCCCGCAGCCGACGGAACAGAACCCGCAGATCGAAGAATGCCGCCTGGCCTTCCAGGGCCCTTGCCTGCCGTACGGCAATCGACTGTCGAGGGCGCCCGTGGGGCACGTCTCGATGCAGGCCCCGCACGCGATGCAGGTGCTCTCGGCCAGGGGTCTCCCCAGGGCGGGTCCAACCACGGTGCCGAAGCCCCGGCCGACGAAACCCAACACGGAGAGGCCGACCAAGTCGGCGCAGGCCCGGACGCACCGGCCGCAGAGGATGCACTTGTTTGGGTCGAGCATGATGAGGGGATGGCTCGCATCCACGCGGTGCTTCCGGACCGTGCCGGCGAAGCGCGACATGTCGACCTGGTACTCGGTGGCGTACCGCTTGAGGTCGCAACCGAAGACCGCCTTGCACCCGCATTCCATGCACCGGATGGCCTCGTCCTTCATCTGTGGCTCTGACAGGCCGAGTTCCACCTGGCCGAAATCCTTCGTCCGCTCGCGGGGACCCCGTTCCGGCATCCGCTGACGGGCGGTGCGCTGCACCCCTTCGAACAGCCATTCCGGCAGCGGGCCGAACGCCTCCCGGCGGCTCACGAATGGCGGGCGGGGTGCTGTCACCTCGCCCGTGTGCAGGTAGTGATCGATGGCTTCCGCGGCCAGGCGGCCATGCGCGATGGCGTCGATCACGACGGACGGGCCCGACACCACGTCGCCTCCGGCAAACACCCCGGCGAGGTTCGTGGCCAGCGTGGATCGATCCGCCTCCAGGGTAGCCTGGCGGGTGACCGCCGGCCGGGTCCGATCAGGCTCGCCCCGGAACGGGGCCAGGTCGGCGTCCTGCCCGATGGCAGGAAGCAGGAAATCACACGGGGAGTCGAACTCGGAGCCCGGGATGGGAATCGGCTTGCGCCTGCCGCTCGCGTCCGGCTCGCCGAGGGCCATGCGGATGCATCGGATCCCGGTGAGACGCCTCTCTTTGGCGAGGATGGCCACCGGGGCCGCGAGCATCGTGAGCCGCACCCCCTCCTTCTCCGCCGCCTCCACCTCCTCATGATGCGCCGGCATCTCTTTGCGCGTCCGGCGATAGAGGATAGTCACCTCTTCCGCCCCGCAGCGGAGCGCGGTCCTGGCGGCGTCGATCGCCGAGTTTCCACCGCCGACGACGGCGACCTTCCCGCATAACCTGGGGGGACCCTGGAGCTCCACGTCGCGCAGGAAATCCAGTGCCGACTCTACCCCCACGACGTCCTCCTCGCCGGGGACCCCCATTTTCTTGCCCAAGGGAGCCCCCACGGCCAGGAAGACCGCGTCGAACTTTTCCCGGCGGATGAGGTCCTCGAGGCTGAAGTCCCGGCCGAGCTTCTTTCCTGGCACGACCTCGACCCCGAGGTTGAGGATCCGGTCAATTTCCTCGTCCAGTTCGACACGCGGGAGGCGGTATTCCGGAATACCGTACCTGAGCATGCCGCCCAGTTTGGGCAAGGCTTCGAAAATGGTAACGGAATGCCCTTTCAGGGCCAGGTAGTTGGCACAGGTCAGGCCCGCAGGCCCCCCACCGACGATCGCCACCCGCTTGCCCGTGGGTGCCACGGGGCTGGAGCTTGCCTTCTTCCCGTCCCCGTGCTGCGAGACATAGCGCTTGATGAAGTTGATGCCGACGGGTTCGTCCACGGTGTTTCTTCGGCACTGAAGCTCGCACTTGCGCACGCAGACCCTGCCACAGACCACGGGAAGGGGATTGCGCTCTCTGATGAGGGCCAGCGCCTCATGGTAATACCCCAGTCTCGCCAGACTGAGATATCCCTGGACGTCTACCCCCGCCGGGCAAGCGAGCTGGCCTGGGCAAACGCAATCGGCATAGTGATCGGATAGCAGCAGCGCCAGCGCCGTTTTCCGCGCATGGATGATCCGCTCGCTCCGCGTCGTGACCTCCATCCCGTCCCGGATCCGGGTCACACAGGCGGGGACGAGCCGGGGGGACCCCTTGACCTGCACCACGCAGAGGAAGCAGGATCCGTACGGCTCGAGGCGTGGATCGTGGCAGAGGGTCGGGATCTCGTCCAGGCGCTCCTCCCGGACCACCTCGAGGATCGTCTGGCCCGGGCGCGCGGTCACCTTGCGCCCGTTGATCGTCAACTCCACCGGAAGCATTGACGGTTCAGGAGCCGGATGGGGGAGCACGGGACTACCTTTTCTCGATCGCGTCCTGACGGCACACGGTCATGCACCGGGCGCATTTCACACACACGGCCACGTCAACGCAGTGCGGGAGTTTCCTGTCGCCGCTGACGGCGCCAACCTCGCAGGCCTGGACGCAGAGGCCGCAGCCGTTGCACTTCTCCGGGTCGATCCAAAACTCCACGAGGGGCAGACAGACCTTGGCAGGACATTTCCTCTCGGTGATGTGAGCCTGGTACTCGGGCAGGAAGTACCGGAGCGTCGTGAGCACCGGATTCGGCGCCGTCTGGCCCAGCCCGCACAGGGAGCTCGCCTTGATCTGTTCTCCCAGCTCGGCCAGCAGCTTGAGGTCCTCCTCCTTGCCCTTGCCCTCGCAGATGCGCTCGAGGATCTCCAGCATTCGCTTGGTTCCAATCCGGCAGAAGGTGCACTTCCCGCAGGACTCGTTCTGGGTGAAGCTGAGAAAGAAGCGCGCCACATCCACCATGCAGGTGGACTCGTCCATGACCACCATGCCGCCGGAGCCCATGATGGCGCCGGTGGCGGTGAGCTGTTCGTAGTCGACCGGCGTCTCACCGAGCGAGGCGGGAATGCATCCGCCCGACGGGCCGCCCATCTGCACCGCCTTGAACGTTCGACCCGAGATGGTGCCGCCGCCGATCTCGTTGATGACCTCGTTGATGGTGGTCCCCATGGGCACTTCCACCAGCCCCCCGCGTTTCACCTTTCCGGCCAGCGCGAAGACCTTGGTCCCCTTGGAACCCGCCGTCCCGCACGCCT
Organism: Methylomirabilales bacterium (SeqCode); assembly: GCA_044451055.1. Classification (GTDB taxonomy): domain Bacteria; phylum Methylomirabilota; class Methylomirabilia; order Methylomirabilales; family 2-02-FULL-66-22; genus 2-02-FULL-66-22. Next base: position 12,551 of record JBIOJT010000019.1, read on the forward strand.
TGAAGGCACCGGCGCCGTTCAGGACGATCCACGGGACGTTGGCCAATGTCTCCACGTTATTGATGCAGGTGGGGTGGCCCCATAGCCCCGACTCGACCGGAAAGGGTGGCCTGACCCGCGGCATGCCGCGCTTGCCCTCGATGGAGGCGATGAGGGCGGTCTCTTCCCCGCACACGAAGGCGCCGGCCCCCTCCTTCAGGGCGACCTCGAAGTGAAACCCCTTGCCCAGGATGTTGGTGCCCAGGCACCCGTGCCCGCTCGCCTGGGCGATCGCGTGCCGGAGCCGCCGCACCGCTTCCGGGTATTCCGCTCGGACGTACACGTATCCGGCGCTGGCGCCGATGGCGTACGCCGCGATGGCCATCCCCTCCAGGACGGAGTGGGGATCGCCCTCGAGCACGCTCCGGTCCATGAACGCGCCCGGATCCCCCTCGTCCCCGTTACAGATGACATACTTGTGCGGGTCCTTGGCCGCCTGGGCCAGGCGCCACTTCGTCCCGGTCGGGAAGCCGGCTCCACCCCGCCCTCGGAGGCCGGACTCGGAAATGAGGGTGATGACCTGCGCGGGCGTCATCTGGGTGAGGACTGTCTCCAGCGCGCGGTAGCCGTCCCGGGCCAGGTACTCATCCAGGCTGGAGGGATCGATCACACCGCAGTTGCGGAGGACGATGCGCTGCTGCCTGGCGAAGACCTCGCCTGTGTCTACGATCCACTCGTCGATGACCTTGCCCTGGCGCAGGTGCTCCGCGACGATCCGGTCCACCCGCTCGGGCGAGACCTCGCCGTACAGGCTCCTCCGTCCCTGTTGGTCCCGCACCTCAACCAGGACCTCCCGATAGCACAGGCCGATGCAGCCGGTCTGCTTGAGGACCGAATCATTGCGGTCGGGGTGGAGCAACTCGGCGAAGCGCTGGTGGACGCGTTGGCCCCCGGCAGCAATGCCACAGGAGCCAAGTCCGACCACGACCTCCTGCACGGGAGCCTCCGTCAAGGATTCGCAGGCACGGCTGCGGATGCCGCTTTATGTGGCGTCGTCTTCGGGGATGTCGCGGCGCGCTGGCGGTACTGGCGGAGGATTCGCCGCACCTTCTGGGGGGTCATCCGGCCATAGGTCTGATCGTCGACCATCAGAACCGGGGCGAGGCTGCAGCATCCGAGACAGGCCACCACGGTGAACGTGAAGAACCCGTCATCGGTCGTCTCGTCCGGTGGGACCTTGAGTTCGTCCGCCACGGTCTGAGCGATCATGTTGGCGTCTTGGACGTGGCAGGCCGTCCCCTTGCAGAGCCGGATCAGGTGCCGTCCGACGGGTTTCACACGGAACTGCCTGTAGAAGGTGATGACGCCGTAGACTTCCGAGGCGGGGATGCCGGTGACCTCGGAGATCTGCTCGACGGCGAGCTGGGGAATGTAGCCGTAACTGTCCTGGGCTGCTTGCAGCAGCGGGATCAGCATCCCCGGCTCGCCGCGATGCCGCCACAGCATCCGGCCGAAGGCGTGGGAGGGGTTCGTGTTCTCGTCTGCGGGTGCGTGCGCCATCCTTGCCCGTCCGGAAGTCACTTGGTCGAGAAGTTCAACGCACTCATCACCTTGATGCGCAGCACCCCGGGCATTAACCGGACCTCGTTCCGGATGGTCGCCTGGATCTCCTGAGCGATCTGTCCCTGGAGCAGGAGGATGATCTTCTGCCCGTCGTCGGTGACGTCGGAGTGAACCACGTTGTCGGTGAAAGAGAGCTTCATGTACAGCAGCGGGAGCCTTTCCGGATCAACGTCCAGGACGGCATAGGTCGTGAGCAGCCTGGGCTTCCGCTTGTCCGCCTCGTCTTCCCCGGCCCGCTCGGCCGCTCGCATCCGCTCGTAATCCTGGACGAAGGCTTCATACTCCTTGGGCAGCCGAGGCCTCTCGGAGTAGTGCACCTCGAAGGCGTCGACCTCTTTCAGCGCTTCGACATGGCGCTTGACGAGCTGATCGAGTCCGGTGCGATCCGAGGCTTGCAGCAAAAGGACCATGTCCCAGTCACCGACCAGTGGGTCGCAGTAACAGACGCCCTCGACGAAGCAGAGTTTGGTGTACAGCCCGTACACGTCAACGTCGGCCTTGCTTTTGATGAAGACGAAGGCGCTCTCGAGCGGCTTGACCTCCGGAGCGGCCTCCGGCAGCGGCTTGGCTTCCTCTCCCACCGGAGGGGTGATCCTGCTGAGTTCGGCAATCAGGGTGTCCACGTCGAATGGCTTATCCAGATACACGCTTCCCTTCTTGATCTCCACGGCCTCCGGTGTGCTCTCATTCCCGTACCCGGAGATCACCACCACGGGAAGGTCAGGATAGGTGCCCTTGATGGCCTGCAGGACTTTGAGGCCGTCAATATCGGGAAGGCGGATGTCGAGGATCACGAATTGGAAAGGATTGTTGGTGTACGCGGTCTTAATTTTTGCAAGCGCCTGCAGTCCCTCTTCGCTTTCTTCAACCTCATACCCATGCTGGGCAAGGCCGACCTTGAGCTGGCGGCGAACAGGGGCTTCGTCGTCCACGACTAATACTCTCGGAGTGGTAATCATCCTTCCTTCCTCCTGTTCCTGGCGCCTATTGCTGACGAGCGTGTTGTTGTACATTGTTTCACGAGCGACTTCCGTGCCAACTGGGGCTCGGAGCACTATCATCCAGTGATCGGGGAACCCAGCCAGGATCGGACAAGAGCGAAATATGTTAACCGTTCGAATGTAATGAATTCCTGGGCGTTCTGGAGAGACGGTCTGTGGCGTGAGTCGCGACTCTCTCCCTCACTAAATGACCCCTAGTCAGAGCAAGCATAGAAGTAAACACCATGACTCCACCGAAAAAAGTCCCAGGGATGCGTGGCTCATGGACATTGTGCGACATTTCGATCGAAACGGCCTCCCACCCCTCACGAAACCAGGAGCTTCCTGCTCTTGGTCCTCTATATGGCCTACGCGAAGAGAGTCATCCATCCAAGGCCCGGGACCATCTCCTAGCCGGCGCGGTTCGTGCGTGGGCTTTACGTGTGGGGGTACCGGGACTGCAAGACGGGAAAAGGAGACTGACTCACCGGTGGAATGTGGCGCTCATCGAGGCAGACTTCGTGGGGTAACGAGGGTGACAATGGAGCATCCGTCGTGTGAAGCAGGGCCGGCTTCAGGATGCGAAATTCAATGTGGTGCCACCTCTTTCCCTCGCGGCTTTCTCGTAAACGACGGCCGCGGCGGCAACATCTTGTAACGCCGTCCCGCTGCTATCGAGGATGATGATCTCCTCTGCCGCCGTGCGGCCCGGCTTCCGGCCGGATACTACCCCGGCCAGTTCCGCGTGGACGTCCGCGTCGTAACCAGACCCTCCTTCAGTGCGTGGTGAAGCTCTCCGATCGTCGCGCACTGCCTGCACCTCGATTCGGAGTGCCTTCGGCAGCTCAGCTCCGAATCGATCGCCACCCTTCCTCGGCGTCAAAGGCATACACCCGATCGAGGCGGCACACCTTCACCAGGGCTCTGAGCTGAACCCGGCCCTGGTTGCCGCACCCGCAGGTTGTCGCCACGGTCGAATCGGAACGGGCCAGGTGTGTGGCCGCGACGGCGGTCGCCGCTCCGGTTCGTCGAATTGGGATCTCAATGAAGTCATGGAACCTGAACGCCTCCTCAACTGCATCGATGCATTCGCCGAGAGTGAGCAGGGCGCCAATCTCCCGGCGCGTGAGCAGCAAGGTGCCCGCAGGTTTCATGAATCAACCCCATCCCAGTAATCGCGCTCCGAGCACCGACTCCTTACGCGTGATCGCAGAAGCGTCGGGCAGCCTCGGCAAGGATTTGGGCGCAAGCGACGACAGAATCCAAATCGACCCACTCAACGGCCTCGTGGGCTCCGGCCCCCGAGGGGCCGTAGTTGACGGCTGGGATGCCCGCAGCGGCGAAGATCGCGGCGTCCATCCAGTAGGCTACACCGGCTTCGGCGGGCGTGCGCCCCGTCACTGCGGTCACCGCGTCCCGGAGACAGCGGGCCACAGGCGCCTCCCGGTCGCAGAGGAGGGGTGAGCGGTCGAAGAAGCATCGCACCCCTGCCTCCTCGCCCACCTGGCGCACGACCTCCTCCAACTCCCGCACGACCTGCTGGGGAGTCTCGCCGGGCAGCGTCCTTCGCTCCACCTTCAGCCGGCACTCGGGTGCGTACGTCGAGAGGCCGGTGCCGCCCTGGATGAGGGCGCAGTGCATGGAGGCGGGACCGACCAGCGGATGCACTCGCTTTCTGAGAACCTGTCGATCGAATTGTTCTAGCGCGGCGATGATTCGCCCCATCTTCCCGATGGCGCTGACGCCCAGATCCCAGCGGCTGCCGTGTGCCGCCCTGCCGGCAGTAACCAGCTCAGCCCAAACAAAGCCCTTGTGTCCGAGGATGAGCTGGCCTTCGCTGGGCTCGGTGAGAATGCAGGCGTCCGCCTGATGACGCTGCACAAAATCTGAGGCGCCGATGCTGGCATACTCCTCATCCGCCACGAGCGCCACCAGCACCCGCCCACGCAGCCCGGTACCGGCCAGCGCCGCCGCCGCCGACATCACCGCGGCCGCGCTGCCCTTCATATCGTAGCTGCCTCTGCCGAAGACTCTGCCGTGTTCACAGCGAGGGTCGAAAGCCGGGATGGCCATCCCGGCCGTCCCGACCGTATCCAGGTGTGCACAGAAGACCAGGGTGGGGCCACTGCCGTCGCCCACTTCGGCCACGGCGTTGGGCCGCCCGGGCGCCGGCTCCTCCAACCAAGCCCTCATGCCTCGCTGAGCCAGCCAGTCGCAGGCAAAGGCCGCAACGGCCGCCTCGCCGTGGCCCTCGTCGGGGACCAGGGTGGGATTCACAGAAGGGGTGCGGATCAATTGCTGGAGCAGATCGAGTACTGCCGCCGGAGAAAGGATGTCGGGTTGCACGCGTGTAGCCTCCTGTTCCCATGCCGCCGGCGGGACCCAATGACCTCTGGTGGATCCTCCCGGCTCAGAGTTCCCCAGGCCCAATCACAGCGATCGGCCTGAGGCCTTGGCTTGGCACCAGGCATAGAGGGCGTCGTAAACGGGAAATTCCAGTTCGAGCTTTCGGTGGTCGTCCAAGCAGATGGCGGCAAAGCCGTGGGCGATGGCCTGGAGGCCAGCGGCCTCAGGAACGATCCCCACGTCAGCCGAGACATCCGCCCCATGGACGATGCGCGCCAACAATAGCAGGGCTGGGTCCTTGAGCCCGTAGTCTTCGACGAGCGCTTCGAAGCTGCATTTCCCGTCGCGATGCGTGTAATCCGCGCCAGGACAGTCGAATGACTTCCCCCCTTCCCGCCGGGCCACCTCCAGCACCGTGTCCTTGGGGACGAAGAGAAACTCGGCCTGCGGGTCAATGAACTTCTTGATCAGCCACGGACTCGCCACGCGGTCCGTCTTTGCCCCTTCCCGCGTCACCCACTTCATGCTCGCCCCTCCTATGTGAGCCCTGCCTGCACAGGTTGAATCACGCCGGTCTTTCCTGTATCCTGCCGCAACCTGAGCATGTCAAGGTGATTTCCGTCGGCCATCTCCAGAATCCCTTTCCGGGGGGAACAGTGTTGGTACCCGCCTTGGGGCAGTTGAACCGCGACGGCCGGTTGCTGTTCGCGGCCCGGGTGGCCCGGATGTTCGGCTACGGGTTCTTGGCCGTCGTCCTGGCCCTGTACTTGGCCGCCTTGGGCCTGGACGAGGTGCGGATCGGGCTCCTGCTGACGCTCACCCTGGTCGGAGATACGGCGATCTCACTGTGGATGAGCACGCAGGCCGACCGACTGGGACGGCGGCGGATGCTGGTCCTGGGATCAGTGCTGGTCCTGGGCGCCGGGCTAGTCTTCATCGGCTCCGGCCAGTTCATCGTGTTGTTGTTGGCCGCGACGATCGGCGTCATCAGTCCCAGCGGCTATGAGGTGGGGCCATTCCTCGCGATCGAGCAGTCGGCCCTGTCCCAGCTCGTCGCCAACGGACAGCGCACGGGCGTCTTCGCCTGGTACAACCTTGTCGGGTCCTTCGCCACGGCGGCCGGCTCGTTGGCCGGCGGGGGTCTGGCCAAGCTCGGGCAACAATGGGGGATGGCACCGCTGGAGAGCTACCGCGTGGTACTGGTGGGCTATGCGCTGATGGGTCTGGTGCTGGCCTGGTTGTTCCGGCGGCTGAGCCCAGCCGTCGAAGTCCGCCCGGCATCGCCGAGTCCGCACATGGCACCAGTATCGCGGCTGGGTCTGCACCGATCGGGCGGGGTGGTGCTGCGCCTGGCCGGACTGTTCGCCGTGGATGCGTTCGCAGGCGGCTTCGTACTGCAGAGCATTGTTGCGTATTGGTTCTATCTACGATTTGGCACCGACGAGGCAATGCTGGGGCTGATCTTCTTCGGGGCAAATCTGTTGGCGGGCCTCTCGTCCCTGGCCGCGTCGGCCATCGCCTCCCGGATCGGTCTGGTGAACACCATGGTGTTCACCCATCTGCCATCGAACATCTTGCTGACGCTCGTCCCGCTGATGCCCACGCTGCCGCTGGCGATCTTGGTCCTGCTGATCCGCTTCAGCATCTCGCAGATGGACGTGCCCACGCGGCAGCCATACAAAATGGCTATCGTCCGTCCCGAGGAGCGCTCGGCGGCAGCTGGCGTCACCGGGACGGCGCGCACGGTGGGAGCTTCGTTATCCCCTGTGTGCGCTGGTCTGTTGTTGAGCAGCCCCGCACTGATGAGCGGGCTGTTTTTCGTGGCTGGCGGCCTGAAGATCGTTTACGACCTGCTGCTCCTGGCTGCGTTCCGGAGCGTGAAGCCGCCCGAGGAGCAGGGCTGAGGCGGGAAATCGGCGAGCCGACCCTACTCTTCCCCCGGATCCAGCTCGAACCCTCGTTCCTCCAGCTCGAGAGCGAAGAGAGCAAGGTACTTGATCCTAGACGGGGGCTCGGTCACTGGCTCCGCCTGGGTTGCGAATTCGAATCGCTCTGACGCGTGGACCGGGATCGTCTGGGAGGTTCTCAGGATCTCGTCCGCCGCCCTCTTGAGATCTGGGTCCTCGGTCTCGACGACGATGGACTGAACATCTGCTCGCCAGTGACCAATGGCCTGGTGGGTCCCGCGCTTCCGGATAGTTCCTTTCTGCACTTACCACTCCTTTTTGTGACCACCCTAACAGCGGAGTTCCTACGACCGAGGCGCAGAGACCTCGGAAGCTCGCGATCGGGATTGTCGGGAGACCGAAACGGTTTGGCATGCCCTGCAGAGCTCTTTTCCCTTTTGGGAAAAAGCTGCCAATTCCTGAAAAACCAATGAGTTGGATCTATGGCGTCGGTATCCGGGTAATGCAGCCGGTGTGGTTGGGTTCACAGAATCGCCCCCTGCGACAGCGGGCGATCTACAGAATGCGACCAATGTGGTTCGGAATTCTCTTGACAGCGATCCATTGACCGGGTTTTTATATACTGGTCTGGCCACCTAGCCACCAGGCCTAATTCAAACATACGCCATGGCGCTGAGAGCCGTCAAGAGGAAGACGATTCACGAGGAGATCATCGCGCAGATTCGCGAGGAGTTGGCTGAGGGCCGCTGGAAGCCAGGCGACCGGCTCCCATCCGAGCGAGATCTCTCCGAGAGGTTCCAGGTCAGCAGGGCGTCCGTCCGAGAGGCCATTCGAGCCCTGGAGTCTGGGGGTCTGGTAAAGATCAAGACAGGGGAGGGGACCTACATCGCATCGGGTTCGGAGGCCGTCCTCTCCCCCCTCGTTTCCATCATCCTCCAGCAGAAGGACGTCCTCTTAGACATCTTCGAGGCTCGGAAGGTCATCGAGCCTGAGATCGCCGCTCTGGCAGCCAAACGGGCCGGCCCGGAAGAGATTCAGCGCATGGAGGAGATCCTGGAACAACAGGCGCGACAAATCGCCCAGGGAGACTCCGGTGTGGAGGCAGACACCGCATTCCATTCGCTGTTGACCCAGACCACGAAGAACAAGGTGTTCCTTCGACTCAACGATGCCGTCGTAGACAGCCTCCGCGAGACCCGCGAGCGGTCGCTGCACATCCATGGCCGCCCCGCTCGTTCCTTGGCGGGCCACCGTGAGATCCTGAAGGCCATCCGTGCCAAGGATCCGGGCAGGGCCAGGCGGGCTATGCTGCAGCACCTGACAGCCATCGAACGGAACGTGTTGAAGCCAGGCGGCGCGGAAAGGAAAGGGGGACGCAAGAAGAGCAGCCCGACGTAATTCCGGCCGTGATGTTCTTGAAGACAGGGTCGGTCTCCTGAGACAGGAGGAGGGGAATGACAGGTTCGATCGAGGTCGTATATCGTGGAATTTTCCAGAAACATCTCGGGCAACGCATCACACGCGGCATCGTCCTGGCCGCCTGGAAGGAAGGCAAGGTCGGGATCTCATTCGGACGCTACGGGGATTCTCCGGAACGGAACGGCATCCCGGCCAAGAGCTTTGCGGTCGTGGCGGACACCGAGGAGGAGTTGCAGGCCCATCTCTCCCGGTACGAGCCGAACAACAATGACGTGACGGTCGCTGTGGACGACACCCTCTGCAAGGGGGTGGAATCCTGGGCCTGGTATGGGCTCCAGCCCATCAATAAATTGACCCGGACGGGAGGGACGGTCCTGGTCACTTCCATCCAGACTCCCGAGGAGCTGCTGAAGGACTGTCACCGAAAGGATGCTGAGTGGAACGTGGCGGTGATCACGGGAACGGCCAGCTTCTCGGGCCTCTGGGTCTACAAGGACGACCATACCGATGTCCGGGTCATTGGCGCCATCGCGAAACTCGCTCCACACGTAGTCAAACTCGAGTCGGTGGAAGCGGTCATCCAAGAGGAGTGGGGGGACGAGTTGAAAGTCACCTCCGCGCGGAAGTCGTATGATCGGGTGATCGTCCGAAAGGTGCGTCCCGATGAAGGGAACCCGGAGAAGCCCTACGAATTCCAGCTCCTCAAGTGGTGGGAGATGAAAGAAGGGCTGGTCATTCCCGGTATTCCGGTCAGGCAGCAGGCGGAGGGCTGGGAGGGCGGGTATCGCCCAGGCCGCAATCCCACCTTCAAGAAGTTCAGCACACGGACCATGCGGCCGGTGGTGGACTTCGAAACCTGCACCAAGTGCACCATCTGCTGGCTCCAGTGTCCGGACTCCTGTTTCGACGTCACCCCCACCGGCCACTACGACGCCAACATGGAGGCTTGCTGCGGCTGTGGAGTCTGCGAGGCGGTGTGCCCGGTGAAGGACTGCATCACCATGGTGAATGAGCAGGCCTTCGAGGACAACGCCGGCCAGTTTGACATGCACCAGAAGGACCCGGCGGCCTACAAGGCCTGGCTCACGGAGAAGATCAAGGACAAGGTGATCGCGCAACGCTCCCACGGTTTCCGCTACCGGGGGCAGTACGAAGAAGAGGCGGCCCACATGGCGAACAGCGGCGACGGAGTCAGCGGGGACTAGCTCCTGACAGGACGCCCGATCCCGTTGCCGAACCGGCGCCGTCACTACGAGTAACCGAACAAGGCTGACACGGAGGTGAAAAGATGAGCGTAGCGACCCAAGCCCCTCCCGCCGCCGAGAAGCAGATGCTCATCAGCGGGTGTGCGGCCATCGCCCAGGCCCTGCGCCTGGCCAGTATTGACGTGGTCACCGCGTATCCTATCCGTCCGTACGACACCGTGATGCAGGCGGTGGCGAAGCTCGTCGCCAATGGCGACCTGGACGCCGAATACATCGTGGCCTCCAGCGAGCATGACCAGTTCGAGATCGTAAAGCACGCCTCCGCCGTGGGCGCCCGCGTCTTCTGCGGCTCCAGCGGCGTGGGATGGATGTACGCCATGGAGCCGTTGGCCGTGACCCCGGCCCTCCGGCTGCCCATGCTCGCTCTCGTCGGGAACCGGGCGCTGGACGATCCCGGGGCCTTCGGCTGCGAGCACAACGACGCCCTGTGCGTCCGGGATCTGGGATGGATGCTCACCTGGGTGGACACGGCGCAGGAGGCCCTGGACACCACCCTGATCGCTTACCGGGTCGCCGAAGACCCGCGGATTTTCCTGCCCTGCGCCATGGGGGCCGATGGGGCATTCCTTACCCACTCCGAAACCCTTGTGCGGGTCCCGAGCCAGGAGAAGGTGGACCAGTTCCTCCCTAAGTACAACCGGGGGGACAAGGTGCTCCATCCGGACAACCCCATCACCGTTGCCCCGCAGGCCAACGAGGACTGGGTCATGGAGATCCGGAAGCAGAACGATGAGGCCATACGCCGCGCGCGAGGGGTGATCCAGGAGGCGTACAGCGACTTCCACCGGATCTTCGGTCGGCAGGGAGGAAATCCCTTCGTCGAGGAGTACATGACCGAGGACGCCGACGTGATTCTCGTCGGCCAGGGAACGCTCTCCATGCCGGTCAAGGTCGGCGTTCGGAAGCTCCGCGAGCAGGGCCACAAGGTGGGGTTCGCCCGCCTGAAGTGGTTCCGGCCCTTCCCGACGCCCGAGGTGCAGGACGCGCTCCGGGGCGCCAAGGCGGTGGGGATCATCGACCGGGATTACTCCTTCGGGTCCCCCAACTACGGGGCGGTGCTGTACAACGAGGTGCGCTCCGCTCTCTATGACCTGGAGGAGCGACCACGGGTGATCAGTTTCATCTGCGGCCTCGGCGGCCGTGAGGTCACCCTGGACAGTGTGACGGAGATGAGCGAGATCCTTCTCAAGACGGCGCAGACGGGTAGGGTGGAGCAGCCCACCTGCTGGATTGGAGTGAGGGGGTAACCGTTATGACGACAGAGTTGAACGTGCTACCGACCCAGGTGTTACAGCCCTTCAAGGGGGTCAAGAAGGTCACCATCGAGGAGTACTTCACCTCGGGACATCGAACGTGCCAGGGTTGTGAGTCGGCCCTGGTCATGAAGCTGATGGCCAAAGCCGCCGGCCCCAGGACCATCATTCTGGGATCAACCGGTTGCATGTACGTGGCCAACACCACGTACTACTCCACGTCCTGGGTCGTGCCCTGGATGCACACCCAGCTCGGCGCCTCTGGCTCGGCCGCAGTGGGAACGGCGGCCGGCCTCAAGGCTCTCATGCGGAAGGGTCGGATCAAGCAGGAACCAATCAACGTCATTGCCTTCTGCGGCGACGGAGGTGGGGCGGACATGGGCCTGTCCTCCATCTCTGCGGCCCTGACCTACCCCGAGTACAATTTCCTGATCCTGATGTACGACAACGAATCCTACGCCAACACAGACATCCAGCTTTCCAGCATGACGCCCTATGGGGCCAACACCACGTTCTCCCCGCCCGGGAAGGCTCGCCGGCTCATGCACAGGCGATGGAAGAAGAATGTCGCCGGAATGCTGGCGGCGGGCCATCCGGAATGCCGCTATGTGGCCACGGTGGATGCCTCCTACCCCCTGGAGATGATGAACCGGGTCCGCAAGGCACTCTCCATCGGCGGTCCGACGTTCATTCACTCCCTCGACCCTTGCCCCAAGGGATGGGACTATGACCCCATGTTCTCCCACGAACTGGGGGAGCTAGCCGTTGAGACCGGGGTGTGGCCCCTCTTCGAGGTGGAGGATGGGGTCCTGAAGTTTTACGGGAAATCCAAATCCATCGCCCAGGGGCGCAAGCGAAAGCCCGTGCGAGAGTACCTGCTGAAGCAGGGGCGCTTCGCCCATTTCACCGAAGAGGACTTCGACTACTTCCAGAGGAAGATCGACGAGATGTGGGAGCGATGGTTGCTTCCCGGTATCGCCCCCTTCCGGCTGGCCGACGAGCTCAAGAAAGCCCTGGCGAAGTCGGAGGCCGAAGTCGAATCTACCACATAGCGTTCGGGAAGGAAGACCGGGGCAACCCGAGACGTTGTCCCGGTCTTCCGCTGGCTCCTGTCCCTTGGGGGCTGTCCTCCTGGCATACTACGCAGCGCGGAATAATGGCTACACCGTTCCCCGCGCTGCTTCGTTCGCGGGGAAGGCCCTCGCCCTTGCACAGGACCCGCGGCAAGGGCTCAGCCCTCCCCACCGACCCCACAAAAAAAAAAA
>JBIOJT010000020.1:0-24363 GCA_044451055.1 Methylomirabilales bacterium (SeqCode)
CTCGGGCGAGTCACCGGGGTCTCGGCCGTCTGGGGGCTGGGCGGAGCCGGCTGGCTCGGGGCCATCGCGGCGCCGGGGCCCACGGCCCCGGGGCCGGCCTGGGCCACCTCGGGCCGCTTGGGGCAGCCCAGGAGGGCCAGGGAGCCGACGAGGACGCCCACCGTGAACAGGATACGCATGCTGGACCATTCTCGCATCAGACTTCCTCCTTTCTCGAACCGTTGGACGCTAGGCGCGTGTCCGGTATCTTGAGAAGCCTCCGGGCAGAATCGCGCGTCAGCATATTCAACACCGCCCATCAGTGCAAGAAAAAAAATCCCGTGATCGGACCGGCGGACGTGGACCGATCACCCCGTGTTCCACCGTGTGGGTGGCTAACCTCCTTGGGAGACGAAGGCCCCTCAGCGGGCGCGGCTCCCATTCGCGGACCGCCGCGTCGGCACGTAGTGCGCGGCCACACCCTCGGCGAAGGCCCTGATGGGTTCCCTCAGCGGGGCTTGCATGGCCCGACCGCCGCGCTCGAGCATCTCGAAGGACAGGGTCCCGGCCACGAAGCCGGCGATGGCGCAGGCCAGATCCCGGACCTCTCCCGGACCGAGGCGCGGCCTCTTCAGCACCCGCCGGCACTCCTCCGCCAGGAACCGGACGTAGCGCTGGTATTCCCGCCGGAGGCGCTGCCGCGCCTCGGGTTGGAGGATCAGGAGTCCCCGGACCTGATGCAGCAGAATGATCAGATCGCGACGACGGCTCAGCACGCGAGATTGCGCCCGGATGAGCCCGGCGAGTCGGTCGGCTGCCGTCCGCCCGGCCGGGGCCTCTGCCCGTCCGGCGGCAATCAGCTCGTCGAAGCCATGGTGGACCAGATGATGGACCAGATCCTCCTTGGAAGGGAAGTGGGCGTAGAAGGTCCCCTTACCCACGTCGGCCGCCTCGGTGATGTGTTCGACGGTCGTCTCGTACAGCCCGCGCTTCCCGATGACCGCGAGACCCGCCTGGACAAGGCTCTCGAAGCTCTGCGCGCGGCGCCGATTCGCCCGATTCTGCCTGGAAACAGCCTCCGCCATAATTCCCCCGAGCCGGTCACCCGGTCACATCCGACCGGTTGGTCGGATTCGACCCACGGGACGATACCAGACAAGGAGAGCCTCCGCAAGCAAATAGCGCAGCGGGATGCCTATGGGACAATCCGGGCAGCCGGATGGCCGGCCCGACGGGACCACCTCGCGGCCTTCCCAGGCAGGCTGGGCAGGCTCCCTTGACGCCGGGTCGCAGCCTGTGCGAAACTCCGTTCCGGATCGGGCCCGGAGGGTCAGTTCCGTCCGCGGCGCCGCGGAGAGAAGCGGTCACCTGGAGGTTCGAAGATGTCCTTGCTGTCCGGGCTGGACGAGCGGCAGGGGAACTTCCGCCGCGCGCGGGAGGTCTAAGCATGTCGGAGGCCGAGGCGCCGGCGTCGTTGCCGGCGACGGCAGTCTCTCCGCCGGCCGAGGCCACCGGGGACCAGGACCGCCCGTTGGTGGATCGGGCGCGAGCGGGGGACACCGGGGCCTTCGAGACGCTGGTCCGCCGCCACCAGGGGTGGGTATTCACCCTGGCCGTGCGGATGCTCGGAGATCGGGCGGAGGCCGAGGACATGGCCCAGGAGATCTTCCTCAAGGCCTACCGAGGCCTGAAAAGATTCCGGGGGGCCTCCCGGTTCTCCACCTGGCTTCACGCCATCGCCAGTCACCATTGTCTCAACCAGGTCGACGCTCGCCGTCGACGGCCGCGGCCGCAGCGATGGGCCGGCGACCGTCCGGATCACGGCGAGAACGACTCTCCGAGCGTCGTGGAGCGTCTGGCGGATCAGGCTCCGCGCGCCGACGCCCTCGTGGAACGGACGGACCTCGCGCGTCTCGTCCAGGCGGAACTGGCCAACCTGACGGCGGAGCATCGGATCATCCTGGTCCTGCGGGACATCCAGGGGCTCTCCTACGAGGAGATCGCGCAGGCGCTCCGGCTGGAGCTGGGGACTGTACGGTCGCGACTGCATCGCGCCCGGATGGAGATGAGGGCTCGATTGACCCCGTACCTGTGAAGTGAGCAACGCATGACCTGCGACGAGACTCGCGCGACGTTCTCGGACCTGTACGACGAGGAGTTCTCCGGAGCTCGGTTGGTGACGATCACCCAGCATCTGGCCAGCTGTCCGGCCTGCCAGGCAGAGTGGGCCAACTTCCGCAGAGCCATGCAGGCAGTGGCCGACCTCGGCACCGGCGAGCCGTCTTCAGGCTTCGCTGCGCGGGTCCGCCAGCAATTGGACGCTCCTACCCGATGGCAGCGGATCCTCAGATGGCTCTTCCTCCCGCTCCATGTGAAGGTGCCAATTCAGGCCGTGGCCGTCCTCCTCGTGGCCTTCGCGGGTTTCCTGCTCTATCAAAGCTCCCCGGACCTTCGTCGGGCGGTCGAACCCTCCAGGGTCCCGTCCCCGCCCGCCACGCGCGAGGCGCCGACGCCCGCGTCACCACCCGCGGCCGGAGAACCCGCGCGCAAGGACGAAGGCGGTGCACCGCGTGCGGAAGCCCCGAAGGTGGAGCAGGCCGAACCCCAGGCGCCCCCAGTGGCTGCCGTCGCGCCGGTGCCTGGGTCTCCCTCAGAAACCGAGAAGGGTCGCGGCCCATCGGCGCTCGGCGAAGAGGGCAAGGGGGTGGAGAAGACCCCGATTCCATCGGAATCCCTGAAGACTGAGGAATCCTCCCGCGTATTCCGCGCCAAGAGCGCTGAGCCTGGCGGCGCTTCACGGATGCTCCGGCAAGCGGCCCCCGCTCCTGCGGAGCCCGGGGGAGCGGCGCCTCCAGTCCCAGCCGCCCCGAAATCCCTTGCCGCACCACTATCGGCTCCCGGGCCAAGTGCGGCACCGGCACCAGCCAAGGAGACCCAGACCTCCTCCCTTCAGGGCAGGCCAGCGGACGTGCTCTACGTGACGGGTTTGACAGATCTGGCCGATGGAAAATACGAACGATCGATTGATAATTTCCGCGCTTTCCTCGCCCAATACCCGCAGGACGCCAGGGTCCCCGATGCCCGGTTGCGGTTGGGCGAGGCCTACGTCGGCCAGGGCCGGTACGCCGAGGCCCTCCAGGAATACGAGGCCGTGGTCCAGCAGTTTCCTTCCAGCCCCCTGGTCCCCACTGCCCTCTACCTCCAGGCCCAGACCCGTCTGGCCCAGGGCGACCGGTCCGGATGCCGGTTGCTCCAAGATGTCACCGACCAGTATCCGCAGGCGCCTGAAGCGGCCTCGGCCCGCCAAATCCTCGCCGCACGGTGTCACTGACATCCGTTCCGGCGAGAATGCTGGGAAGCTGGGATGCTAGGATGCCTCGAGCTCCCTAGGTTCCCCGCCTCCAAGCCTCTAAGCTTTGTGTGTGGAACTTTTTCCGCAGTAGACTGTCTTATCGTTCAGACGAGCGATACGACGGCCCCCGCGGCCGCAGAGGAGGAAACCAGATGCGCAAGGCAATCGTACTGACCCTGGGAATGGCCCTGGTCCTGTCTACCGGCCCAGCGGAGACCGCGACGGGTCCGACGCCGACCTCAACGATCCGCGCCGCGGTGACGCAAGAGCAGCAGAAAGAGGTCGCCGTCACCATCTACAACGGCAACCTGGGCCTGGTGAAGGACGTGCGCGAACTCACGCTGCCTGCCGGGACCCAGGAAGTGAAGTTCATGGACGTCGCCGCGCAGATCGATCCAACCAGCGTCCATCTCAAGTCTCTGACGGACGCGACCGGCCTGCGCATCCTCGAACAGAACTACGAGTATGACCTCCTGAACCCGCAGAAGCTCCTGGACAAGTTCGTGGGGAAGAAGGTCAAGCTCATGACGGCGGACGGCAACCTCATTGACGCCGTTCTGCTCAGCAACAACAACGGACCCATTTACGAGATCAACGGCCAGATCCACCTCGGGCATCCCGGGCGCGTGATCCTCCCCGACATCCCCGAGAACCTGATCCCCACGCCTACCCTGGTGTGGCTGCTGGAGAACCGGACCGGGCGGCCACAACGCGTGGAGGCCTCCTATCTGACGAGCGGCATCACCTGGAAAGCCGACTACGTGGTGGTGCTGAATGCGAAGGATGACGGCGGCGACCTCTCGGGGTGGGTGACCATTGACAACAAGAGCGGGGCCACCTACACCAATGCCGCCCTCAAGCTGGTGGCGGGGGACGTGCATCGCGCCGCGGCGCGACCGGAGATTCGCGCGATGCTGGAATCCGCGGCCAAGGCGGCACCCGCTCCGCAACAATTCCAGGAGGAATCGTTCTTCGAGTACCACCTCTATTCCCTCGACCGCCGCACCACCATCAAGCAGAACCAGACCAAACAGATCAGCCTGCTGGATGCGACCGACATCCCCATCAAGAAGGAGCTGCGCTTCACCGGGGGGAGCCAGTACTTTCGAAGCCCGCTCCCTCAGCCCATCTCCAACCAGAAAGTGAGTGTGTATCTCGAGATCGCCAACACCGAGAAGAACCACCTCGGCATGCCGCTCCCCCAGGGGACAATCCGCGTCTACAAGGCGGCGGCCGACAAGAGCCTCCAATTCATCGGCGAGGACGCCATCGACCACACGCCGAAAGACGAGAGGGTCCGGATCAAGATGGGCGAGGCCTTCGACGTGGTGGCGGAGCGGACGCAGAAGGACTGGAAGAAGATCGCCCAGGGCGTCTACGAGACCGAGTGGGAGATCCAGATCCGGAACCACAAGAAAGAGGATGTCCAGGTGACAGTCGTGGAGCCGGTTCCGGGGGACTGGGAGGTGGTCAAGGCCAGCCAGGCCTACGAGAAGACCGACGCCCGCACCCTGCAGTTCAAGGTGGACGTCCCCAAGGACGGCAAGACCACCGTCAACTACCGCGTGCGGATGCGGTGGTAAGCGTTTCCTCCTCACACATCAACGGCCCGGACCCTTCGGCCCGGGCCGTTTCCCTTTCTCTGAAGGGATCAAGACCTCGATGGGCGGTCGCTCGTCACGCCGGCTCGGCCAGGAGCGTGCGGATCATGGTCTCGGTGTCAGCATACGATCCTTCGCCGATGTGCCGATAGCGGAGATTCCCCCGCTTGTCAATCAAGTAGGTGGTGGGCCAGTACTGATTCCCGTATCGGTCCCAAATCACGTGGTCGCTGTCCAGAACGACCAAGTAAGGGATCGCCAGGTCCTTGACTTGTGAGCGCACGCGGTCCGGGTCTTTCTCCCAAAAGAACTCGGGCGTGTGAACTCCGATGACCATCAAACCCTGCGCCCCGTACCTCTCGTGCCAGCTCCGCAGACTGGGGAGCATATTGAGGCAGTTGATTCACCCATGCGTCCAGAACTCGACCAGCACCACCTTGCCCCGCAAGGCCGCTAGGCTGGTCGGTCCCCCGTTGATCCAGACGGAACTCTGAATCTCGGGCGCGGGGGTGGCCGCTCCCGGGCTCGGGCGCCCCGCCATGGATTTTCCCTGCGCAAGCAGCGTGGCCACCGCCACGATCAAGGCCAGTCGAAACCCCCGGCGCACTCGCATCCTTCCCCCCTCGCCTCTTCCATGTTGCAGGCGTATCCAGTTATGCCCCTCTCGTCCGCACCTCCACCCCACTGGCGCGGCCGATGATCACCTCGTGGGCAATGTCCAGGAAGAGGCCGGTGCCGGCGACGCCGGCACGGGTAAGCAGGCGCCTGTCTAGATCATCCGGATTGGAGATCCCCTCGAACCGGCAATGCAGAATGTAGTTCCCCTCGTCCGTCACGAAGGGCTTCCCGTCGGGGTTCGTCCGTAGCTCGGGTTTGCCGCCCAGCGATTCCACGAAGGCAATGTGGGTCCGCCAGCCGAACGGGATCACCTCGACCGGCAGGGGCGCCTTGGTCCCCAGGCGATCCACGAGCTTCGACTCGTCCACGAAGATCACGACGCGGCGCGAGGCGGTCGCCACGACCTTTTCCCAGAGGAGCGCCCCTCCCAACCCTTTGATGAGATTCAAGTTCGGATCCACCTCGTCGGCCCCGTCCAGGTCGAGGTCCAGGACCGGGTGCTCATCGAGGGTCGTCAGGGGCACGCCCGACTCCCGGGCCACCGCGGCGATCGCGCTGGACGAGGGCACCCCGATGACCTTGCGGAGGCTTCCCTCTCGAAGCCTTCGGCCGATCGCCTGCACCGCCAGCGTCGCCGTCGAGCCGCTGCCCAGCCCCAGAACCATCCCGGATTCAACGAGACCCGCGCCGTGCTCCGCCACCATCTGCTTCGGATTCATGATCGCATTCCTTTTTGTTGTGGTCGGATGATTCTGCGTAATCGGCGAAATCGGTGGTCCAGACGAGCCCTGTCTTCCCTTCCCTGCGGTTTACCTCATTTCTCTCACCGCTTCCACCACGCGCCGCAGGCCGGCCTCGATGCCACCAGCAATGTGAAGCCGTAGGGCCCGGCGTTTCCGGCTTTGGAGTGATTGGAGATCCCCCAGGGCCTGGGCCGCCTTCATCACGCCGAAGCTGTGGGGCTCTCCCGGGATGGGAAGATCCACCGGGTCGTCCGCCGTGAACTGCAGGAACACGCCGTTGTCGCCGCCCCCTTTGTGGAGCTGTCCGGTCGAGTGCAGGAACCGCGGCCCGTACCCCAGCGTGGTCGCCACCCGGAATCGATCCCTGATGTGCGATCGGATCCCGCCAAGCGTCTCCGCATGGGCGGGTGTCGCCTGCAAGTAGGCCGTGAGGGCGACGTAGTCGCGGGGCCGGATCCGGTTGAGGTGTCCCCGCAGGGCATCTGCCAGGGTCTTCGCGCCCTTCAGGGCCGCAGCACTTGCCCCGTCTCCATACAGCCGGACCGAGCTGTCGGTGAAGATTGGACTCCCCTCGGGAAGCCGCCCCTTGGCCTTGAACTCGCCGAGGAGTCGCTTGGTATTGTCCTTGCTCTCCTGCACGTTCGGCTGATCGAAGGGATCGACCCCGATCACCGCGCCGGCCACCGCGGTGGCGAACTCCCACCGGAAGAACTCCGCGCCCAGATCGTAGCAATCCTGAAGCCCGATAGCCACCACGGGATGACCTGCCCGCTCTAACGCATTCACCTTCGCTTCCAGCTCCTGATCTTTCGAGCCAAGAAGCTTGAGGTACACGAACACCCGATCATCCCCGTACACGCCGGGGTTGCCCAGCGCCTCCCCCTCCACCGGCAGGATTCCCGTCCCATCCTTGCCCGTGCTCTCGGCGATGAGCTGCTCCACCCAGTAGCCGAACGAGGCGATCGCAGGCGAGCAGACGAAGGTCAGCTTGTCCCGTCCCGCCTTGACCAGGCTGCCCATGACGGCGGCGAGCCATGCGCCCGGATTCTCCCGAGTCGGGACCTTTGACCGGCAGGCCTCGGCCATCTGCTCCGCGCGCTCCAGCATCCGCAGCACATCCAGGCCGATCAAGGTTGCCGGCACCATGCCGAAAAATGACAAGGCCGAGTAGCGGCCGCCGATGTCCGACGGGTTGAGAAAGACATGCCGGAACTTGGCCTCGCCGCCCGTCCGCTCCAGCGGGGTTCCGGCATCGGTGATGGCAATGAACTGCTCCCCGGCTCGCTCGCCCTTGAGCCCCCGGACCTTGGCGAAGAAATACTGATAGAAGGCGGCGATCTCCGGCGTCGTTCCCGACTTGCTGGCCACGATGAAGAGGGTGCGCGGCAGATCCACGGACTGCTCGAAGGCCTGCACGCTGGCCGGGTCCGTCGTGTCCAGGACCGCCAGTTTAGGAAATCCTGCGGCCTCGCCAAAGGTCAGGCTTAGGACATCGGGGCACAGGCTGCTCCCGCCCATGCCCAGAAGGAGGACGTGACGGAAGCCGGCCTGATTAACCTCCACGGCGAACCGCGCCAGGCCTGAGGCATGCTGCCGGACAGTCGCCATGACTGTCAGCCAGCCCAGGCTGTTCCGGATGATCTTCTGGTGGTCTGGCTCCGACTTCCAGAGCGAGGGATCCCTGGCCCAAATCCTGCTCGCGGCATCTCTCTTCATGAGATCGGCAAGCGTCGCCTCGACTTGCGAAGCATACGGACCCAGGCTGCTCACCTGCCCCACCTGCACATTGTGGCTCCCCATCTGTCACCTCCAGACCCAGACGACTCAGCGCCCAAGAACGGCCATCGCCCGGGCCGCCACGTTCTCGGGCGTGAAGCCGAACTTCTCGAAGTTGACCGACCCGGGCGCCGAGGCGCCGAACCGCGTCATCCCGACGATGTCGCCCGCCGGACCAACGTACTTGTGCCAGCCCAGGGGGACGGCCGCCTCGATCGCCACCCTGGCCGTCACGGTGGGCGGCAGAACGCTATCGCGGTAACTCTGCGGCTGCCGCTCGAAGAGGTCCCAGGACGGCATGCTGACCACGCGGGTGGCCACGCCTTTCTCCGCCAAGATCTTCTGCGCCCCGACGGCGACCGCCACCTCGGACCCGGTGGCGATCAGGATGATCTGGGGGGTTCCCGGCTGGGGATCCGCCAGGACGTAAGCCCCTCGCGCCACGCCGCCGCTAGGCTGCATCCGGGCGCGGTCCAGGACCGGGAGATTCTGCCGCGTCAGGATCAAACAGGTAGGTCCGGAATGCGTCAGGGCGACCCGCCAGGCTTCGACCGTCTCGCTGGCGTCAGCCGGGCGGATCACGCTGAGGCCGGGGATGGCGCGCAGGGCCGCGAG
The DNA here is from genome assembly GCA_044451055.1 of Methylomirabilales bacterium (SeqCode). GTDB lineage: Bacteria > Methylomirabilota > Methylomirabilia > Methylomirabilales > 2-02-FULL-66-22 > 2-02-FULL-66-22. Next base: position 8,685 of record JBIOJT010000020.1, read on the forward strand.
GTGCTCGACGGGCTGGTGCGTGGGTCCGTCCTCGCCCAGCCCGATGCTGTCATGGGTGAAGGTGAAGATGACCGGCGCCTGCATCAGGGCAGCCAGCCGCACCGCTGGCCGCATGTAGTCGGAGAAGATCAGGAAGGTTCCCGTGTACGGCCGGAGTCCCCCGTGCAGTGCCATCCCATTGGAGACAGATCCCATGGCGTGCTCCCGCACCCCGAAACGGAAGTTCCGGCCCGCGTACGAGCCGGGTTGGAACTCAGGCACCCCTTGCACGTAGGTGTTGTTGGAGGGCGCGAGATCGGCAGACCCGCCCAGCAGGTTCGTCACCTTCGGCGAGAGGGCGTGGAGGACCTTGCCCGACGCGGCACGCGTCGCCAGGGGCGCGTCACCCGGGGCAAAGGCGGGCAGGCCGGCGTCCCAGCCTGGCGGGAGCTTCCCGCCCAGGTACTGCTCCCAACGAGCCGCCTCCTCCGGGAAGGCCGCGGCATACGCGGCGAAGCGCTGATCCCACTCCGCTTCCCAGGTCTTCCCCCGGACCACGGCCTTGCGGAATTCCTGCCGGGCCTCCTCGGGAATCAGGAACGTGGGCGTGAGGGGCCAGCCGAGTTTCTGCTTGGTGAGCTTGACCTCCTCCTCCCCGAGAGGCTCGCCGTGGGCCTTGTTGGAGTCCTGCTTGTTCGGGCTACCGTACCCGATGTGCGTCCGACACAGAATCAAGGACGGCCGCGACGTCTCTGCCTGCGCGGCGCGGATGGCTGCCTCCACGGCGGAAAGATCGTTCCCGTCGGCCACCCGCTGTATACGCCAGTCATAGGCCTCGAAGCGCCGGCCGACATCCTCGGTGAAGGCGAGAGACGTGCTCCCTTCTATGGAGATGTGGTTGTCGTCATACAGGTAGATCAGCTTGTGGAGCTTGAGGTGCCCGGCCAGCGAGGCCGCCTCGGACGATACGCCTTCCATCAGGTCGCCATCGCTCACGATGGCGTAGGTGTTGTGGTCCACGATGGTGTGACCGGGCCGATTGAACTGCGCCGCCAGATGCCGCTCGGCAATCGCCATCCCGACTCCGTTGGCAAACCCCTGGCCCAGGGGCCCGGTGGTGGTTTCTACTCCGGGCGTGACCCCGACCTCTGGATGGCCCGGGGTCCTGCTCTCCCACTGGCGAAAATGCTGGAGGTCCTCGAGCGTGAGGTCATAGCCGGTCAGGTGCAGCAAGGAATACAGCAGCAGGCTTCCGTGCCCGGCCGAGAGGACGAAACGATCCCGGTCGGGCCACTTGGGGTTGGCCGGGCTGTGTTTCAGGAAGCGGGTCCACAGCATGTAGGCCATGGCCGCCGCTCCCATGGGCATCCCCGGGTGTCCCGACTTCGCCTTCTGCACGGCGTCAGCGGCGAGCATGCGGATGGTGTTGATGCAGAGTTGATCCAGTTGCTCCTGATGTGTCATCCCTATTCTCCCAGGTCTCGAAGAAGGCCCGCCTCGGATCAGTCACCACCACGCAGGGCCCGCAGCCGGTCGAGCCAAAGGCGGGAGGCGACCGGGGACGATCGGCAGGAGTGCGCGCCGTCCATGGTCCACGGCGGGCGCGTGACGCCAAGACGTTTCACTGTCAATTTACCATATTTAGCTCCTCCGCCCACCAGAAGAAAATGCACGGGCGAACGCGAGGGCAGATCCTGTCGGCTCGATCTCGCACCATCGCCACTTGCCGGACCTTCTGTCTGGCTTGCCTGTCCTCCATGGCTGTGTTAGCGTACATGTGTCCGCGGGAATGGGCGCCGAGCAATCTGCAATACGTGCCGCTTCCCCGGCGCCTTCTCCTCGCCCTTCGGACCGAGTTCCGGCTATGCGCATCGCCACCAAGCTCACCCTGCTGCTGCTCCTCGCCGTGGCCGTCGTGATGGCGGGCTTCGGCTACATCCGCGCCGGCGAAGAGCGGAAACGACTGATCGCCGAAGTCCAGCAAGAGGCCCTGGTCCTGGCGAATGCCATCCAACTGACCGTAGAGCACGCCCTGCGGGACCGGCGGCCCCAGGACATCCAGGAGCTCTTGGCGGCGATGGTCCGTGACCCGAATCAAGTGGACCGCATTCGGATCTTCGACCGCAACCTGGAGGATATCAATAGCGCCATGACCGATGCGGCCGCCACCGTACTGGTTCCCCAGGCGGACTTGGAGCGGGTGCTCGAGAGTGGGAAGACGCTCGTACGATACCTCGACGTCCCGAGCCGTCCTACCGTCTACGCGATCCTCCCCTTGAAAACCCGGCGCGGAACCATCATCGGCGTGCTGGAGGTTGTTCACTTGGCCGCCCGCGTCCAGCGACGAATCCAGGAGGCAAATCGCGAACAGGTATTGCGGCTCAGCCTGTTGAGCCTCACGATCGCCCTGGTCATCTGGCTGACCGTCCGCATCAGCATTCGCCGGCCCGTCGGGCAACTGGTGCGATCCGCTCTCGCCATTGGTCATGGCGACCTGAGTCGCCGGCTCACGCTGCATCGCCGCGATGAGATCGGCCAGCTGGCGTCGGCGTTCAACCGGATGGCTGAGAGCCTTCAGACGGCTCAGGCGCGGACCACGGCTGAGGCCCAGGCCCGCCTGGAGCTGGAGCGGCAGGTCCAGCAGGCGGAGAAGCTGGCGGCTGTAGGCCGCCTGGCCAGCGAGGTGGCGCACGAGGTCGGAACCCCGTTGAACATCGTCTCCGGGCGGGCGGAAGTCATCCAGAAAGGGCTCCCACCCGATCACCCGCTGTCTCGGCACGTGGTCACCATCCTGCGCCAGATTGAACGGATCAGCGGGATCCTTCGCCAGCTCCTGGAGTACGCGCGGCCCCGGCGCCCCACGGTTCGCCCCGTCGCCATCGGTCCGATCCTCAGCCGGACGGTCGACCTGCTGGAGCCCTTGACGCGCCAGCGACAGGTGAAGGTGGGCACACAGGTTCCGGACGACCTGCCGCCCCTTCTCGCGGACGCGGACCAGCTACAACAGGTCCTCCTGAACCTGATGACCAACGCCCTGGATGCGACCCCGTCTGGCGGGCAGGTGGGACTGGCCGCAAGCCAGGGGGAACCCGAGACTACTGATGCCCGACCTCGCATCGAACGGGGACGGCCCGAAGCACCGTTCCTCACCCTCGTCGTGTCAGACACCGGGCGCGGGATGCCGCGGGATCAACTCGAACAGATCTTTGAGCCGTTCTTCTCCACGAAACAACGGCATGGAGGGACCGGCCTGGGCTTGCCGATCGTCGAGGACATCGTCCGAGCCCACCGCGCCTCCATCGAAGTACAAAGCGCCGAGAGCGCCGGAACGACCGTTCTCCTCCGCTGGCCCACTGCGTCCCCCGCCGGCGCGGTCGCGCCCGCGGGGGACGCACAAGTTCAAACGGACAACTGACAACAGACAACCGGGAAAGGACAGTTGACCGGTTCTGCATGGCAGCAGAGGAGACGATGGCCGAGCAACGTCATAGGGTGCTGATCGTCGAGGACGATCCCGAGATGCTGGCCCTCGTGGGCGAACACCTGGAGGGCGAGGGCCATGCCGTGACCGGGGCGACCCGGGGCGCCGACGCCATCTCCCGGCTCCGCACCGGGGAGTTCGACGTGGTGCTGACGGATCTCCGGCTGCCCGATGCGGACGGCATGGAGGTCCTCAGGGTCGCCCGGGAGAGCCAGCGGGACGTCCCCGTGATCCTCTTCACCGCCTTCGGCAGCATCGAGACCGCCATCCAGGCGATCCGACAGGGCGCCTACGACTACGTCACCAAGCCCTTTGCCCTGGAAGAGATCGGCCTGCTGGTGGGAAAGGCACTGGAGGATCGGCGGCTGCGGGATGAGAACCGCCGGCTGCGCGAGGAGGTGGCGGGCCGCTACCGGTTCGAGAACATGCTGGGAACGAGCGAGGCCATGCAGGCGGTCTTCGCCCTCATCCGCCAGGCGGCTCCGGGGGACGCCAATGTCCTCATCACCGGCGAGAGCGGCACGGGAAAGGAGCTGGTGGCCAAGGCGCTCCACTACAACAGCGCCCGCGCGGGCCGCCCCTTCGTCCCGGTGAACTGCGCGGCAATCCCCGCGAGCCTCTTGGAGAGCGAGCTCTTCGGCCACGTGAAGGGCGCCTTCACGGGCGCCGTGAAGAGCCGACGGGGCATGTTCCGCGAAGCCGAATCGGGAACCCTGTTCCTGGATGAGATCGCGGACATGGCGCCGGAACTCCAGGCCAAGCTCCTGCGGGTCATCGAGGATCGGGCCGTGCGTCCTGTGGGAAGCGATGAAGCCGTAGCGGTGGACCTCCGTCTGATCGCCGCCACCAACCAGGACATCCAGGCACGGGTGAGGGAGGGGAAGTTCCGTGAGGACCTGTACTACCGCCTGGCCGTTATCCCGATCCATCTCCCGCCGCTGCGCGAGCGACGGGACGACATCCCCCTTTTGGCCGAATATTTCCTGCGTCGCGCGGTGGCCGCCTCGGCGAAGGACATCCGGGGATTCACCCCGGAGGCCATGGCCGCCCTCCTGCGCCACCCCTGGCCCGGGAACGTCCGGGAATTGGAGAATGTGGTGGAGCGGGCGGTGACGCTGGCGACCGGCGAGCAGATTCCCCCGGAGGCATTACTCCTGGATGCTTCCGCCGGACCCACCCCCACTGTCCTCTTGGCGCAGGCAGCGCGTCGCCCTACTCTCGAGGAACTAACGGTCGAGTATGTGTCCCTAGTCCTGCGCGAGGTGGGCGGGGACAAGGCCAAGGCTGCCGAGATCCTTGGGATCAGCAAACGCACACTGTACCGCTGGCAGAGTCAGCTCTCGGCCGGTGACAGCTTGTCACCGGCTGAGACAGACTGACTTCGTTCTCTTTTTTCCGACGCTTGTGCCCTCCCTGGACCACACGGACACTGCTGACTCTTGCCAAACTTTCACCGCAACACTCCTTCGTCTCCGCAATCAACTCTTTCCGCGCGACATGTAACCTCCCGCCATTCTTGCCGCCAGACTGACCACGCAGAGACCAATCCAAACTCGGCACCGCCTTTGCTCTTATCCGACTGAGCGAACCGAAAGGCCCTCAGGTCCGCCTGAGCAGGCGATTGCGCCTATGTATCACCGGTTTCCCCACACTCTTTGGACCCGCAGGATGTGGAGAGGCATCGCGATGGCCACGAAATTGCCTGAAGAACACGGAGAACACGACAGCCATACGCGCATCCTCGTCGTGGACGACGACGCCGATATGCGCGCCCTCCTCGCGGATGTTCTGAACGACGAGGGATACGTGGTGGAGCTGGTGCCGAATGGCGCCGAGGCGCTGATCCGCCTGCGCACGGAGTCGTTCGCGGCGATCGTCCTCGACAAGAACATGCCAGGGCTGAGCGGTCTGGATCTCTTGCCGGGTCTCCGGACGATCTGCCCCGAGACGCCCGTGATCCTCATCACCGCCTTCGGCGACGTCAGCACATACATGGATGCCATGGACAAAGGTGCCTTCGAATTCATTTTCAAGCCGTTCCGGATGGAGGAGCTGCTACGGACGCTGCGGCGGGCACTGCCGCCCGGCAAGCAGGCGTTGTCTTCGTCTTCCAGCCCAGGAGGGAGGTCATGAGTCAAACGGGAGAGTTCCGCCTGTGTTCTGGTTGCGGCGAGTGGGCCCTCTGGACTCCGCAGCCCCAGAGGGGTCCCGTGTATTGCTGCCAGGCCTGTGCCCGGGGACGCGGGTGCGACTGCGCCGAGCGTCCGGCCGAGTGGGCACCTGCCGCCGAGCTGCGACGCCGGCCTGCCCGTCCTGTCGGAGAGTCCAATCGATGACCCGATTCGAGTTCGTGGCCTGCAGCGAGCTGATCCAGATCCTCGGCCTCCGCGCCGACGACGAGCGGGAGCTGGCGGAGATTCTGGCGGAGGTACCCCTGGATTGCGTGCACTATCACACCAACGGGCACTTCCTTCGGCACGGCTTCGTCGGGGCGCCCTATCCCAACGACTTTGCGACCTGGGCGGCGATCCAGGTCCGGGATCGGGTGCTGGGGGAGCGCCTTGGAGTGGTGAGCCCACTGGACTTTCCTTCCCTCGAGGCGCTCCGCGAGGAGATTCTCAGCATCATCGATGACCACCTGAGCCATCTCACTATCGTGCCCAGGGTGATCTTCGGCGAGCCGTTCGACTTCATTCAGTCCCGAATCGTCGAGGTGTCGACAGGCGTCACCGCGGGCAGCCTCGAGGAATTCCGGGCTGGCCTGGCCGCGATCCAGCCCAGCGCCATTTACTTCCACACCATCGAGGCTCCGCGCCGACTCGCCCTCCCGGAGACGGACTTCGCGGTCTGGCTGCGCGAGGGACTGGGATGCACCACGCTGGCCGGGGCCGTCAGCCGGGTGGACCCCTACACCGGGAGCCTGGAACGGCTGCGAACCGAAATCCTGCGACTCTGCGACGACGAGCTGAAAAACCCCCGGTGATGGGCCTGCTGGCATCGCGGCAGGCGTGCGCGATTGTGTGGGCATCCCATGACGAACGCTGCCACCCTGGAAGCCTACCGTGAGGTCGCCCCGCCGGGCACCGTGGAATTTCTTTGCCGACTGAGCGAGAAGGTGCAGGGCCGATCCTTTCTCCACGTCAACTCCACGCGCCGGGGTGGAGGCGTCGCGGAGATCCTCATGCGCATGGTGCCCCTGTTGAACGATCTCGGGGTCAAGGCGTCGTGGGAAGTCTTGGACGCAGACCCGGAGTTCTTTCGGGTGACCAAGGCGTTCCACAACTCTCTCCAGGGGGAGGAACAGGTCATCACCGATGAGATGTACGAAACCTTCCTGGAATGCAATCGGCAGAACGCAGTGCGCCTGCCACTGGATGCCGACCTCGTCATGATCCACGACCCGCAGCCGGCCGCCCTGGTCCTGCGGCGGGACACCCGAGGCAAATGGGTCTGGCGCTGCCACATCGACGCCTCGCGTCCGCAGCGGCGGGTCTGGAATTTCCTGCGGCGCTACGTGGAACGGTACGACGCGGCCGTCTTCTCCCTGCCCAAATTCGCCCAGCGGCTGGCCATCCCGCAATACCTCATCTACCCGTCCATCGATCCGCTGAGCGACAAAAACCGGGAGCTGGCGGAGCGGGAGGTGGCGGGGATCCTGAGCCGCTTGGGCGTCCCGCAGGACAAACCGATCCTCCTCCAGGTCTCACGGTTCGACCGCTTCAAGGATCCGGTGGGCGTGATCAACGCCTATCGGATGGTGAAGCGGCGCACCGACTGCCGACTGGTCCTGGCGGGAGGCGGGGCGGTGGACGATCCCGAGGGGCAGGTCGTGCTGGCGGAGGTCCGTGAGGCCGCGGGCCGCGACCCGGACATCCACGTGCTGGAACTCCCCCCCGACGCCCACCTGGAGATCAACGCCCTCCAGCGGGCGGCCACCGTGGTGCTCCAGAAGTCCACCCGGGAGGGGTTCGGTCTCACCGTGGCCGAGGCGATGTGGAAGGGCAAGCCGGTCATTGCGGGGACGGCCGGCGGGATCACGGTGCAGATCGTTTACGATCTGACCGGCTACACCGTGAACTCCGTCGAGGGGGCGGCCTACCGGATTCGCTACCTCCTCCACAATCCCGAGGCGGCGATCCGGATCGGCCGCATCGCGCGGGAACACGTCCGACGACATTTCCTCATCACAAGGCACCTGGCGGATTACCTGATGTTACTGCATGTGGTCAGCGGCATCCCGCCGGAGGGCGGCGCCTGATGCGACCCCAGGCAGTCCTCGGAGCATCGCCCCGGACCGACGGCCCCTTGCGCCGAATCTGGCGCCGCTGGCGCGGACTCACTCCGGGCGAGAATGGGTCCGCCAGCCGCGAGGCACTGGCGCGTTTTCTGGCCGAGCACCTCCAGGATCGGTTGCTGGTCGTGGTCTCGAACCGGGAGCCGTATACCCACGTCATGGATACCGACGGGATGCGCGCGGTCCGCCCCGCCAGCGGCCTCACCACGGCTCTTCATCCCGTGATGCGGGTCGCCCGGGGCATTTGGGTGGCCGCCGGCCGGGGCGAACCCGATCGCCAAATGGCTGATCCTTCCGGCCGCGTTCGGGTTCCGCCCGGGGATCCGGCCTACATCCTCCGGCGGATCTGGGTCAGCAAGGAGGAATGGGAGGGGTACTATCTGGGCCTCTCCAACGAGATGTTCTGGCCTCTCTGCCACATCGTCCATGTCCGCCCGACCTTCCGGCCCGGCGACTGGACCATGTATCGTGCCGTGAACGAGCGGTTCGCCCAGGCGGTCCTCGAGGAGGTGGGCGGGCGGCGCGCCCTCGTCTGGGTCCAGGATTTCCACCTGGCACTGCTCCCCAGGCTGCTCCGGGAGGCGCGTCCGGACCTCATCATCGGACACTTCTGGCACATTCCCTGGCCGAACCCCGAGGCGTTCCGCATCTGCCCCTGGAAGCAGGAGATTCTGGAGGGGTTGCTGGGCGCCGACGTGTTGGGCTTCCACATCCGGTACCATTGCGACAACTTCCTGAAGACGGTGGTGGGTGACCTGGAGGCCAAGTTGGTGGAGGAGCACTCCGCGATCCAGTACCGTGGCCACACGACCCTGGTGCGACCGTTTCCCATCAGCATCGACTACGACGGCATCCGGAGGGACGTGGAGAGCCCCGAGGTCGCCGCGGAGACGGCCGCCCTCCATCGAATGTTTCCGAATCGCCCGCCCATCCTGGCGCTGGGCGTGGACCGGATCGATTACACCAAGGGGATCCCCGACCGACTGCAGGCCATCGATCGCTTCCTTGAGCAGCACCCCGAATATCATGGCCGGTTCGTCTACCTCGGCATCGGGATGCCGAGTCGGACGGATCTCCCCGCGTACCAGCGGCTGTGGGCCGAGATTCGCGAGCAGGTTGACGCCGTCAACGCGAAACACGGGAGGGCGAGCTGGGAGCCGATTCGCTACCTCACCGGACCCATCTATCACCCCAACATCCTGGCATACCTGGCGCAGGCGGACGTCTGCATCGTGAGCGCCCTGCATGATGGAATGAACCTGGTGGCCAAGGAGTTCATCGCCGCACAGCCGGACGAGAATCCGGGCGTCCTGATCTTGAGCGAATTCACCGGCGCTGCCCGAGAGTTGCGCGACGCCCTGCTGATGAATCCCTACGACGTGGCGGGATTCGCTGAGGCGATCCGGCGGGCAGTGGAGATGCCTCTGGAGGAGCGGCGGGAGCGCTGTCGCCGCCTCCAAGGTTGGGTCCGGGAGCACGACATCTACCGCTGGGCTCGTGCGGCTCTCCGGGAGATGGCCCAGGTTCGCCAGCATGTCTGAAGGGCCGGTCGCCCTCTTCACCGTCTGGCCCAGGATTGCCGCTGCCCTCCGCGCGCGCTCCTGCGTGCTGTTCCTCGATTTCGACGGGACACTCCTCCCCTTCACCACACACCCCGACGCGGCGCACCTCTCCCCGGAACAACGCGCGCTGCTGCGTCGCCTGGCCTGCGCTCCGGGATGGACGGTGGCGGTCGTCTCGGGCCGCGCCCTGCGAGATGTGCGCCGACGGATCCGAGTCCCCGGCCTCATCTATGCGGGAAATCACGGGCTGGAGATCGAGGGGAGGGGTCTCCGCTTCCGGCATCCCGGCGCCCTCGCGGCCCGGAAGGAATTGGGAGGGTTGCGCCGCGCGACGAATCACGCCATGCGTGAGTTTCGAGGCGTGCGGATCGAGGACAAGGGGCTGTCCTGGACGCTGCACTTTCGTAGCGCTCCCCCGGCCGCTCGCCGCCGCGTCCTTCGAACTTTCTGGGATACGGTCCGCGCCGCAGTTCGGAGCGGTCGCGTGTGCATTCGCCAGGGGGTGATGAGCCGCGAGGTGCTCCCGCCGGTGGCATGGGATAAGGGCGCGGCTGTTCGCTGGATCCTGAGATGGCTTCGCGGGCGTTCGCGCCCCGTGGTGATCTACCTGGGGGACGACGCGGCGGACGAGCCGGCCTTCGCCGCCCTAGTGAAGACGGGAATCTCCGTGATCGTTGGACGCCGCCAGCGGACCCGGGCCCGATTCTTTCTCCGCCACCCAGGCGAGGTGCAGCGCCTGCTACGCCTCCTCACAGAGCTGCTCGACGAGACGGTCCCCTGCTCCTCTGCCGGTCGGCCTACGCGAACAACGCAATCGGCCTCGTCCCGCGTCTCGCCCAAAAGAGTTCCGCGCGACGCCGAGGAACAGGCAGGGGCAGGGACGGCACGGCATTGAAATTTGTTCCCTGACGGGAGAAGCCTCGGATGACCCCAGAGAGCCGATATGGTAGCACCGAATACCGGATGGCAATCACACGCTACTCGTCAGTCTTTCCTGGATTCGCCCTGATAGGCCTTCAGCTTTCGCCAGAGGGTGTGCAGGCTGATCTGGAGTTCATTGGCAACTCGGGTCCGGTTCCCCTGATGGCGTTCGAGCGCGGCGAGAATCGCCCGTCGCTCGAGTTCCTTGAGCGAGCGTGGCTCGGCCAACTCACCCAGGACCGGCGTGATCTCTCCGCTGCGGACCGCCGGGGGCAGCTCGGCAATCGTGATGCGATCACGCGTCGCCAGGACGACCGCCCGCTCGATCACGTTCTCCAGTTCGCGCACGTTCCCCGGCCACGGATAGGCAGTGAGGAGGTCCAGGGCCTCGGCCGAGATGGCCCGGATCTCTTTGCCCTGCGCCTTGGAGTAGCGGTCCATGAAGAGTCGGGCGAGGGAGAAGATGTCTTCCCGCCGCTCGCGGAGTGGCGGGATCGGGAGATTGATAACGTTGAGGCGGTAGTAGAGATCCCGGCGAAATTCCCGCGCGGCGACGGCCTTCTCCAGGTTCTTGTTCGTGGCCGCCAGGACCCGGGCATCGACCCTGACGCCTTTAGTGGCCCCGACGCGTCGGATCTCCCGCTCCTGCAGCGCCCGGAGCAGCTTCACCTGAATCGTCGGTGGGGTCTCGCCGATCTCGTCGAGGAGTAGCGTCCCTTGGTTCGCCTCCTCGAAGAGGCCCTTCTTGTCGCTCACGGCCCCCGTGAAGGAGATCCCGCCGGTCTACATGGGCCCAGTCATGTAACGCAACACGGCGCGGCAGTTCGGCTGGGGAAAGGGGACGCTCCGAGCCCGTCGTCCGCCAAGGCTCGATCCGATGCCCCCAGATGGGCGTGACGCGTGATCACTCTATCCGTGTTTCCCTTGCCTCCTTACCCTCCTGCGGTGCGCAAGACCTCCGGCCAGCGGCTGGGGTCTTGCGTCAGCTCCTGACAGAAGTGGGCACGCCACGACAACCGGGGCAGCCCGCATGCGCGCCTCGGGCCGGTGCGCCCCGAGCCGCCGGCCGGGCTGCCAACGGCCCCGTACATCGGCCACCGGCTGCGGTCGCATTCTCGGATCAGACCCCGACCATTCGGCGCGGTCTCCATCGCGGGGATCATCCGGAGAAAGTGGCGGCGTAAGGCCGGCGAGCCTACGTGCCCCACACAGGCGGGCTATGGCCGTCAATTTCCCTCGTAGGGCCTCGGGTTACCGACCTTCGCCGCCGGCCTGCGAATCTCCTCCAGCCTCTGCCGCCGGGTCCCCGCCGTAGAACGCCCGGAGTTCCGCGTACAGATCGGGCAGGAGCTGTTTCATCAGCCGGGCGTTGTCGAAGTAGGCTTCCGTGGCGACGGCAAAGAACTCCGCTTCGTTCGTGGCCCCGTACATCCGGAGCACAGAGCGGTCCTCGTTATCCCCTCTCCTGAGGCCCAGGAAATGGCGGCTCATGACCTGCGCCCACGGTCGGTAGGCTGCCCGGGATGCGAGTCTGGGGGTGCCGTCAAAGGTTCCGTTCCCCATGCGGTCAAGGTTGTGGGCAAACTCGTGCAAAGAAGTGTCGTGTCCCTGGCCCGGGTGCGCTAGGTCCGCCAGAACTGTCGGCCAGGACAGGACCACCGTGCCCCAGTCATCGGCCTCTCCGAGAATGGCCGCCTCGTCTGCTGGGTGCTTGTAGATGTAGGGGTACACGATGATTTCGCTGAGGCGGTCATAGTAGGAGAGGTCCAGATGCAGGATGAGCCGAACCGCGCAGGCAGAGATTACCACCCGGACCTCGTCGGTGATCGCCATCCCGCCGGCCGGGGTGAAGACCTTCTCATGGGCGAAGATCGTGACGAACTCGAGAAAGCGGTCCCGCAACGGCCCCGATAATCGTGGGAAGAAGGGCACGCGTTTCTTCAGGATGTCGAGCCAGTCTTGGGGAAACGGCCGGCTGGCGAGGTGCCTGCGGCGAATCCTCCGGAGAAGATCAAGCATGGGGTGAGCTTAGCAAACAAACGGGGCCATCCGCAATCGCGACTGGGTTCCCGCCATGGTCCCGTCAACGTCAGGCGAAAGCTCAGAGACCGCTAGCCTTCGGGGGCAACCAGTTATGGGGCTCCCCAACATGCGCCGGTGGGGCTGATCGAGACGGCCGTGAGGCGAAGACACTCCGCCCCTCATACCTGGATTCCCCACATCTACTCGACGGACAATGTTGAGGAATATCGGACCGAGACCATGCGGATCACAGTGGATGGCGCGCTATTTATCAGGACGGTGTTTTCTCCGCCACGATGGCCCGGAGCATGTCAATGGGAATCGGGAAGATGATGGTGGAGTTCTTCTCGGTCCCGATCTCCGTCAGGGTTTGGGGGTAGCGGAGTTGGATGGTGACCGGCTCCGAGGCGATCACGCGGCCCGCCTGCGCCAGCTTCTCCGAGGCCAGCAACTCGCCCTCGGCATGGATGATCTTGGCGCGCTTCTCCCGCTCGGCCTCGGCCTGCTTGGCCATGGCCCGCTGCATGTCCTGGGGCAGGTCAATCAGCTTCACCTCGACCGCGCTCACCTTGATCCCCCAGGGATCGGTGTGCTCGTCGATGATGCGCTGGAGCAGTTGGTTGATCCGATCGCGCTCCGAGAGCAGCTCGTCCAGCTCGGACTGCCCCAGCACGCTGCGCAGGGTGGTCTGGGCCATCTGGGAGGTGGCGAACAAGTAGTCCTCCACCGCCACCACGGCCCGCTCGGGATCCATCACCCGGAGGTAAATCACGGCATCGACCTTGAGGGAGACGTTGTCCTTGGTGATGACATCCTGGGAGGGGACGTTCATGGCCACGGTGCGCAGGCTCACCTTCACCATCTTGTCGATGACGGGGATCAGCAGGATCAGCCCGGGGCCGTGGCCGGTGCCCCCGGGATTGACCAGGGCCTTGGACAGCCGGCCCAGGCGAAAGATCACCGCCCGCTCGTACTCCCGCAGGATCTTCACGGCACTGGCGAGCAGGTACACAAGGATGATGAGGACGACCAGCGTCGGGACGACTGCAAACGGCAGAAAGTCCATCTTGACCTTCCCATGGCGACCGGTTGGGATGCCGCGGTCGCGCCAGGTAGTCTCATAACACGCACCTTCTGCAGAGTCAAGGGACAGAGATCCTGAGAGCCCGCCCGGTTGTGCTTTGCCCTTAAGGGCATTAGGATACTTTCACCAGGGCGATATGCTCGTTCGTTCATTGGTGGGCATGCAGGAAATTGGGCATGCGTATTCTCCTCCTTACGCCCGTCGCGCCGCGCAGCGGAATCCCGACGGAGTAAGAGGTAGGGAGCTGAACGATCATGCGACAGGGGATGAGGGTTCGGATCGGCGTTCTGGCGCTGGTGGGAATGGGGTTGACCGCCTGTACGAGCGTCGAGATATTCCGATCGGCCCCGGCACAGTGATGGCGCCTCCGCCGGAGGCCTTTGCCCATCAGTTGGCCACACCGGAAGTAGCGCTTTACTGGAACTGCACGCGGCCCGAGCCCCGGGTGCTGCATTTCGACGGGATCGCAAAGAATATCGGGCGAGAAGTCCGGTTTCTGGGGGTGAGGGTCACCAGCGTCGATGCGAATGATCTCGTGCTGGAGGCTACAGCCCTGCCAGCCATTATACTCCACACAGACGAATTCTCCCCGGTCCACCTGCAACTGCCGATCAGAGGCACCGAGGCCCGCTTTGATCTATTCTACGAATACCCGCCGACTCCCGTCGACCGCCCCGATCCCCTTGCCGCCACCATGGAGCGGTTTACGGCCCAAAATGTGTGCGCGGCGACGCAATACCCAGCGCGATAAGTCGAACCTCCCAGGCGGCTTCTGCTCTCTTCTCCAATCGGTAGTGGCCACGTGTCCCTGCTACCAGGTCTGATTCGGCCAGGAGGGACCTGTGGTTCCCATGGATTCGACTCGGCGGACTGGGTGATGCCATCCAGAAAGTCTACGGCGTCGCAGGAGAAGCGGATGGAGCCTTTTCAGATCACAAGGACGATGCGCACGCCTCCTGCCGGGAGACCGCGACCCGCGGGTGAGATCGAACGGGGCCGGGGCCATCAGATACGTGGGATCGACGGCCTGGGCGGCAGATCGTTCAGGATTTATGGCCGGTGAAACACTTGTCGCCGTTCATCACACTGAACGCCTTCTTGCCGTTGTGGCACGCGCCGCAGAACTTCCCCGCGGCCATCTTGTCCATGGTGAGTGAGAGTCCTCCTGGCTGCATCTTGAAGAGCGTCGGATGGCAGTTGCTGCAGGTGGGCCCCCGAGCGAGGTGGATCTGATGGGCGAACGTGACCGGTCCCGGAGAGCCTGCTGCGCCCGTGAAAGTGACTGGCGGCGGCGCGGGCGCGGCCGCAGACTTCGCTACGGCGCGGAAGCTGTGGCACTGGGCGCAGGGTTGATCAGGGAAGTGCCGGGCCTTATCCGTATGGCACGTCAGACAAGTCTGTCGTGGTGCCGGCAGCCAGGTGTGGGGACTGTGGCAGGCGGTGCAGCCCGCGGAGGGATGCATCCCGGCCGTGTGTAAGCCGCCCAGAGCGGCATGGCAGCCCTTGCAGTCGGCCAGGGGTTTCACCTGCTGCTCTTTGAGGTGGCATTGCTTGCAGTCCAGGAAGGCCATCGGCGCGCCCGAGGTGGGAAGGTCATGGCAGCCGCGGCAGCTCGCCGGCTTCATGGGGCCTCCGGTGTGGCAGGCGTCACACAGGATCTCCGCGTGCTTGCCAGCCAGTTTCCACGGGTGGCCGAAGCCGGGCCATGCGGGATTTCTGGCGTGGGACCAAGCAGACATTGGGCGCCTTCGCCTATCGCTTCACGGGCAGCTCCGATGTCTACGAGGCGGGCGGCTGGCGACCCTCCGCCGGCATCAACTTCGTCACGGCCCACGACGGGTTCACCCTCCACGACCTTGTGTCATACAACTGACCCGGGATCAACATCGAATCGACAAGGTGACCCAACCGGAGCCGCGGCCACGGAATCTGAGAGGGGAACCATGAAAGTAAGTCCTGTTGCAGGGAAGCCGGCCGAACCATCGATGCTGGTTAACGTGCCGAAACTCGTCACGGCCTATTATACCGAGGCGCCTGATCCTTCGATGCCGGAGCAGCGGGTTGCGTTCGGCACCTCAGGACATCGTGGTTCCTCTTTCGAAAACGCTTTCAACGAATGGCATATCCTCGCCATCACCCAGGCCATTTGCCTGTACCGAAAGCAGCAACACATCGATGGCCCGTTGTTTCTTGGCATGGACACGCATGCGCTCTCCGTGCCGGCTCTTGCCAGCGCGCTGGAAGTGCTGGCGGCCAACGGGGTGGACGTCATGATCGCGGGGAGGGAGGAATATACCCCGACGCCCGCCGTCTCCCACGCGATCCTCACGTACAAC